>JACCWL010000002.1 GCA_013697645.1 Tatlockia sp. | reverse complement strand
CAGCGGAGCCGCAGGCTCTGGGAAATCTTGTGTAGCTTTATCAAGTTTATCTCATTACGTCCAAACCCTTGCTGAAGACAAATTCCCCATTCTTTATGTCACTGAATCAGAACAACTTGCCAATCACATGCGATTAGTCTGGCAGTCGCTCCCCATTGCTCAAGGGCTTAATGCCAATGATGTCCAATTTAAAAGTTACGAACAGCTCATCAAAGAGCTTGAGCCTAGAACGGCTCACATGAACTATGTGGGCAAAGACAACTGCTTAGAATGGTTAGACGGTTATATCAAACTTGATAAAAAGCTCGCAAAAGTGAAAGGAGATGCTTTAAGTGACGAATTTTATGCTGACATCAACCAAATGTATCAGGAATTTCGGGACCTGTCAGACCAGTAATATTTCTAACAGTGGTCCGTGAATGACAAAAATCTGTCATGCCCGCGTAGGCGGGCAACCATCCACCAAATTAATCTAATGCTTATATTAAGCCACTGCTTCAAGTTTATTTTCTATTGCCTCTTCCATTTTCATTCCCGTTGGTTGCTAAAATTCACTTCCTCTGCCCAAGCAGAAATGGTTGCCCGCCTACGCGGGCATGACAGATTTGTTGTCATGTATAGAATTTTTATCCAAAACAGCCACAAATTTCAATTTTTCATAACCAGTATGTAACATTACTCACTACGCAAAGAAGCCATCGGCTCTAAATTAGCAGCTCGCTTGGCGGGGTAAAATCCAAAAAAGATGCCTGTAGCAACTGAAACCGCAAAGCCTGCTAAAGGCGGCATGAGGAAAATACTAAAATTCCAGTGGAAAACCGCACGAGTGGTAACCTGACATGATCATTAATTGTCTTTTTTAATTTAGTAAAACCATTTTGCAATAATTAGCTGATTTTTAATGTTTTTTAAAAACTGCGCCGCCCCTCAGCGGGTTTTAAATAGCCATCTTCAGGAGATTCTGTCTATAATTCAATATATTCGCAATTAATAAGGAATAGTAATGAGTACAGGGCAAAAGCATATTCTACTAGTAGAAGATAATTTAGTTGCAACAACTGTTCAAAAAGGAATTTTAGAGCGTCTTGACTGTACGGTAGATTGTGTTGATTCAGGTGAGAAAGCTATTGATTTAGCTAGCAAGCAAATCTACGATTTAATTTTGATGGACTTAGGCCTACCGGGTATAGATGGAATAGAAGCGACAAAAAAAATAAGAGCGGAGAATATAAAAGAACATCCTAATCATATAGTACCGATAGTCGCTGTGACTGCTAATGAAAATGAAGAAGAGCATGACAAATGTCTTAAAAATGGAATGAGCGAGGTCATTTGTAAACCGTTCACTGCTGATAAGGCAAAGAAAGTTTTATCCCATTATTTTAAATACTGATTGGTAGTGATAAAGTAAATACGGAACCTTCTCCTAATTTGCTTTCAACGCTAATTGAAGCTCCAATCAATTGCGCATGTTGACGAGCCGTGTATAAACCTAACCCTACCCCCTTAAAATTTGAACCATACTTGTTTGATCTTGAAAGCTTAGTGAACTGCTCAAAAATATAGTCAAGTTTGTCTGCAGGTATTCCAATGCCTGTATCAATGATTTGAATGTTCCACCGATTTCCTTCACGAGAAACAGTGATTTTAATTGTGCCTTTTACAGTAAAATTGATGGCATTGCTTATCAAATTAGTTAAAATTAAATCAAATTTCATTTTATCGGTTTCAATTTTTTCTAGATCCTTTGGTATTTCCTCAATAATAAATTTTAATTTTTTTAAGTGGAGAGTAGCAGCCATCATAGCCTTAATTTCAGCTAGTTCATTTGCAATAAAAACCGTTTCTTTTTGTATGTAGTGGGGTTTTTTGTTTAAAAGTGCCGCGAGTATACGATTGTGGATATTTTCCCATTGGGAACAACTTTCAATCATTAATTTTAAATATTCTGTTTTTGAAGGATCAGTCTCTAATTCATAAAGAAAACTAGCAATTCCATGTATACCAGAAAAAGGGGTTCTTAAATCATGCTCCATGTTGCTAATAAAGTCAGCTTTGGCTTGGTTTGCTGCTTCAGCAGCTATTCTCTTTTCTCTTTCTTTAAGTTGATCTTTACGATAAGAAAAAACCGATCCAAAAAACAGTATCGACCCATAGGTGATAAAAATTACTGTAGCATTTTGTGGCAAATCTAGTATCCCGCCAGTTCCTAAAAAAGCTATAATCCCAAAACCTATTCCTAACGTTAATATGATAAAAAGAGACAATAAATCCAATAATAAAACGGATAAAACTAAGACTGTCATCACGTTCATCGAGAACGTATAGGACATATGGTTCTTTAGTAAGAGAAAAGTAAAAAGAAACGGCAGACTATATAAAAGTGTTAAGTACCAAAATACAGGGTAAAATTGCTGCCATTTTTCAGGCCAATAATCTTTTAAGAGTAATAGTACGCAGAGAAAAACCGTGATTAACCGGAGTTCAAGATTTTCATAACCCTGAGAGGCTGCAACTCTCCATAGCCAATAATAAAAAGGGTACGTAATAATACCAAAAATAGCAAAAGTAAAATAGGGTTGTGTGAATTGCTTGGCATGATCATTGATTTTCTGATTAATTTGCAGTATTGATTGTTTCAAATTCATACAAATTATCCTTTAAAGTATTTTTCCTAATCACTATATATTTCTGGAGGGTTGTTAACTCAAAATGACTCTCGGAATAATGAAATCTTTGATTAATATATAGGCTTAAGTTTTCTTTTGAGGTTGATATATTAGCGTCAGCTAACATAAAGGCAGAGATATGAAGCATTGCTTCGTGAGTGGATGTTACAAACGATTCATTAGAAGCATACAAATTAACATTAGCTTTCCCATACTCTTTAAGACACTCTTTAGCTAACTGGTCTATTCTCAATGTTTCCCCACCAAAATGATTAATTAATTCCGCTTTTCCTAATTCATCTCCACCCATTACAATAACCAAAACTCCATTTTCATTAAGGCTACTATACGCTGAGCTAATGATCTCAATCCAGAATTTGGGATCAATGTAGTATAACATATGCGATAAAACAACAAGGTTATTGCATTCTGTTTGCAATTGAGCATTTAAAATACTCTCCGGAATCAGTATGAAATCATTTGAAGAAGGTAGTAGCGTTTTCAAATGATTTAAGATATGAAGATTAGGATCGACCGCAGCAATCTTTCTAAAATGATGCGCTAATGCTAGCGTTAATGAACCATCTCCTGGCCCGATATCCAATAATGAGCCCAGTGGATTGATAACAGGAAGTATTTCATTTACAAAAAAGAGTATTCTATTTCGTGTTTCATGGGTTGAAGCAAGAACAAGCCTTAAGGTCTTTAGATAATGCTCTTCATTATTGAATTTGCCTAATTTAAATGGAATTTCGATCGTTTTTGAAAAATTTGACCATTTTTGTAAGTTTTCTTTCGTTAATTCATCAATTGCATATTTATAGTAATCATTACTCGTAATTAATTGATAATTCAAATAATTAAAACTATTTTTTAATTTTTCTGGCGAGATTTTTAATCTGCCCTTACTTAAACCCATAGTTTCTCCTTGATTTATTTCGTTCTAAATAATGGAAAAATGATTAACAGTAAATAAAAGAACTTATTATACACATAATGTTCTTTTTTTAAAAACCGATGCGCAACGGACACGATAGGGGGCAAAATTATATTTCTGTTTTTAGAGCCATTTCGAGGGGAAAAGCAATCCTAATAAAATTTTTTTATAATTAATGGTCAAGAGGTTCATGATAGGAGTCTTTTAGAACAGTCTCGAAAATTCCATAGTAACCATTCACCACAATTCTCCCCTGCGGGTCGGTTCGTGGTGATGAAATTTGAGAAAAGTGATTTTTCGTAAAAAAGTAAAATAGTTCTTGACACGTTTTTTTGTATTTTTTTGAAAAAGCAA
>JACCWL010000312.1 GCA_013697645.1 Tatlockia sp. | reverse complement strand
TCCCCAGGAAGACCCAGCACGGCCTTGTTTTTTGATATAGGTAGGTTCAACATACCAAGCGCCATGAATCACCACGTGTCGATCATGGGCATTAGAGTTTAACCCTTTCTCTAAACCTTCAAGGTGTAAAGAATAGCCTTTATGTCCTATGTAGGTATCTTTAGTGATATAGGTCCCAAGGCTAGATTGTTTGCTATCTTTAACATTAGAAAAACTATCCGGAACTGCTCCTGTACCTGAGTTTTTACCATGTGCAACATAGGTTTTAAAGGCTAATTTTTCATTAGTCATATCAAAAATCCACATGCGCTGTTGGTTTGAAGGCAGAGAAAAGTCGATAACAGTTAAGACCGGGTTTTTAACTTCCCCTTGGGAATTAGCTCTTGTATAGGCTCTTAATGCATACTTAAGGGCTTGTTTATTTAATTTAGGTGCTGATTGGCTTAGCCTTTGTATTTCAACCTGCTCACTCGGGTGATTTATTGGTTGGACAGTTGTGTTTAGGGCAACTGGTGAAAAGTTAGCTATAACCATCGAGAACAAAGTCGTTAAGTTAATCATCATACCTCGCATGTTCGTTTAATTGCTTCCACGTCCAGTGTGATGATTCAATCCGAAAGCAAATTGTATATTAATTGCACACAAAAGAGAAGTGTAGAGGTAATATTAACGATTTTTTTACATTTTGGTTACTCAAATTGCAATAAAGCCGTTCTAAACCTTTACACAATGATTAAAATAATGTACTTTGCATTTTATTTTTTGGTCGATCATGGAATTTCTTAATAAACTTTTAACTTTTTTCTTCATAAATTCAAAGATTAATCTATATATCGATTTCGATGAATGGCATGAAGAGAAACAGCAAATGCTCGATGATGAAGCAATAGCCGCCAAATCCATCTATAAAAAACAGATTAGACGATATTTTGGTTTTGGCTTTTTCCTTTCATTCTTTCCCGGCACTGAACCCTTTTTAGCTAGAATGACTTTATTTTCAATTATGACTCGCGTGGACGATGATTTTTTTAAATCCAATATTCTGAGCATTCTTGCTCATCTTTTTCATCGTACTTTTGAATCGATAGTACATAGCGTTATTGATTCGAGTGCGGTAGGTTTATTGCAGATAATATTTCGTGAAAAGCAACGATGGGGAGCGAATCGTTTAAATCCTTTTTTATACCTTACAAAATTACTCACTCCTATTGTAATTATCATTTCATTTATATTTGATCGAATAATTAGCAGCCTTTCTCATTCTAAAGAAATTATTTTGCACATTATTTTAAGTTCTGTTTATCTTGTCTTAGCTGTGGCCACATTCATTTACTTTGCACTTTATTTTATAACAGAAATTCTTTTAAATAGCTTACACACCTTATTAGTTGAGCCTTCCATATTTGCCTATGAGGTGATAACACAACTTATAACCAATTGGTCTTTGCAATTTACTTATACTGCGACCGATGAATTCTATAAAATAAATAATCTGAAAGAGGCTTTAGAAGCTGAAAATACTAGCGATATAGTAGAAACATGCAAACCAAAAGTTTATAAAACTATGGAATTTACCTTAGTTGAAAGTACAGAGAAACAAATTAGTTCTTATAAAAAACACCGTGACTCATACTTTTTTAAAGCATTTAAAGATTCGGATTTATTTCAACAAAAGAAAGAAATAATCGTTGAAAAACACCAACGATTAGAATCTTTAAACACCTTTTATCTTTTTGCGAGCCGCACATTCCCCCAACTTGACTACAAATACTTTCCTCTATTTCCTAAAGATGTAATTCGAATTATTAATTATTTCTGTTTGGCACTTTCCTGGCAGCAATTGCAAGCACCTATTCAATCAATAAATGTAGAAGAAGATACCTTAAATCGTTCAGATAATTTTTTAATCTGAGTGACATTTAACTTACGCTTACCATTTAAAATTTCAGAAACCAACCCTGACTACCGAGCTCATATTTGAGGTCGGTCTGCTTCAAATGATGCTCTTCCATTAGATATTTTAGAGCATCAAGCCCGGTTCCTTTTTCTAACGATTCATAGTGTTCTTCATCATACTTAGCAATCATAGGGCTAATTACATCCACAAGCCCTATCAATTCATGGGATTCATCTTCGCCTACCATATCAAGTACTCTAGATAACTGTTTATAATCATCTCGATTTTGCGGCTCATGAATAACTGTAGAGATCTGCTTCCAGTGCTGGATTGTTTCTTGAATTTCATTAGGTGCTGGTTTGGTCATTTTCATCCATCCATAATTTATAAAGTTGCCTTAGCCCTTCACGGTAAGTAGGATAAAGCAACTCAAGAGCAAATTCTTTTTTTATTTTTGCATTAGACACACGTCGATTATTTGCATAAAAATCCTTTTCCCTGACTGATAATTTTGCTAATTCATAGGGAATAAGCGGAAGTGGAGGCCTATGCAATAGGGCTGCGGCATAAGCATCAACTATATGTGACGGTGCTGGTTCGTCATCAGCGAGGTTATAAATTGAGAATGGCTTTGGTTTTGTACTTGAGGCGAGCAGCAGGCAGGCAAGATCTTCGACATGAATTCTTGAAAAAAATTGTCCTTCTTTAAAAATACTATACTCTTTACCGGTTTGAATGCGTGAAAGTGCGTTTCGATTTGGCCCATAAATTCCAGCCAAACGAAAGATATGCAAGGGGATCTTAGAATGTTGTGAAAAATTCAGCCAATCCTTTTCCGCTTGGAGTCGTAATTGGCCTTGTTTGCCAACCGACAAGGAAGGAGATAATTCATTGACCCACCCGCTTTGATGATCACCATAAACACTAGTTGATGAGAGATAGCCTAACCATTTAAGGAGAGACAATTTTTTAAGCTCATCCCCATAATCAGCAAGTACAGGATCGCCTCTTTCCAATGTGGGTGGAGCGCTCAGTAGAATGTGACTAGAAGACTTAAGATAAGAACATAGATCCGAGTCTTGATAATGTATAAGCTGATAATTTGATGAATGAGCTTTTTCTAGTTTTTCTTCATCTCTTGTTGTTCCGATAACCTTAAAATTAGATTTAGCGAGTTTTTGAGCTAAAAACTCTGCAGTATAGCCCATCCCAAAAATAAAAAAACAAGGCTGCATTTTTAAACCTCTTAAATCGGACCAGCGCCATCTTAATAGAATTTTATCATAAGGCTAAATATAATGTCTTCCTTAGGTCTGCCACATAAAGTGGTTAGCACGCGTAGGTCGGCGCCCCTGGCCCG
>JACCWL010000162.1 GCA_013697645.1 Tatlockia sp. | reverse complement strand
TAATCATAGATATCGCGCAGTAATTGTCGATGTTGACCCCTTTTTCCAAGCCTCTGGTCGTTATAATCCACAGGCCAATAAACGCAAATTTGCGACACGAAATCCCTGGTATCGGCTGTTGGTTGATAACACTAGCCACATGACTTACGTTGAAGAATGCCTATTAAAAAGGGACCCCAGCCCGTCAGCCATTGCAAATCCTAATGTAAAAAAATACCTCAAGGAACAACAAGGTAATTATAGTCCCAATAAAAGTCGCCATTAGTTCCCAGCATCTTAAACAACCCTTTACCTTCTTAGGCTACAGCTGAAAATGAATCGATTGTTTGAATTTTTCTTCTGTTGCAATAGTTTCTATTAACTTATCATTATCTAAATATTGAAACCCCATTATTATCCAGAATTTTGAGAGCTATCAAGATGATTAAAATATCCTATTTATTTCTACTATTTGTGATAATAAGTACAGCAATTTGTCTAATTATTCTGAAAATTTGTTGCTCATCCGCATCACCAGAAGGACATCCACCATTTCATGAGGGAGCTTTGAGAGTATCTCCAGTCCATGTATTATGGTACGCGGAGTATGGTAATCCTACGGGTGTTCCTGTGATTGTTTTGCATGGAGGGCCTGGCGCGGGTAGCAGTCCGCATGATACAACATTTTTTGATTTAAAATATTGGCGAGTTATCTTGCTGGATCAAAGAGGTGCTGGTCGTTCTCAACCCTTTACTGAAATGAGGGAAAATACAACTCAAGATTTGATCAATGACATCGAATGTTTAAGAAATGACTTGCACATTGATCAATGGGTTCTTTTTGGTGGTTCTTGGGGAAGTGCCTTAGCCTTGGCATATGGTGAAACGCATCCCAATAAAGTAAAAGGTTTTATTCTTCGAGGATTATTTCTAGGAAGAGAAGCAGATACTCAACAAATTTGGAAGGGGATGAGGAACAATTTCCCTGATGCATGGCAAGAGATGGTGGATTTTCTGCCTATAGAAGAACAAGCAGATCTGCAAGCGTCATTTTATAAACGTATATTAAATCCGGATCGACAGATTGCTCTACCCGCTGCAAGAGCATTGATGAAATTTGATCTCACTTGTGCTTTTTTAACAGCATCATCTAAGAACTTAGATGATATGTTGAGAAATGAGACGTTAATTTTAGGTGTCGCAAGGACATTTAGCCATTACGCAGAGAATCATTACTTCTTGCAGCCCGATCAAATAATGCATCATCTTGAAAAAATAAATCATCTTCCTCTTATCCTTGTAAATGGAAGATATGACGTCATCACCCCACCGAAAACTGCATTTTTGCTACATTCAAAATGGCCTGGTTCAAAATTGCATATTGTGGACGCATCAGGTCATTCTGCAATGGAACCGCAAATTGCTTCGGAGCTAAACAATGCTACTGAAAAAATGAAGAACTTATTAAAATAAATAAATAATCTCTTTGTGTCATAAATCACATTGGAAACTAATGATTCATATATAATAATTTTTCACCAAATTCAAAAGTTTGTCTAAAGAGCATTTTGGCCTTAGATTTTTATGTATGCCTTAGCATAAAGACAAGCAGAGCAATAAAAGCAATTAAAATGACCGCCAAAAAGCCCATTGTAGAAAAACTTTTTGAAAGATTCTCACGACTAAATAGCTCAGGACGGCCTTTAATGCTGCGGTATAATATCCAAATAATAAGACCTGCGCCTATTAATCCAAGTATTTGATATAGAGTTTCCATCGTTTATCCTCCCTTCTTTTCAAAATTAAAGGCATCTGAAAATAGTTGCGAACTTGACACGCCTTCTGCTAAAAGAGCATCTCGAGTGGCAAAAACCATATCAAAAGGCCCGCTAATTACAAACTGCCAATCATTAAGATCATGCTGATGTTGTTCAATAACCATCGAGGCTAATGAATCCTGAGAACTACTATTAGGCAGCAATGAAAAATAGCGAAAGTGACTTGCATGAGCTTGCCAGTGAACAACTTTTTCATGCATATATAAATCACTTTGGGAGCGTGCGCCCCAAAATAATTCAAAAGATCGCTTGTCATCGCTAGCGAACAATTGCTCTATCATGGCCTTAATCGGCGCAAAGCCTGTGCCGCCGGCAATGAATAAAATGGGCTTATTCTTATCTAAGTTATTGAGATGGCAATCGCCAAAAGGCATGCAGATTGTTAATGATCCACGTTGTTTGATTTCGGCAAGTAAGAGTTGATTTGAGGCGTTATCTGAGCTGTGCCGTATATGTAATTCATATTTATGAGAACCTAGAGGCGCGTTGGCTATTGAATAGCTAAGCCTCTCATTGGCAAAAAGAATATCTAAATATTGACCAGCCAGGTATTCAATATATCGTTCTGGCGTTAAGATGAGCCCTAAAATAGAATCGGTTAATGGATTAACATTTTCCACCTGCGCAATTATAGATTTATTCATAAGTTCAATCCAAGCTGCGACCAATAATTATCAACCTGCTTAAGAATTTCATTATCCATCTTAATTGCTTTCCCCCACTCGCGCTGAGTTTCGCCCGCCCATTTTGATGTTGCATCCATTCCCATTTTTGAGCCTAAACCTGAAACAGGAGAAGCAAAATCGAGGTAATCTATGGGGGTATTGTCCACCATTAAGGTGTCTCGTAAGGGATCCATGCGTGTGGTAATGGCCCAAATCACATCCTGCCAGTTTCGAGCATCAATATCATCGTCACAAACGATAACAAATTTTGTGTACATAAATTGGCGTAAAAAAGACCAAACAGCCATCATTATTCGTTTTGCATGGCCAGGATATTGCTTTTTAATGGTGACCACTGCCAGTCGATAAGAACAACCCTCCGGCGGTAAGTAAAAATCAACAATCTCAGGGAATTGTTTTTGTAAGAGCGGAATGAAAACCTCATTTAATGCCATACCTAAAATCGCTGGCTCATCAGGCGGCCGACCCGTGTATGTGCTATGGTAGATAGGTTCGCTACGATGAGTTAAGCGTTCAACTGTAAAAACAGGGAAGGATTGCACTTCATTATAATAACCCGTGTGATCGCCAAAGGGACCTTCGAGAGCCTCTTCACCTGCTTCAATATATCCCTCTAGAATAATTTCAGCACTAGCTGGCACCGATAAATCATTACCCAGGCATCGCGTTAATTGGGTGCGTTGACCGCGCAATAACCCAGCAAATGCATATTCCGACAACGTATCTGGAACTGGAGTCACAGCTGCTAACAAAGTAGCTGGATCAGCTCCTAAAGTCACAGCAAGAGGAAAACGTTCACCAGGATACACCTGTTGCCAGGCTTGATAATCTAAAGCACCACCACGATGTGATAACCAGCGCATGATGAGTTTATTTTTTCCAAGCAATTGCTGACGATAAATACCCATATTTTCACGAGACTGGTGTGGCCCTTTGGTCGTCACCAAGCCCCAAGTAATCAGAGGCGCCACGTCACCTGGCCAGCAAGTTTGAATGGGTAATCGGCGTAAATCAACAGCCTCTCCTTCAAAAACATGCTCCTGACAGGGTGCCGAACTGACGTATTTAGGCGCCATATTTAGGGCTTGTTTTAGCAGAGGTAATTTAGAAAAGGCATCTTTAAACCCCTTAGGCGGATCAGGCTCTTTTAGTGCGGCCAAAAGCTTACCCACCTCGCGCAAAGCGCTAATAGATTCCTCTCCCATTCCAAGTGCCACTCGCTCAACTGTACCGAATAAATTGGTCAAAACCGGCATGTTGCTTTCTTTAGGATTGGTGAAAAGGAGAGCAGGTCCACCCGCTCGTAAAACACGATCACTAATGGTGGTCATCTCAAGATTTGGCGAAACAGGGTAACTAATTCGTTTAAGCAAGCCACGAGTTTCTAATTGGACAATAAAGTCGCGAAGGTCAGCGTATTTCATGGGTAGGTAGTTCGGAAAATTTGCTAATTATGGCACAGGCAGCTGTTTAACAGAAATAAAGTCGGCGTCTTTTAATTCTTTTTGAGTTTATTTTTCTTGTTCTGTCGTTTCAGACAGGAGAAATGCTAGGGTGAGAGCTTTTTTTACGGACTTTGTTCCTAAAGAATTTTCAATTAAGAGTAGCCTGGTTAGCGCGCAGCGATAACCAGGTTATCAATCAACCTTCCAACAACCCTCAAAAAAATCATCCCAATTTAGCAAACACCTTGTAATAAACTGTGGGACCTGGTTCCCTGGTTATCGCTGCGCGCTAACCAGGCTACGATTTGTAAAAAATGAACTGCCTTTTAATGAAAATTACTCTTGCATTTAAAGACTGCATCTACATTTTTTTAAGTCGCAACAGTCAAGCTATTACTCTTGACGTTTCATTGCGTCAAAGAATTCAGCATTGGTTTTGTGATTTTTCATGCGCTCAAGTAAAAATTCAATTGCATCGCATTCGTCCATTGATTGCAGGATTTTTCGTAAAATCCAAGTGCGCTGTAAGTCTTCTGGACTTAAGAGTAAATCTTCACGGCGAGTACCCGAACGATTGATGTTAATGGCAGGGAAAACACGGCGCTCAGAAATACTACGAGATAAGTGGATTTCCATATTACCGGTTCCCTTAAACTCTTCATAAATCACTTCATCCATTTTTGACCCGGTATCAACAAGGGCTGTGGCGATGATAGTTAAACTACCGCCTTCCTCAATATTCCGTGCAGCACCATAAAGTCGTTTTGGTCGTTGCAGAGCATTTGCATCCACACCACCTGTTAATACTTTCCCTGAAGCAGGAACAACCGTGTTATAAGCGCGAGCTAGACGAGTTATTGAATCCAACAAGACCACTACGTCTCGTTTATGTTCAACCAATCGTTTGGCTTTTTCAATTACCATTTCCGCAACTTGTACGTGACGGTTAGCGGGCTCATCGAAAGTACTAGCCACAACCTCTCCTTTTACAGAGCGTTGCATTTCAGTTACTTCTTCAGGACGTTCGTCGATTAATAAAACAATTAGATAACAATCAGGGTAATTTTTCTCAATTGAATGGGCAAGGTTTTGTAGCATCAAGGTCTTACCAGCCTTCGGCGGAGAAACGATGAGACCACGTTGGCCACGTCCAAAAGGAGCGCACAAATCGACAACACGTGCGGTTAGATCTTCTGTACTACCATTACCCTGTTCCATCACAAGGCGCTGGTTAGCAAATAGAGGCGTAAGGTTTTCAAAGAGAATTTTGCGTTTCGCACTTTCAGGCGAATCAAAGTTAATCTCGTCGACCTTTAACAAAGCAAAATAGCGCTCATTGTCCTTAGGCGATCGAATTTTACCCGTTATCGTATCACCTGTACGTAATCCAAATCGTCTGATTTGGCTTGGTGAAACATAAATATCATCAGGGCCTGCCTGGTAGGAACCGTCTTCGGAACGCAAAAAGCCGAAACCGTCAGTTAAGACCTCCAAAACACCGCCGCCATGTATATCTTCACCCTTGTGCGAATGAGCTTTTAAAATGGCAAAAAGGATGTCTTGTTTGCGCATACGGGCAGTATTTTCAGCCCCCATTTCTTGCGCGATATTGACAAGATCGGCAATGGGTAATTTCTTAAGTTCACTAAGATTCATAGATCTCACTTGATGTATTGGTTAAATGAATTTGATTTTCCGGGGTAATTAATCATTGGAATGATAACTTGGGAAGTCTGCTATCTAGACAATTTCTCAGATCACTAAATGTACTACCTCTTTGTCATTAGCACAACTACTCATCAATTTTATAGTTTGATTGGTAGACTGTTGTAAAAACATAATTGGAGTAGCTTGAAGTGACAGTCAGAGAAAATGACTACACATTGAGACTTAATCCTAACATAGCTTTTTAATTAGATCCACTAATTTTATGCACTAGTTTTATGCGATCCACCCCACCAAAACAGGTTGGAGCGCATAAATAAACAGGTTTTAAACATTTGACTCCACAAAAGCACTGAGTTGTGATTTGGAAAGCAAGCCCATTTTTATAGCTTCTACCTGACCATTTTTAAATAGAATAAGTGTGGGGATAGACATCACACCATATTTAGAAGGAGTTTGAGGATTTTCATCAATATTGATCTTGGCAAAAGTTATCTTATCACCAAGGCTTGCAGCTACTTCTTCCAAAACCGGCGTTAGAGCTCGGCATGGACCACACCATTCAGCCCAAAAATCGAGAAGCACAGGCTTGCCTGCATTTATTACTTCTTGCTCAAAATTCGAATCTGTAATTGTCTTAATATTATCACTCATGAATAAACCTCAGTTGATTAATTAAATGGTTAAAACATTATCCGCCAATGGCAGATATAGGAAACTTTTATCAATTTGCCTTACAAATAGAATCCTTCTATCACTTTGCAATTATAGATCACCACATACAGCTTGCAATACACTCAATGCTGCTATTGCCGCAGTCTCCGTGCGCAAAATTCTTGGCCCAAGGTATAAAGGGTTAAACCCTTGAGAAAAAATTTGTTTAAGTTCATCCTTACTAAAGCCACCTTCTGGGCCGATTAACAAGGCAATTTCAGATTGGCCAAACTCATAATCACGCCAGGTTTTTGATTCTTTGGGATCTAAAACTAACTTTAACCGCGCTTCATTGTGCTGCAAATAATCATCTAGAGTTACTACTTTAGATATTAGTGGTAGCTGATTACGTCCCGATTGCTCACAAGCGGCTATCGCCACAGCCTGCCATTGGGCTAATTTTTTTTCCATGCGCTCTGGTTCTAGTCTAACCACTGAGCGCGATGTAAGGATAGGACTAAGGCTGGCAACTCCAAGCTCTACTGCTTTTTGTACCACAAACTCCATGCGCTCACCCTTAGAGATTGCTTGCGCCAAATGAATTTTTCGCGGCGATTCCCTATTTATTACCCGTTCTTCGACAATCTTGACAGTCACTTTTTTCTTTTGAACTGCAAGGAGAAGGGCTGAAAACTCCCAATTATCGCCGCAAAACAGAGTTATCTTACCGCCTGGTTGCATACGCAAAACAACGCCGACATGTTGACCTGCCTCGGGTGATAATTCCAGTGTTTGCTCAAGGCTAAAAGAACCGGCTTGATAGATACGAACCTCTCTCACATCCACTCGCTAAATGATCTAATCTATTTTCCTATTCTACTATACCTGTAAAAATGTTAGTGCTATGTTAGCGTTTTATTTTTTTACGGAACTAAATATGAACAAAACGCGTATTGAAACGGACAGTATGGGAGAAATTAAGGTTCCTGCTGACCGATACTGGGGAGCCCAAACTGAGCGTTCACTCCACCATTTTAATATTGGTCATGACCTTATGCCGCCTGAATTAATTCATGCCTTTGGTATTTTAAAAAAGGCAGCTGCTCTAACTAATTTTGAATTGGGAAAGCTCTCAAAAGAGAAAACTGACTTGATTGTTAAGGCGTCAGAAGAAGTCAGTATCGGAAAATTGGATGAGAATTTTCCCCTCCATGTCTGGCAAACTGGTAGTGGCACTCAGACTAACATGAATGCAAATGAAGTGATTTCAAACCGCGCGATTGAAATGGCTAAAGGGGAAATGGGTGGCAAAACACCTATTCATCCCAATGATGATGTCAACATGTCGCAATCTTCAAATGATACTTTTCCAACTGCAATGCATATTGCCACTGCTCTTGCTTTTCATGAAAAATTAATTCCTGCGGTTCAACATTTGCGCGAAGCTTTAGTAAAAAAAGTACATGATTTTAAAAATATCATCAAAATTGGCCGGACTCATTTACAAGATGCCGTTCCGCTTACCTTAGGACAGGAGTTCTCAGGTTATGTGGCACAGCTTGATGCTTGCGTTCTGCGTTTTAAACTAGTACTGCCTGAATTATATGAATTAGCCTTAGGCGGTACGGCTGTCGGGACAGGCTTAAATACTGATCCGCAATTTGCTGCTAAAGCGGCTACCAATATTGCCGAAATTGCTAACCTGCCTTTTATTTCAGCGCCTAATAAATTTGCAGCGCTAGCCTCCCATGAGCCCTTAGTGATGGCTCATAGCACACTTAAAACCCTAGCTTGCGCCTTAATGAAGATAGCCAATGATGTTCGCTGGCTTGGTTCAGGCCCCCGCTGTGGTATTGGTGAATTAATCTTACCTGAAAATGAACCAGGCTCATCCATTATGCCAGGCAAGGTCAATCCGACCCAATGCGAAGCCTTGACTATGGTTTGTGCTCAAGTTTTCGGTAACGACACAGCCATTACTTTTGCAGCGAGTCAGGGTAATTTTGAGCTCAATGTGTTTAAGCCGGTGATAATTTTTAATGTTTTACATTCATTAAATTTATTGGCTGATTCCTGCAATTCGTTCCGGGAGTTTTGTGTTGACGGAATCCAGGCCAACCAGGCTGTCATTGACTATTATTTGCACCATTCTTTGATGCTAGTTACAGCTCTAAACCAACATATTGGTTATGACAAAGCTGCTAAAATTGCAAAAACCGCTCATCAGGAAAATATATCTCTGCAAGAGGCGGCTGTTAACCTTGGTTATTTATCCGCGGAACAATTTAAAGAGTATGTAAATCCTGCAGAGATGGTGAATCCACGGTAAGCGGACAGACATCGTAGGTCAGGCTCCTGGCCCGACAATAGGGAATGTTATTCGGAAATGTCGGGCCAGGGGCGCCGACCTACGTGTTCTTATATTTTAACAGCGAGAGCTAGATAGCATGCAGCGGATATTCTTACTTTTTCAGCTTTCGCAAACAATCACTCAACACCTCAACCCTATCTGAAAACACCCAAGACAAACCGCGATTTAATTCTCTATACAAACCTCTGCGTGAATCAACCATGCCCACACCAATTCGTTTTTCTGCCAGGTTAAGACTAGCAATCTTTGCGTTATTCAATAACCAATAGTGACCCAATACTCCGCCATAATTTTTTTGCATCGCCAATTTACAAAACTGGCTTACATTATTATGTACGGGAACGAGTAACATCACCGCTGGTGGAAAAATGGTGAAGGTGGAGAACAAGGGTTCATCAAGGCTTAGCAAATGATAGTCTTTGCCACCAGCTAGTGTGTAAAGCTCATCGTGCAAGGTTTTTTCAGCAACAAAAGGCGCTTTTAGCTCTATAAATAAATGCAGACGCTTGCCGTAACGCTCAACTACCTCGGCAAGGCTAGGTATTTCTGGTACTAATTGGCGCAGAGTTTTAAATTTTAAATTGCGGATCGCAAGGCTTTTTCCCCAAAGTCTATCCAGGGTGGGATCATGATTAACCACCAAAATCCCATCAGCAGTCTCATGAACATCAAATTCTATTCCCCAGCAACCTAAATCTAGAGCGCGGGCAAAGGCAGCATCAGTATTTTCGATGACACCTAGTTTCTTATCATGAGCCCCACGATGGGCAATAAGGCGAGTCTCGGATGCGTTTTCCTCGCGTGGAATTTTGCGCGGGAAGCAGGCAAAAAAGACATCGATTACTTTTTCAGCAAAGTTTAAGATCATAATAGGTAGAGATATCAAAAGTTATCGCCGATTTTGCAATGATTTTTTGGCAAAATCCAGTGTCTTTATCTATTTTTTTCAACTATAACCCTGTCAACTAATTGCATAAAAAAAGACCAAAGAGATTGTTTCTTAATAATTCCCTAATATTTTTCCTATAAAATAACAGAATATTTAAAAAAACTGCAAAGTTAAGCCACTGGAGTAGATGTATGCAGAATAAAATAGATGAAAACTTAGAATTCACAATAATTAAAACGGAAATTTCTCAGCTCCCTCAAGATCTTAGGGCTACAGACGTTGAGAATACCATTAAAGAAATTCTCTTTTATATTAATTCAAAGAATGAAATCAATCCGCAATCTGCAACACTGCGTTCAGTGAACCTATTGAGAAAAAAACTTTATAATCAATTACTTACACATATGGTGTCAAACCTAGGTGAAAAAACAGATGAAAGCTTATCCTTCACCAGTATAATTTCCAGCTATTGGCAAACACCAACGGACCTTTTTTCTGCTAATCTTAACAACCTGTCTAAAAATGAGTTACTTTCTCTACTAGATGAAGCCTCAAAAATTTTAACGACCTATAGAAACGGAGAAATTCCTACTAAATTTGTTAAATTTATGACTGAAATAATTCCGGCTTACAATTTAGAAAAAATAGCGATGGAAAAAAATAATCAAGATCAAATTCTGAATGAAACATACAAAATATATGCTTCATATATTGACGATATTGAAAAATTAACTCAACAAGTCAAGGAAAAATACCAAGCCTACCGAGGTAAAAACACTGATATTAAGAAGCTAATAGCTGACTTGGAAGACATAGAAGAGTATAAAAACAACATTAATGGAGTCCTTGAAGACCTCAATGAGGTTCAAGTAAATGACATAAATCAGGCCCTCATGGACTTGGAGCCATTAATTAAATCATTAAAAATTAAGTCCAAAAAACTTGAGATTCTTTTATCAGCTGAACCTCAGAAAAACTTCAAATCCTCTGAAAAAAAGCGACCTAAGAACGCAACTATAAATAGCGATATCACTATCAAATCTAAAAGCAAGAAAAAATCTAAAAAAACGGAGGCAATTCTTTCCGAAGTAGAGGGCTCTGAGCTTAAAAAAATCAGCCATGAACTAGAGAGTATCGTTGCTTACATTAATTTATCTCATCCAAAGCTCCGTGATAATCGTCAAATTATTAATGAGCTTGAAACTCTAGACAAACTTGTTTCACCAGAAAAAATGACTATTTCAAGATTTAATTCCATAAAAAAATTGAATAAAAATTTCTATGCCCTCTTATTGAAAACAATGATCTCTGATTTGGGTGGAACTATAGAAGGAGAGGACTTTTTAACCTCACTAGGCGATGGATTTTCAAATCAATTCTTTACAGCACAACCCTTGGAAGAGCTATCAAATAGAAAACTGGTCGCTAAAATTAATAAAACACTGCGAACTCTCAATAAGGGTGATCTAAACGATGAAGTGACTGCAGGACTTATGCAAAAAATTATTTCAGCTTATGGACAAAGCATGCACATTCAAGAGCCTGTAAATAATACTTGGAAAGCTTCAGAGCCTGAAAATAATAATATAACTAGTTCAGATAGTTTTGAAAGTACCAGTTCGGGCAGTTTTGAGAGCACTAGTTCAGGCAGTTTTGAAAGTCCTGTAAAAATCAACAATAGTCCTAAATCAAAAAAAGGAACTGTAAAAACCCGATCTGTAGAATTTGATATAATAAAAAAGGAAACGATTCGTGAAGACGAAACACCTGAAGCTAAAAAACTAAAAGAAGAAAGGTATCAATTCAAATTAAAAACAAGCTATGACTTAAAAATTAAAGAGCTTGAAAATACTATTGAAGGCTTACCCTTAATCAGTCCGCTAGTATTGTCCGAATCTCTGAGCTCATTAAACAAAGACATTGATCAATTGCTCTTAACTAAAGAAAAAATCCTAGTGAAGCAGCAATCAAGCCCAGGATACAGCGAATATACAATTGATCTATTAAGTAGAACCCATCAGCAACTGGATGACAGAATAAAAAGGCTAAAAGATACTCTCAGCAAAAACGTAGATAATCGAGAGCAAGGGATTCTTAACTCTATTGGGGCTATAAAACAGAAGGCTTCGGGTATTCAAAAAAACTTGCAAAATCAAGGTAATCACCTCGGCTTCTCTTCTGAAGAATTGGTTGAACTAACTAGTGAAATTAGCACTGTGGAAGAAAAATTTGAGAAAGAAATTAGTGATTCTCCAATGCTGGAAATCAATAATAAACTAACGATTGCGATTGAAAGCTTAAATAAAATACAGGAAAAAATTAAAGTTAAAGAGCGGGCTAGAGAAGCTGTTGTTAACGAAGCTCAAAATGATATAGGGAAAAAGGTAATAGAGATTATACAGCTTGCCAACGATCTTAATGACAATGAAGCATACTCAGAACTAGTTGATTTAGAAGTACTTTCTAAAGAGATTAGCATTAAAGAAAAAAATGCTAAGGATGAGCTGAGTAAATCTCCCATGTTAGAAATTGCTAAGAAGAAATCGGATAAAATGCAAGAATTAGATACCTTGATCGAAACAATAAAAGCGGGCATAAGAGTAAAAAATAAGACCTTTTTTACCGAAATATCAATCTTGCGCCAACGACTGACTCATTTAAATGAAAAGAAATCGAGGGAGCTCCTGCAGGTAGATCAATTTGTTATTGCAGATTGGTTTGAAGTAGAAATTGCTCGTTTAGAAAAATTAAACCTCAAACCTGAAGAAACTCACGAATTATATAATGTGAATGTGGATCAAATTGACAAGTTAAACACAGCAATTGCGGAAGTAGAACAAGATAAAACTTTTTACGAAGAAACACTATGGGAAAGAAGCAGCTCTGAGCAAATTACTATTATTAATACGCTACTTAATCATATTAATGCAGCAATAACTGTGAGAAGCAAAGAAATCCTAATCCCAGAAACCACGAATATCAATGAAAGGGATCCAGCATATCTAATTCTTATTCAATTACATAATCATCTAATTACAAAAAAAGAAGGGTACTTGAAATTAGAAAGATGCATAGATGAGCCAATGGTTTTCATTAAAGATTTCTTAACAGAAATGAATCAAACCTTGCTAGATAAGGGGACAATAAAACAATTGGCAACTTCAACATCCAATGTTTTTGTAAATATGGTCAATGATTTAATTGAATGGATTAGCTCCCTAATTAATTCAGCAGAGGTCAAAGCCCCTTATCGAGTACAATTTTTCCGCCCCTCTCAAATCGAGCAAAAAATGGCTAAGGCGGCAAACCAAGCTCATGAAGCCCTTAGTAAGCTTGAGTTAAAATGGCAGGAAATAAATAGTTTACATATAGAAGATCTGCCCACCCCTGAGATTTAAAAAAATGGGGGGAATTGTTGAAACACCCCCCATTTTTTGCTTGATGTTAATCCTATAGACATCACAAATTCATTGACAGCTAAGCCAATCTTAAGTATTTTAGCGACCATTGCCGAGGTGGTGGAATTGGTAGACACGCTAGCTTCAGGTGCTAGTGGGGGCAACCCCGTGGAGGTTCGAGTCCTCTTCTCGGTAAGTATTTTATCTGAATCTAATTAAATTTTTGTTCCCATAGATTGGCCATAGCAAATAGAACTTTCAGCCTTTAGGCTTTCTTGCCAGTGAATTTCTTTACCTTCAGCAAACAATAATATAACCGTAGAGCCCAGTTTAAAATAGCCCATTTCTTCGCCTTGTTTTATGAAGCTCTTAGCTTCAAGGGAAGAGAGATCGAGTTTCTGGATTTTTCTTGAGCGCTTAAGATCACCCTGCCAGCGTGTGCCAATGGCGCCGACTATCGTGGCTCCCACTAAGACCATTGCCATGGGGCCTAGTTTGGTTTCAAAAAAACAAACTAGGCGTTCATTGCGGGCAAATAATTGCGGGATGACGCGCGCGGTTCTGGGTTGCACAGAAAATAATTTCCCTGGAACGTAAATCATTTCTTTTAATTGCGCATCAATAGGCATATGAACGCGATGATAATCCTTCGGTGACAGATAAAGCGTGGCAAAGCAGCCCTTGTTAAATTGTCTACTTTGTTCAGCATCGCAGGCTAATAATTCCGCTACCGTGTAATAGCGACCCTTGGCTTGGAGGATTTGTCCTTCTTTTATCTGACCTAATTCACTCACAGAACCATCCACAGGCGAGATAATATCCGCTTTTGCAAGCGGTCTGCACTCAGGTTTTAAATGACGGATGAAAAATTCATTAAAGCAGGAATAATTCTCGGGATTTTCTTCAGAGGCTTCAGCCATATTGACTTCATAACGCTGAATAAAATCACGAATAAGCCAGTTTTTAATCGCAGAAATCTTTATATTAGCCATCAATCCAGCAAAATTAGTCAGGCCGTGTTTAGGCAGGATGAACAGTGGTATTGTTTTTAAATGATCGGTTAGCATAAAAGTTTTAAAAAATAAAAGGTTGCAAATCATACCTTGAAAAGGCTAGCGTTGCTAATTCCTTGTTGATGAAAGAGTGCCTTGAATTAAGGCGTATTTAACCCTATTATAACTGATTAAATGATGGCAATGTGATAATTTTCAGCAAATAGTGCGTCATTTTTGTCTCAAAGGGCTTAGCTTAAAAAGAAATACGGGCCAAAAGCCTGATGGATTGTCGTCCCCGCGAAGGCGGGGAACCACCCAAAAAATTAGCACAATACCACTT
>JACCWL010000308.1 GCA_013697645.1 Tatlockia sp. | reverse complement strand
GGGGATGACGTTGCAGTATTTTTAGATCGCGCTTGGCCTTTTCATTTTTCTCAGCTTCAAGCAACTCGCTAGATTTTTTCTTGCTTTCCTCGACTTGTTTCCCCACTTGAGACTCTATTTTTGACCTTAGAGATTCAATCTTTTTTTTAAGTTGCTCCCAAACCGGGTAAATCTGCCCGACTTGGTTAGCAATAATGACATCAGTTTTGAACCTGTTGCGAGACAGGCTTTCATTCAGGTCTATGGTGAACTTATCAATAGCATTGATCATTTTACCCAAAAAATTAATTTCATCGTCTAATTTCATTACAGTCACTACAATCTCCTTCCAGTATACTGACTTTAAAATATCCTCCTTTTCTAAAACTTTGAGCTGATCTTCTGTCCATGTTTTGAATAGTTCAATCGCTCTCAAAATCTCATACAACCACCGGGACAATAGGGGGATTAGATAGGAAACCATGTCTATGCTATAAACGAACTCACTTATATTTATATTTTTTATTAATAAGAAGCTCGGCTCGATGTAATCTTTTTTTAAGGATTGCCAATGACTAAAATAATTCTTAAATACTGGAATTGTCAGAATGGAAGTTTCAAATAAAAAACAAACAGAGGCTTGCATGTAGAACGCCTTCCACACCCCCTTCGAATGAGTTAAATCAGAAACAATCATCATGTAAAGATTCTTTTCTATAGAATAGATCTGGAAATCTATGGGCAAGCCTCTATCTATTCTCATACTATTAATTGCAAGTTCTACTCTACTAACTAAAGCGAAAAAGTCTTTACTCTGAGTAGATAGAGTTTCCGTTAGGATATTTTGGTTATGAATGAATGAATCTATAAAATTAGAATAATCTAACCTCAGTTTTACAATGGTGTTGCCATAATTTTTCCTTACTGCCTCCCTAAGTAAAATGGTTTGGAGCTTAATTCGATTTAAGTCCTTTTCATCTGAGGGTTCAGCTGCGGGCATTTTAAGGTATGTGGTAAAAAGAAATTCAGCTTGTTGTTGGAATAACGTATCATTCCCATAATTTAAAAGATGATGAAATCTTTTTAGAAAGTTTATGGCATTCTCGCAAGCCGAAAATGAAGCGACTGAATTATTTAAATCATTTGACAACTGCGCTAGTAAAATCGTCATTTTGATGTGAAGGATAACTGAATCTGAACAAAAAAGATTTTTGTTAAGTATTTCCGCCCCACAAGCCAGAGATCTTCGAAGATTCTTTTGCAGGTCAAGCCCCAAGTCTACTGCAGCTTTTGAAGTGCACATTTGTCCATTGATCTCTTTATGAATTGGCTCATCGCTGCCAATCAATTGGTAATAGCTTTGATAATTTATTCCGTAATCAACCGTCAAATCGTATAGAGTAGTGAGACTTTCTTTTTTTATAGTCACTTTTTTAGATTTATAAGATCTTTTGTGTTTATCTTTCATGATTTTATCTTTAAGGTTGCGTCTCATAGGTCAAGTGATTATCCTCTCTAAAAATACGATTAAAGAGAACATTTTGAAGCCTAGTATTTATTATGAGATCTCTGATTATGTAGGTATTATCGGGGTGTTATTTATTTTAGCGGCTTATTTTTTTTCACAAATAAAACTAGTCTCCGTTGATTCAATAAAGTATTTACTCAGCAATTTAGTAGGCTCGTTATTAATCACTTACTCTCTCATTTTTCACTGGAATTTGGCTTCTTTCATAATAGAATTGGCTTGGTTTAGCATTAGCATCATCGGTTTAATAAGAGTTTACCGTAAAAAAATATAGAACAACGAGTGGCGATCAAAGAAAAAATGCGTGTTCCAACAACAAAACTGGGCCCGTTTTAAGAAGCCCAGAAAATCTGATTAAAAATATTAAGAAGCAGTGTCGTCGTCATCATCTGTAGTAGAAGTACTACCAGTGGAGTTATTAGTGTTACCGGAGCTGTTTGTGTTTGTGTTAGCACCACTATCAATAGTACCTGTGCTGCCAGTACCCATGCCACCTGTATTTGCACCAGTTGAATCGGTAGTACCAGTCTGTGGTTGTGTTTGCTGTGAACCGCTAGAATTGCTTTGGGTAGCGTCAGCGTGTATTAACATAGAAACAGATGCGCCGAACAACATTGCCAGTATAACTGCTACTTTCTTCATTAGAACTCTCCTCGATTGGTCACCAAAAATCCTCTCGTAATTTAAATTGCGGCTTAAGGCGATAAACTGCTTTTACTCAGATTATAGCAAAAGTCACAATTTGGATTACGAGGGTTGTATAACAATATAGCTTGAAATAGAGCTAGTTAACAATTCCTAAACGCGATTCTGCTCATAATAACTTAAATATGAACGTTTTTACTAGAGTTATAGTAGTCACTAACTTAAAACATTTTAGTCCAGATAACGAGCTAGTGATCGAAGATAATTAATCTCATCTGGCGCGCTGTTATTGCGCTGTGCTTGCCATAAACTTTCAGCTAAACAATCGATCATGAGATGTTCTACTGTCAAAGAGTCAGTGTATTTTTGCAAAAGCTTTTTATGCATTTCTAAAATACCAATCGGCCTATCCATACTTAACTGATCGCGAACAGCAAGATGCAGCCCCATATGTAAAAAGGGATTAGTTTGCCCAAGCTCAGGATAATAGGCTTGCTCATTCTGTCCAGCAAGCGCTTCAAGTAGGGCATGATATTCTGGATGATCAAGAATCACTGCGACAAGCTGTTTCTCTAAGGCTTGCAGAGGTTGTTTTTGCCGATATTTTTGCCAGCTGGTGAAGAATAGTTGTCTGGTATCTTGAACCGTATCACCATAAAACATAAGGATCCGTATAAATATTTTAATGGCCAGTATTATAATGCCCCGAGCTAAACTTGGCCAGTTTTGATTGAAGGATAACCTAATGCAGGTGTAACTAGAGCTTTTAAGTACTGATTTCAAATAAAAACAGCGCTTATTAAAAAATTTTCTCTTGGATAGAAGGCTTAAAAACACGAGCGCAAAATATTGACATTCCCAATCTAGTTATGCGATAGTCTATCCTGCGAGGTTGGACTTGCTATGTGTCATTCCACTGGGTCAATTGGCGACACACTGATTGGCCCTTTCTATTTTATCAAAAACAGCTGACTACTTTGATTGCTTGTGCAAAAAACGCGATTGAA
>JACCWL010000284.1 GCA_013697645.1 Tatlockia sp. | reverse complement strand
AGTTTATAGCGATGTTTTATTGCTAGCAAGAGCTATTTTTTCACTTCAACCATGCTAATAAGTTATAATAAGAGTGATAAAGTTAAAAATTACCAGTTTAATCAGATAAATATCGGACAGATTTATGCCTAAAATAGCTGCAGCACAAATGATTTCATCCGCTTCAATAAAAGAGAATTTAAAACAAGTCGAGGAATTTTTTATTGAGGCCAAAGAACAGCAGGTGGAGTTATTAGTCTTGCCTGAAAACTTTGCTTTTATGGGAATTAAAGATACTGATATATTACAAACCGCTGAAACTTATCATGACGGTGAAATACAAAACAAAATTTCGCACTTTGCAAAGCTTTATGGTTTATGGGTAATTGCTGGAACCTTGCCACTAAAAGGCCTTGATAGAGTGCGGGCCTCTTGCCTTGTTTTTGATAATAAGGGTTTGTGTGTCGCACGTTATGATAAAATTCATCTCTTTGATGTTCAAGTATCTGATAAAAAGCATGCAGAATCAGCTAATGTAGAAAGAGGCGATGAGCTTGTCGTCGTTGATACACCCGTTGGACGGGTTGGTTTATCTGTGTGTTATGATTTGCGATTTCCTGAATTATACCAGCAATTAGTTCAACGAGGCGCCGAAATATTGACAGTGCCATCAGCCTTTACGGCTGTAACCGGGCTTGCGCATTGGGAAGTTCTATTGCGGGCACGCGCAATAGAAAATTTATGTTATGTTGTAGCGCCAAACCAAGGCGGCCTGCATGAGAATAAGCGTCAAACCTACGGACATAGTATGATTATAGAGCCCTGGGGGAAAGTGCTTAGATGTAGGGAGCAGGGCGTAGGGCTGATAAGCGCTGATATTGATTTGCTAAGAATAATGCACTTGCGTGCAGAATTTCCCTGTAACGAGCATCATGTGCTTATTACGACAGTTTCCCAAGTAGATGTCTAGGAGATAAGATTATGAGTCAGGCACTTGCCATTGCCAAAGATTTACTGCTAAAACCGGCATCATTAGATGAATCAGTTTTAGACAGATTGATAAATTCAATGATTAGCTCTCATGTGGATGATGCTGATTTATATTTTCAAAGTTCTAGTCAAGAATTTTGGTATTTAGAGGATTCAGAAGTCAAAAGCGGTTCTTACTCTATTGATCGTGGTGTGGGTGTTCGAGCGGTAAGCGGGGATAAAACCGGATATGCTTATTGCGATGATATACTCTTGCCAGCCATGGAAAAAGCAGCAAATGCTGCGAGATCGATAGCTTTGACTGGTGCAAAAACTATACAGACCGTTCACATCGCTAGTTCGCCTGTTATTAGGTATTCGCCACTTAACCCCATTGAAGGAATGAGCAAGGCTGAAAAAATTGCTCTCCTTGAGGCCATTGATGCTGAAGCTAGACGAGTTGATCCACGAGTGATTCAAGTGAATGCCTCTCTTAGTGGATGTTATGAAGTGGTAATCGTTGCAGGTTTAAAAGGCGAAATGAAAGCGGATATTCGCCCGCTTGTTAGTGTGAATGTGAGCGTTATGGTCGAGGATAAAAATGGTCGCCGTGAATCCGGGCGTGCCGGGGGCGGCGGTCGGGTTGCTTATACTTATTTTACTGAAAAAGACAGAGCCTTAGATTATGCACGAGAAGCCGTACGAGAGGCCTTAAATAATCTTGATGCAGAAGATGCTCCAGCTGGAACGATGACAGTGGTTGTCGGACCTGGCTGGCCAGGCGTTCTTTTACATGAAGCCATTGGTCATGGTTTAGAAGGTGATTTTAATCGTAAAGGCTTATCGGCATTTTCAGGCCGTATTGGGCAACAAATAGCTGCCAAAGGGGTTACTGTGGTCGATGATGGTACTTTACAAGACCGAAGAGGTTCTCTCACCATCGATGACGAAGGTACGCCTTCTCAATGTACAACTCTTATTGAAGATGGCGTCTTAGTTAACTACATGCAAGATAAGCTTAATGCTAAATTAATGAACATGAAGCCTACTGGTAATTGCCGTCGTGAATCTTACGCGCATGTGCCAATGCCTCGAATGACTAATACTTACATGCTCGCAGGTCAATATTCGCCTGAAGAAATTATTCGTTCGGTTAAACGAGGTTTGTATGCTGTTAATTTTGGTGGTGGCCAGGTTGACATTACTTCTGGGCAATTCGTATTTTCCGCCTCAGAGGCTTACCTTATCGAAGATGGCAAGGTTACTAGGCCCGTTAAAGGTGCGACTTTAATTGGGAACGGCCCTGAAGTTATGAAAAAAATCTCAATGATTGGGAATGATCTTTCTCTTGATAAGGGTATTGGTGTCTGTGGCAAAGAAGGACAGTCAGTTCCAGTTGGTGTTGGTCAACCCACATTGAAAATCGATGCTTTGACGATTGGAGGAACTCGTTAGGGTATGCCGCTCAAGTTTATATTTCAACGCTCTATTAACTCACATAGAAATGTATGCGCGTAAGGGTTTCAGAATATAGATTTGGGCATTCAGCTTAGCAAGTCCTATTCAATAGTTCATTATTTCATACAAAGCTGGATATTAATGTTTAAAAGCAGACGTTCCTCACTCCCTGCTAAAGATATGCTGTTACTTCAAAACTCACCTTAGAGCCTCCAAACGGACTTATTTTATCATTGGTTTTTGTCCATAAAAGATTAAAGGCAAATTTCTTATAGGTTTTTTGAATTTGTAAATTATAATCCGTGTAACTGTTTGAACCTGATATTTCCGGTAAAAAATAGTGACCAATACCTCCTCTAAGACGGACTTGTTTAAATTTTAAAAGAGATTCTGGAACTGCGAAATCGTACCCAAAATTACAATAAAGAGCCTTCCCACCGGTGTTATAAACATTATTGGTCAGGCCAATATCGGAGGTAAGGAAAAAAAACTTAAACTCTCCACTCAACTCATTGTAATCAAGATTAGTAGCTCCTGGATAAAGATACCTCACAAACCAAATATCATAACTTGCGTTTTTATTAATTTCATTGCTTATGCCAATACTTGTATCAAACTCCATGAATGCTCGGTGTGAGCCGTCCTCTTGCATAAAAATAGGTTCTCTTTTTGGTTTTGGGGCTTCATTTTCACTCGTTTCTTCGCTGTTTCCACTCTCTTCTATCTCCGGGGAGTTATCACTTAGAGGTTCATCTGCAAAAAAACGTACATTTGAAAACCAAAGATCGAAATAAAGCCCCTTAATAGGCGACTTAGGAATCATGAGTGTGAACTCACCGTGCAAAGCAGGTTTATTTGTTGTTAGGCTGAAGCCGCGCCAGATATAGTCAGTCGTGGCGGCAATTGAGGCACTAACTTCTTTATTGTTATCCCCATCCGCTTGACCCTTGCCAGCAAATCCTTTATTAATTGACAAAAAATTTATTATCAATACAGCTATTATTAGATTTTTTACACTCATTCGCACAGTCCATTGTCTTCAGATTGAGGTTCTTAGTTGACCTTGAAATTTAGAAATTGCCAAGGTTAGTTCATTGGGTGAATAATCCCTATACTTTGCTCAGCTTTATTTGCTGACCTAAATAGAGGGGTTTAATTAGCTAGTATAATCAGTAAAGTTATAATCTCAAAAAAGTGATCTGCATAGAGCGGGCCAGGGGCCCGCGCCCTACCTGTCCTAAAGATTAATAATTAAAAGATTTATCATTATGAGCCACTGGTTCTGGTATAGCTTCTTCAAGCATTTTCAAGATCATTTGTTTAAGCTCATTAAGCTCAAAATTTATAGCTGCATAATCATTATTGGCCAAATAACGGTCTATTAAGTTCAGAGTTTTAGATTCTGAGTTACCCTCGAAAGGATCAGCCCCAGCATTTAATAGAATCGTTGCCTCATCTAGACGACAAGCTTTTATCGCATAGAACAAAGCTGTTGCACCCGAGGCGGACAGTCTATCCAAATTAAGATTTGGAATACATTCGAGCAGGGTTTGCACATTAGAAATTGGATCAAAAAAGCGATGATTTTTATACCGCAGGGAACTTGCAATTTGCAAAACAGTTTTTCCTTTTGCCCCCAAGATATTCATATTAAAATCATTATCTACAGCTGAGCTAATAAAGAAACGAAAATGATGTAAATTAATAATCTGAAATACCCCTCTTAGTGCAACAATATGAGCTGCTGTATCGCCAAGATCAGTTTTTTTGTTGAAATCAAACCCTTTTTCTACTAATAAATTTAATTTATCCTCGAGCTCTATAGTGCTTAAATTATGTGATTCAATAGCAAGATGATGCAAAAGCGTCCGCCCATTATTATCACTAAGTTCTATATATTCAGGATATTCGTTTAATTCATTCTTTAAATTTGTTAGTTCAGAACGAATTAAATGAGAGAATTCCTGATGTAGATTGGACTTAATTGACGTCTTAATTGATTCCTCATTAATATAACTATTAATTATACTGTCTATTTCCTCTTGGGATTTTTTTATTATGTCGTTCTTAAGGAGGCGTTTCAATTCATGAAATTTAATATTTCTATGTTTTTGATACAGTTTTGATTCCTTTTTTTCTATCATTTCTACACCTAGGTCTCTAAAAAATTAGTCAAAATATTACACAAATAAACTTGATATGTCAATTTATTGCTCATTATGGTCATTTGTAATAGTAATCTTTGCTTGAAAAATAGGTCAGACTTTAAGTTAGATCTATTCTAAAGGCTTATTCGCCAATTTAATCAGCAAATTTTTGATTTCAAAAATACGATCTTCATGGGAGAGGCTCTCTAGTGTAAATCGCAGTCGGGTAGGTCCATCCATTTGATAGCGTTTTGCATGGACTTGGATGAGGCTAATTAAAACAGCCGGGTCTATTTCAGGTTTATCGCTAAATTCCATTTTTCCATTTTGCTGGGCAGCATTGATTTTATTAATACCTAATTTTGCGGCTAATAATTTGAGTTCAGTGACTAAAAGCAGATGTTTAGCTGGTTGAGGGAGGAGGCCGAAGCGGTCAATCATTTCAATCTGTAAGTCACGGAGCTGTTCTTTTCTACTCGCATTCGCTATTCGTTTATACATTATCAAACGAGTGTGAATATCGCCTATGTAATTTTCAGGTAATAATGCACTCAAACGTAAATCGATTTCCGGCCCTTGGCGCATGGGTGTTTCTAATTCCGGTGTTTTTCCTGATTTTAAATCAGAAACGGCTTTATCCAGCATTTCCATAAAAAGATTAAAGCCAATTGCATGCATATTGCCGCTTTGCTCCTCACCCAATAGCTCGCCAGCACCACGTATTTCCAAATCGTGAGTGGCTAAGGTGAAGCCGGCGCCTAAGTCTTCCAGCGATACAATCGCTTCAAGGCGTTTGACCGCGTCTGACGTTAATAATTTTTGATTTGGTGTGAGCAAGTAGGCGTATGCTTGATGATGAGAGCGACCAACTCGACCGCGTAATTGATGAAGTTGGGCTAAACCAAATTTGTCAGCTCGGTCGATGATGATTGTATTCGCCGTTGGAATATCAATGCCAGTTTCGATGATGGTGGTACAAACTAATACATTAAAACGATGATGGTAAAAGTCAGACATAATTCGTTCTAACTCACGCTCACGCATTTGGCCGTGGGCGAAGTGAATTTTTGCTTCGGGAACTAGGGCTTCTAAATCCTGGCAAATTCGATTAATAGTTTGCACATTATTGTGGAGGAAAAAAACTTGCCCCCCACGTAAAATTTCCCGCAAAATTGCCTCTCTTAGTACCGGGTCATTTCTTTCCTGCCAAAAGGTTTTAATGGCTAAACGTTTAGCCGGTGGTGTTGCAATTAAGGAAATATCGCGGATATTGGCCATTGCCATATTAAGTGTTCGTGGAATAGGGGTTGCTGTCATAGAGAGGATATCAATGTGAGTACGCAAGGTTTTAAGGTGCTCCTTTTGTTTAACCCCAAAGCGATGCTCTTCATCAATAATAAGCAGCCCTAGATTGTGAAAATGAACGTCTTTAGAAAAGAGTTTATGCGTGCCGATAATTATATCAACCCGACCATCTTTGAGGGATTCGATGACTTTAACTGCTTCTCTGCCGGTGCGAAAACGGGATAAATATTCAATATTTATTGGAAATTTTGCAAAGCGGTCACGAAAACTTTCATAATGTTGTCCTGCTAAGAGCGTGGTAGGGACAAGCACACAAACCTGTTTATTATTTTGTACTGCTAAAAAAGCAGCGCGCATGGCTACTTCTGTTTTACCAAAGCCAACATCACCGCAAATCAAGCGATCCATGGGACGTGGTGCTTGTAAATCTTTAATAATTTCTTCAATGGCACGCAATTGGTCAACTGTTTCTGTAAAAGGAAAACCGCTGGCAAAGCCTTGATATTCCTCGTGGTGAAACTCATAGGCATGGCCGGGCTTGGCTTCGCGTTTAGCATAAACTTCGAGCAATTCAACAGCAACGTCATGAATTTTTTCAGCGGCTTTTTTCTTCGCTCTTTGCCAGAGATCGCTACCTAACTTATGTAAGGGTGCATGCTCACTATCAACCCCAGTGTAGCGACTGATAAAATGCAAAGAGGTAACCGGAACATAAATTTTGTCATCACCGGCATAGGAGAGGAGGAGAAATTCATTCGTTGTGCCATTAGTCTCAATTGTTTTTAACCCTTGGTATCGTCCCACGCCAAATTGCAAATGAACAATGGGTGCGCCAAGTTGCAGCTCGGCAAGATCACGAATAATTAAATCCGGATCAATTGTTTTTTGCCCTGATCGCCGCTGTGGTATTGCTAGCTCGCCGAACAGTTGGGCTTCAACAATGATACTGATTTCAGGATTATTTAACTCGGCACCGTAAATTAGTGGGCCCGTAGTAATGTTAATTTTTGCATCATCGTTTATAAATTCCTGCCAGGAATTTTGAGTTTTTGCACTTAACTCAGATTGCTTTAGCAAATCTAATAAAACTTCACGTCGTCCCGCAGACTCGACAACAATAAGAAAACGCTTCTTGGGTTCTGCTAAATAGGTTTTAAGCTTGGCGAGCGGCTGATTGGCTTGACGTTCCAAGGGAAGAGAAGGTGCTTTATCAATATTAAAATTGAAGGCTCCCTTTTTCTCACTTACTTGGTGGAAACAACGGAGTTGCTGGTATTGTTTTGCCTGGGTAAGTAAGTCTATCGGTGTTAAAAAACAGGCAGTGGGTTTTAGAATTGGACGAGAAATATCATAGTTTCGCTGCTCATAGCGTTGTAATAATTCTTGCCAAAATTGCTCTGCTTGTTCAGGAATCGCTTCGATAAAACAAACCGAGGCTTCAGCGGGTAAATAGTCAAAAAAGGTTGCTGTTTGTTCGAAAAACAAGGGAAGATAATATTCAATGCCGGATGGAAATTGGCCGTCACTCACTGCTTCATAGACAGGGCATTGGCTTGGATTACCAGAAAATTGCTCTCTAAACGCTCGTCGAAAATGAGTGATAGATTGTTCGTTTAAAGGAAATTCTCTTGCCGGTAAAAGATGAATTTCGCTAATTTTAGCGATTGTTCGCTGCGTTTCTGGGTCAAATTGCCTAAGGCTTTCAATATCATCGTCAAATAACTCAATACGAAAAGGCATTTTGCTACCCATGGGGTAGACGTCAATAATTGCGCCGCGAAGGGCAAACTCACCATGATCCAAGACCTTATTCACACAGCGATAGCCAGCTTGTTGTAATTGCTGCCGAAATTGTTCTAAATCGAGATTTTGTCCCTCTTTTAACATTAAAGCATGGTGATGCAAAAACTGAGGTGGACAAAGTCTGTGCATTAAGGTGCTTACCGAGCTAATTACAATTGCATTGCTGCTTTGTTGCAAGCGATTTAGTGTGGCTAAACGTTCTGAGATTAGATCCTGGTGTGGAGAAAACTGATCGTAGGGCAGGGTTTCCCAGTCTGGGAAAAATAGTAATTCTTGCTTATTTTTATTCTGATCAAGGAAGAAATTTAATTCGGCAGAGAGCTGTCCTGCTGTTAAATTGTCTGGTGCGATGAGAAGTTTAATCCCTTTGACTTGTTGGCAATATTCAGCAAGCGCTAGAGGAAGACTACAGCCATAAAGCTGTCCCCAGGTTTGTTTTGCAGCAATGGCTGGATGCTGTAGTAGGTTCGTTACCATGATTTAAAGAGGTTGCCGTCTAGTTAAGGCGCAACAGTATACTATAAGGTAGGACTAAAGCTAAATTAGGTTTTATTATTGCATGAAAAATGTATTTGATGTAATATATTTGACTATTCTTTACTTAAATAACACAAAGGTAAATCGATGAGTATTTTTAATCATGGGCGTTATACAATTAATTGTGCAGATAAACCCTATATAAATGCTATCGCAACCTACAATCAGAAATCATTGATAAAAACCATTCAATATGGTTCTCAGCCAAAACAATCCATTAATATGTATATCGATCAGCTGCCAACCCTTGTTAGTAAAGCTGAGGCCGCTCAGGAAGATATATTCACGATAGAATACGGTACAACTAATGCTAATTCTTTGTATAAAGTCTTTCCTGAAATGATTGCCACTGAAAAACAAAAGAAACTCGCCTCGCAACAATGCTCTTTTGCTAGCCGTTATTTTGATGAGGAGATATTAAGCGCTACTGATTGTGCAGAAGTCCAATATGGAAATGGAGAAAAGCCAAAATCGCTAACAAAAGAAGAGGCCTTAGCTCTTGCTTTAGGAACTCCTGATTGTTCTGGTGCTATTGAATTGCCGGAATTAAATACGATTTTAGTACACATTTATGGGGCTAAAAGTAAATCTGCATGTTTCTATATTAAGTATGGGGAAGACTGCTCTATAAACTCTATGAATCTATTTTTAGATCTAGATGATGGATTTTTCTGTGATACTAAAAAAGACTCCCATCCTGATAAAATAGTCCAAAATTTGCAAGTTCATTTTAATACTTGGAAATATTCTCACTATCAAGATCCGTTATTTCCCAAAGAGACAGCACTAAACTTTACAAGAGATGGGCTAATTTTAACACCACCTACAATTGAACCCTTATCAAGGTTCGGTGGCAGAGGGCTTTCTTTTTTCTGCCCTGGTTTGTCTAAGCATCATGTAACTTACTACGGCTCTCTAGCTGCAAATGAGAGTGATCATTTCCAAAAAGTGATAGAAATTTTAAAAGACTACGATAAATCGAATTCATTCTTTGGTGCCTTTTTGGGTCGTGTAATTCATGGTGCATGGAATAGAAGTCATCTTGAGGAAGTGGATCAAATTATCAATGGTAATTGTCGTTCGGTTGCTGAAATTTTAACAAGGCTTGATGAGATTCCACTAGCAAATAAACAAGGCGCGCTTGCAAGACGAATAGAATTTATTAGGACAAATTTTGTCGGTACTTCTGAGAATAATCAGCAGCGATCAACGGTTGTGTTTTAAAATTTAGCCAAGGGCCGCTTATTTAAACAAGTCAGCAAGTGGTTGACGAAATTGCGGCTCATAAAAAAAATTGATATTCGTTTCTGACTAACCCCTAGTTCACTAGATAAAAGCAAACAATTAAAATTTTATAAAATGATTTTTCCCGATAAATACAAATCGTTAATTAAATAAGAGGTCGCTAAACCGGCTAATAAACCAAAAAGATGGCCTTCCCAGGACACGCCCTTTTTACCGGGAAAAACGCCGTAGAAAATACCTATAAAATAATAGATGCTGATAATCCCAAGAATGATTGCTGTCGTTGTCCCTTGCTGCACAATATCAGTGACCAATAATCCCCAATAGCCGGTAATTAGGGCGCTTGCACCTATATGAATACCCGGTTTTGCAAAGCACCAGATTAATAACCCAGAGATCACGGTGATGAATAAACTAACCCATAAATAATAAGTTAAGCCATTCACTAAAAGAAAATTTGACAAGACGACCAAAGGGATCGAATTAAAAAAGAGATGGTTAAAATTGGCATGCAAAAGAGGGGCGAAAAAGATGCCAAGAAGTCCGAAAAGGTGTCGAGGGAAAATACCAAGGTAAAGTAATCGTTTGCCAAGAAGCTGATTTAGGAAAAAAACGGCCCAAGGAATTGCAAGAATAACGCCTAAGGTTTTCATATTGGTTTGAGTTTGACTGACAATCAAATTAAGGCTAGCTAGTAACTGATCGATCATTTTCTATGAACCCTTCGTTAATTTCTTTGTCTTTTTTATCGAGAACTCGACAAGAAAGGCTTCCTTTTGCCAGCCGTACATTGACGATATCTCCAATTTTGACTTGAGAACTATTAAATAGAACCCTATCTTCACAAGTCGCAAGCGCATAGCCACGGTCAAGTGTTGCCAGAGGGCTAACTGCATGTAAGGTGGCCATCTGTGAGCTCAATGTTTGTTTTAGTTTTTGTAATTTGGCTTGCATAGTTTGGGTAAGATGTTGCTCAATAACTTCTAGCTTTCCCTTCGCTTGTTTAAGGTTAGCCATTGGATTTCTAGCGTTGAGATTTGTCGACAATAAATGAAGCTGTTTTTGTTTGTGATGCAACAATCCTTGCACAGTCTGATTAAGCTGCCGTTCAAAATAATCAATATTCTGCCAATATTTTGAAATGAGTTGCGAAGGTGATAAAAATTTAGCGACTTGATAGGACAGTAAAAGTTGTTGCTGTTGCATGAAACGAGAGATGCTTCTGATTATTCGTTCTTCAAGAACTCTAAGTTTGTTTAACAAATCAATTTGATTGGGCGTAACAGCCTCTGCGGCAGCAGTTGGCGTTGCAGCGCGAAGATCGGCTACGAAATCAGCAATGGTAAAATCAGTTTCATGACCAATACCCGTCACAATTGGAATCGCACTATTATAAATGGTTAAAGCCAAGTTCTCGTCATTAAATGCCCACAAATCCTCAATGCTGCCACCGCCTCTCGCTAAAAGGATAACGTCAGCTTGCCTATCCTCGTTTGCTTTATTTAGCGCTTTTACTAAATGTAGGGCTGCTTCTTTTCCCTGAACTTCGCTAGCATAAAGTTTGACCTGCGCTAAGGGATAACGGCGATTTAAGGTGGTTAGAATATCCTGCAGGGCGGCTCCGCTACTTGAAGTCACTACGGCGATATGGCATGGGAAGGGAGGTAGACTTCTCTTTCGTGCCTGATCAAATAAGCCTTGAGCCTGCAGTTTTGCTTTGAGTTGTTCAAATTGATAATAAAGCTCGCCTAAACCGGCCTCAGATAATGATTGAACAATGAGTTGATAATCACCTCGGGCTTCGTACAAACTTAGCTTGCCTTTGGCAATAACCTTCTGGCCGTCTTTAATGGCTTTACTATTAATATCATGCTGATTACGAAAATAAACGCAGCGAATCTGAGCGCTCGAATCTTTCAAGCAAAAGTAGAAATGGCCTGAGCTGGGCTTGGCTAGATTAGACAATTCGCCTATGACTAAAATCTCACCTAACTCCAGTTCTAACCAGGAACGAACTAGACGATTTAGCTGAGTGACGGTGAGTGGGGGTTGTTCCTTATTCATTTAAGCCTAAGACTTTTTTTTGGTACAGGAGAGTTTATAGGTTTGGAGAATAATATCAATCAGCGTAGATACTGTCTTTAAACACAAGAAAAATGTTCATTGAAAGGCAGTTTATTTTTAAGAAATGGTAGCCTGGTTAGCGCGCTAGCGATAACCGGGGAACCAGACCCACAGTTTATTACCAGGTGTTTGCTAAATTGGGATGATTTTTTTGAGGGTTGTTGGAGGGTTGATTGATAACCTGGTTATCGCTGCGCGCTAACCAGGCTACCCAGGTTAGAAGCTAATGCAAAGCAAAATGCCAATCCATCGCCTTTGACAATTCTTCCAACATAATTCCACCTCGAATGCTATTTCCTTTCGCATTGACACGGGGACTTAACACAACAATTCCAGCTTTGCGAGATGCCGATGCGATGGTATAGCCGGATACGCCACTTTTCGCCGGGAGTCCGGTTTTAACCATGTGAGTTCCTGTTTCATCATAAAGGCCGCAAGTCGCCATTATCGCAAGGGTGATTTTACAAGTTTCCAGCGAGATTATTTGCTCTCCACTGACCGGATCTTTGCCGGCATTCGCAAGTAGGGTAGGGAGATAAAGCATTTGCTCGAGATTTGCTTCATAAGAACAGAGTGCGAAATACAAATCGAGTGTTTCGATAACAGAGGTATTAAGGCTTCCACGGCTTTTAAGCAAATAGGCTAGAGAACGGTTGCGATCACCGGTTCTTTTTTCAGAAGCAAAGACCATAGTATTAACCGTTAAGCGTTGATTGAATAATTTCTGAGTCCAACGCTCGAGCCAGGCAAACTGGGCTTCTCCAACCCCTGGAATATGAGAACAAAGGGTAATGGCACCCGCGTTTAGCATTGGATTAGAGGGCTTGGGGCCAAATTGCTCAAGACGTGTAATCGATGCAAAATCATCACCGGAAGGTTCAACCTTCACCCATTCAAAGAGCTGTTCTGCACCGAATTCTTCTAGCAAGCCAATAAGAGGAATCATCTTCCCGGTACTTTGCAGCGTTACAGGCTCAAAAGGCATATTAGAGTAGGAGAGCATCTCACCATCAAGCGGGTAAACTGCTATTGCTGTTAACTCATTGTTAACATTAGCTAATTCTGGAATATAATTGGCCGTTTTGCCTTCCACATTGGATTCAGCTGTTTTTACTATTTGCTTGAGAAGGTTAAGAGTGAGTTTCTTTGTCATAGGCAACCGAAATAAAATAGGGTAGGCATTATGCTAAATTTAGCACAACAAAACAAATAAATGGTGAAAGTATTCTTAAAATAAGCTTGAAGGGTAAAAAAGAGGCATTAAGCTGAACAATGAAAACCTTGATTACGCTGCGCTACGTAATCAAGGTTTTGATTAAATCGTTACAGAATTACGA
>JACCWL010000270.1 GCA_013697645.1 Tatlockia sp. | reverse complement strand
GATCTACACGAAGCGGGTGACAATGGCTGGCTCTTTGAATATCCTCTGCCTAATCAAAGTATTGAGCCGGGTGAAGTTGGTGTTTATGGTAAGGGCGATACGGTGATCTTAAGTTATGCTAATGGCTATTATTTATCTAGGCAGGCTGCCAAAATTCTTGAGGAAAAACATAATATTAGTGTAAAAATTGTCGATTTACGGTGGCTAAGTCCCCTACCAACTGAAGCAATTTTGCGAGAATTGGCAAAAGCAAAACGTGTATTAATTGTTGACGAAGGCCGGCGAAGCGCTTCGCTCAGCGAAGGATTAATGACCTTGCTGCTGGAAAGGGCAACTCATAAATTAAAAATTAAACGCATTACTGGTGAAGATTGTTTCATCCCGCTAGGAGACGCATGGCAATATCTCTTGCCTAGCCGTGACTCCATTGTTTCGGCTGTTATAGCCTTAAATTCGGTTAAAAGGGAGAAAGAACGTGGACGATTTGCTATTTCTTGATGAACAGTTAGCAGATGATGAGCGTATGATTCGCGATAGCGTCGCACGCTTTGTTAAACAAGATGTCATTCCACTGATGGCGGAATCTTTTGAACTTGCTCAATTTCCTAGAGAATTAATAAAAAAATCAGCTGACTTAGGCTTATTAGGGCTGACCTTACCTGTGCAATACGGTGGAGCAGAAGCGTCTTACATAGCTTACGGTTTGGTTTGCCAGGAATTGGAAAGAGGCGATAGCGGCTTACGCTCTTTTGTTTCTGTACAAAGCTCCTTATGCATGTACCCTATTTTTCGTTATGGCACGGAAGAACAAAGAATGCGTTTTCTACCCGCTATGGCTGCAGGGGAAATCATTGGTTGTTTTGGTTTGACTGAACCTGATTCGGGTTCTGATCCAGCTAGTATGCGTACAAATGCTAAAAAAGTTGAAGGGGGCTGGCGATTAAACGGTGCAAAAATGTGGATTACCAATTCGCCAATTGCGGATATTGCCATTGTTTGGGCTAAAACAGACGCAGGGATTCGTGGATTCATCGTCGAGAAGGAATTCAAAGGCTTTTCTGCGCCGGAAATCAAACATAAAATGTCTTTGCGCGCGTCAATTACCGGGGAATTGGTTTTTGAAGATGTTTTTGTACCTGATGAAAATCTATTAACAGGTAGCGACAAAGGCTTAAGCGCAGCACTAAGTTGTCTTAGCCAAGCCCGCTACGGTATTGCCTGGGGCGCTATGGGCGCTGCAATGGCTTGCTTTGATATTACCTCTGAGTATTTGCTTGGACGCAAACAATTTGACAAACCACTAGCCAGTTTTCAGCTCATCCAAAAAGATCTAGCCGAGATGTATACCGAAATTGTCAAAGCCCAATGGATGAATCTACAAATCGGCCGCTTGAAAGACCAAAAGCGCGAAACTCCAGTGATGATTTCTCTCGCTAAAGGCAACGCCTGCCGCGAAGCCTTAAAGATAGCCAGAACCTGCCGTAATCTGTTAGGCGGAAATGGGATCAGCCTGGAATACCATGTCATTCGCCACATGTTAAATCTGGAATCGGTCTTTACTTACGAAGGAACTGATAATGTGCATACCTTGGTACTGGGAAAGCATATCACTGGGATTAATGCTTTTGGCTAGCTAGGATAAAAGTTAAAACGAGAAGCCTAGTTAGCGCGACAGCGATAACCAGAACAACACTCATTGTTTCCTAACGTGTTCTTCTTCCCGTGTTCGACAATAAGTTTCCTGAATAAAAATTAGAGTTATGAGTGCTAAAATCAAAGAAAGAGGCAAGACTGACAAAGATAAATGGTAACCCTGCTCTGAAAAATGACGCACGCCATCCACAAGTTTCCCCTCCCAAGTCCAGTCTAAAAAAGCACCTACTAAAGGTTCATAAAGCGCTTCGCAGACTGAATCAAAAGTATTCATAATCCCAAGCACTGTGGCTGCTAAAAAAATTGGAAATAATTCCCTAATCATTGCAAAACTTGTGAAAAATCCACTTGTGCCAAAGCCAAAAGCAAAGAGCAAGAAAATTAAGCTTGGCAAGGTTAAGTTAGAGCCATAAATCACCATAGATAAACAAAGAAAGGCGACAAAAGTTCCAATGAAAAGAATAGGTTTTCTACGGCCCATAAAGTCTGATAACCACCCCAAAAAAGGCGCTCCGACTGCAAAACCCATAAAAATTGCAGAAATTGCCAAAGCTGCATTCGCTCTCGATAGAGAATAAGCTGTTTCTAAAAAAGGCACTCCCCACAATCCGCCAAATACGGAAACGGGCGCAAAGGCGAGCCCACTGTACAATGATAAAACCCAAGTTTGTTTATTTTTTATAATCGAGGTGAAAGAATCACTTTTTACATCGCTAATGATTGCGGCCGTGTGTGGAGTGATTGGCTTGTCTCTTATCGTAATAAAATAAATAAGGCCAAGAAAAATTCCTGCCAAACTAATCAGCTCAAGCGCCATTCGCCAGCCGAATTGTTGCACTAAAAGTGACAAAGGCATTTGCCCACCAATAGCCCCGAGCATGGCCGCCGCCATAAACAGACCAGAAACAAAAGCAAATTTTTTCGGACTAAACCACAAAGAAGCTAACTTAAAGCAAGAAACAGCAGCAAAGGCCGCTCCTGCTCCCATGAATGCACGGCTTATACAGGCTAACCACAAGGTATCGGTTTGTGAAAAAACATAGGTGCTTATTGCGCAAATAAAGATGGCGGCGGTTGTAAGCAACCGTGGACTGTATTTATCAAGCATGACCCCTACAGGGATTTGCATAATCAGATAAGCATAGAAATAAAATGCAGAAAGATTACCTAAGCCCGCACCGTTAACATTAAAGGCTTTCATTAAATCGGTAGTCATTACACTAGGTGAGACTTGGATTAAATATTTATAAAAGAAAAAACCTGCTGCAATTGTCCAAACAATCCAAGGATAGACTTGAGTTAACCATTTATTATTGCTTCTATTCATGCTCTCACCAAACTATTAGTAGGCCGTGTAACACGCTGCGTGACTGTACAAAATTTTATGAGTTGATGACCCATCTAGACTTGCATTTGGTATATTCGGCCACAAAACCCCGATAATCTAACATCAACGCCTCATGAAGCCCAGCATGTTGTGTTTTATTGTTTCTCAAAGAGCCAATAATAAACAATTCAGCTGCCCTTTTCCCTAGAATAGCAAGATTAGCTAGCCCTTCTAAAAGCAGCACTCATGAAACTATTTTACAATTATTCTTTTAATTGATAAAATGACTTTTTATTTTACACTATTGATTAATTATGTACTCTAAATTTTTCCAAACAGCTATGTGGGCACTTTAGATGACGGCGAGAAACAGGGATTCAATATACTGCACATTAATATGGATGAAAGAAATCAATGCCTTTTATTAAAAGAAAATGGGTTGTTTTTAACATACAATAATGGAACTTCATACGAAGTTGACTATACGAAAGAATAAATAATAGATCATGTGGTTTTAGAGTTTAATAAGGGTAAGCTTGCAAATAATAGTCAGCGATTGATTCTAAAGTCGGTAAAAGAATCTGAGGAACGATTGGTACAAGAACATCTAATATTTGAGCTTTTTCTTAAAAACATGCAAAAAGCTAATACTGATCAAGCAAAAATTGAAACCATTGCATCAACTATGCAAGATATAATTATTAAAAAAGAAGCTTACGAGGCGCATTAGATATCAGTGCCTTTGGTAAGGATTTCATTTTGCAGATCGTTTTCGACAAAATTAATAGCCGAAAAAATGTCATTATCTGTTAGAACAGTGGAAGTCTATATTATTAACAATAGAATTAAGTTAAATGTTAATTCGAAACATGAAATTATTGATCACTGCATTAAGAATAGCTGTTATCATTGGAAAATTTATTCAAATAATTAAAACAAAAAATCGTAATCAATACGGTAGTTTACAAATAAATTATCCATTAAATTATCTTCTGTAAATAATTGATTTATTTTCATTATTAAATTGTAAAAATTAGGAGTTTTAAATGCATGAAAAAATCGGGTTTTATTCTACATCAATAAAAAAAATTTACTTTAATAAATTGGGGGGAATATCTTCGATTGACTTCCGAACTGATGGGCTTGTCTGTTTTAAAATGGTAGATGGGCAAAAGCTGGTTTATAGCGAAGAAAACAAACCACGTTTTAAAACGGAGGAAACAGGCGAAGAGGTCGTAGAGTACAGTGGTGCAGCAACCGATGGAAATATGGACAGAAGCTTTGCGATTGCTTACTTCAAACAAGGTGCTTATTCTCCAAATCATCATCATAATGAGCGAACTGAAATCTATTTCATCACTGCTGGTGAAGCAAAACTTATTATTGATGGGGAAAAACATCAATTAAAAGCTGGAGATTCGATAACAATTAAACCTGGACAAAAACATCAAGTGTTTAATATTGGGGATGGAATGCTTGAGCTTATCGTACTGTGTACTCCTGCATGGGTATTTAGCGACCATATTTTGGAACAAACTATAGAAAATACTGAATTGAAATTGGTTTAATATTTGCTGAATATCATAAAAAATTGAATAAATCATCTTCTGCAATTTTTTCTAAAAATAATTGCAGAAGGTTGATTTTATTTAGAGAACTACTATGTCTTTAACAAAAGAAAATTTACTGGAAATTTTTGACGGTTATTTATTAAACTCAGAATGTCCTCTAAGAATTAATTTACCTAAATCGATATTGTTTTGATTTTTCGATGGGTTCACTATTAAAGAAGCTGTTTTTGAAGGACTAATCGATGATGAGTGGTATGTAAATGAGCTGTATCAAGATCCTCCTTATAGCTTGTTTAATTTCGAGCTTAAAAAGCAGAAATATATCGATGAATATAATCAATGGCGACAATCACTCGAATTGAAATCACCTCCAGAAGAAATAGAAGAGAGCTTCAGTAATTTTAAAGAAATTCTAGTTTATGCTTCCTCAAACAATCCTTCGATGTTCAAGAAGATAATAATTTAAGTATAAAAGTTTCTAGGATGATACAAAATTATGAATTTTATAAAGCAGTTTTTTATGCGAAAAAGGAATTTCAACAAAATACCCTTCACATCGCTTTAGTTGGCGATAATCATAATTTTAATCATCAATCCTTGTTGTCACCCAACGAAGGAATACATCATGGCGTTGTTGAGATCGTCGATGGATTCTACATTATGGTTCAAGACGATTGGAGAAATGAATATAAACTGGATGAAGGGTGCCCTTCGCGAATAAACTAATCTTGTTTTTTACCAAAAGAAAAGTTATTATCCCCAACCAACTCGGGGCGTAGCGCAGCCTGGTAGCGTACTAGCATGGGGTGCTAGTGGTCGAAGGTTCAAATCCTTCCGTCCCGACCAGTAGAATCAAAGGGTTACAATAAAACACCTTCTCAATAAAAATTCTCGGGTACACTTTGGGGTACACTTAATTAAAAGTGCCGATTATTATTTTTCAATAAATTAAGCTATTCATACCTATCTTGAGCTTCAGAATTGGAGGCAATCACTAATGACTAAGATGAATAAAACTAAAGTTTATGAAGTATATGATGAAATCATCAATTGGTTCGACGATGCTCGTACTAAAAGTCTCATGGAATCTGAATATCTTAATTTACTCGTGAATACAATTTCTTCTAAAGGCACAATTTTGGATTTGGGTTGTGGAACTGGAGAACCAATCGCACAGTTCGTTATTGAAAAAGGATTTAAAGTTACTGGTGTAGACGGTAGTCAAAAAATGATTGAGCTATGTAAAAAGCGTTTTCCAAGTGAACGCTGGATAGCTTCAGATATGCGCAATATAAACTTACAACAACAATTCGATGCAATATTAGCATGGCATAGCTTTTTTCATCTTGACCATGACAGTCAACGCAATATGTTCAAAATATTTGCATCACATATTAAGCCTGGTGGTGTTCTTGCTTTTACTTCTGGAGAGGAAGAAGGAGAGGTCTGGAGTGATAATGGTGGGCAACAGCTTTATCACGCGTCTTTATCGACAAAAGAATATAATAGTCTTCTCAAAGATTTCTCTTTTAAAGTGTTAATTCATAAAGTACGTGATCCTGAATGTGGTAAGGCTACAATTTGGGTAGCGCAAAAGATTTAAAATTCTTTTTGAAATACAAATGATAGTGCAAAAAACATCAATGAAACCGAGAATCTTATGAAGTGCTTAATTAATCTATTTTCCGATGCTCAGCTCAATTTTAATGAATGGCAGCATGGTAAAAATTATTCAGCTTCTGTAGCTGAAATTGCAAAACTCTGGCAAACGAAAAAACTTGGTTTTCATATCGAAATCCTCAATCCAAAATCCTTCTCTTGTCCTTATCACCAGCACCAGGAAGAAGAGGAGTTATTCATCATACTGAAAGGATCTGGGGCAGGATAATGAATTTTACAAAGTCAAAGAAGGAGATTTAGTTTTTTTTAAAACTGGAGTTGCCCATCAATTTTACAATCATACTGACTCTCCCATGCTATTTTTTGCTCTTTAAAATCAATCTAATAAGGAAGTCTGTATTTATCCCGATTCAAATAAAATTTTAGAGAAAGATGGGAATAATCGAGTCATTACAAAAAACGGCATTAAAATAGACGATTATTGGAGAGATGAAGAAGACCCAACTACAAAATGGCCAGGCCACATATTTCAAGACGAAACATCGACATGAAACTACAGGCATTAATTGAAAAATGCTTCCTACAGTGTTTGGTTCTTGTTCACGACAAGTGATTATTAGGCTTTGTCTAAAGAATCGTATGCGGTAAATTAACCGCATACTGTATTTTCAGTTATTTAGTAGAGAAAAAATACTAGCGGTGCTCATGCATGACACAATCCCAAAACAATAAGATTATCAATTTACGACAAAAATCATGTTGAAAAGTTAATATCTACTATTACATTAGTGAACAATAAGAAGCTAAATATTTTAGATAATAAAAGATTATATAATGACAGTTTTTGTTACGGAAAACCTAATTGACTAAGATTTGGCTTTTTGTTGAAGAAACCAATAAGGTAGGTGAGGTATGGTAGGAAATTTAATTTTACTCAGAACAAAATGGTATGGTCATGTGTTAATAAGAGAGTATTCATTTAACTGTGTCAGCGGCTGATTTACCTCAACTCTAAATCCAATCTTCCATCAAAGAATATTTGGAGTTGCGAAGCGATAAGTGCCCAATTATGCATAGGTTGA
>JACCWL010000222.1 GCA_013697645.1 Tatlockia sp. | reverse complement strand
GGCAAGCAGAGCAGTTAGGAACCGGTCATGCTCTCATGCAAGCCCTAGAGCATCTCCACTCAGCGACAAAAGTTTTAGTACTTTCGGCTGATGTTCCCCTCATTGAAGCAGAAACATTACAAACTCTAATTGATATCAGCAACCGCGAAAATGCAGCCTTAGCTTTACTAGTTGCCACCTTGGACAATCCTTCAGGTCTTGGACGCATAATCCGTAATGAAAAGGGTGAAATTAAGGCAATTATTGAAGAAAAAGACGCCAATGCAATGCAAAAAAAAATCAAAGAAATATACAGCGGCATTTGCTGTGTAGATGTGGCCAATTTAGCACGCTGGCTGCCCCAATTAAGCAACAATAATGCCCAGGGCGAATATTATTTAACCGAGATTATTCTACAAGCAGTAGCGGAACATCAAGTGATCGCTTCCATGCCAGCAAAAGAGCGGATAGAAATCCAAGGGGTTAATAATCGTTTGCAATTGCAACAACTAGACCGTGACTGGCAAAAACGAAACGCTGAACAATTAATGCTGTCAGGCGTCACCATTGCCGACGCAAACCGTCTTGATATTCGCGGAGAATTTCATTGTTCTCAGGATGTGTTTATCGATATTAATGTCATCATCAACGGAACAGTCAGCGTTGGCAAAGGATCTAAGATAGGTCCAAATTGCTTGCTAACTAATGTCACCATCGGGGAAAACTGCGAAATTTTTGCACATTCAGTACTAGAGGATTCTGTTATTGCCAATGACTGCCAGATTGGGCCCTTCGCCCGCGTAAGGCCAGGAACAAAGCTCGCAACACAGTGCAAGATAGGCAATTTTGTTGAGACAAAAAATGCCCGCTTTGACGAGGGCAGCAAAGCCAGTCACCTAAGCTATCTAGGCGATGTAAGTCTCGGAAAAAATGTCAACATCGGCGCAGGAACGATTACTTGTAATTACGATGGAGTTAACAAACATCAAACAATCATTGAAGACGGTGTCTTTGTTGGTTCTGATACACAATTGGTTGCACCGGTGACTGTTGGCGCTAATGCCACTATTGGAGCAGGTTCTACAATTCGCAAAAATGTGCCAGCCGGAGAGCTAACTTTGACTGATAGTAAGCAAAAGACGGTTCATGGTTGGAAAAGACCGGTGAAGAAAGACGAGTCGTAGGTCGTACCCCTTGGCCCGACATTTCTTACCCCTGCTGCTCATCCTCGGGCTAGGGGACTTATTTAATTTAAGACAACCCAAACACAGCCGCTCCTCTGGTAGGCTTCATTTGCGAGCAAACATTATACAGCCAAAGGACTAAGGGTAAAGTGACTACTACAGCAATAATTTTATAAACCCAGGCATTTAAAACCAGATTAAAAATTTGATCATAGGCATAGACGCCAGTATATAAAAGGCTGTAATTGACCATGCAAAGGAGAGAAGTCGCGAGAAAATTAGCAATCAAAATACGAGCACAACGATTAAGACCGAGACTTGTGTATTTCAAATTTTCAAGTAGCATGGCATTGCTGACAAAGGCGACAAATAAGGCCAGGGTCCCTGCGGGAATCCGACGTGGCATGATGCAGCTGTAAAATGGATTTAAATTGAAAAATTCAGGGGCCGGCATTGCGACAGCAACCATTAATAGCAAATCAAAAGTTAATTCCGCCAAAATTAAAACCAAAGCCAGACGAAGATTCGCCTTGTAACCATATAATTCACCAATAAGATTGCTGGCAATAATTATCAAAGGAAAGAGAATAGCACTCGCTCCTATAGTCGTACCGTTTGTGAAGGAAATTAAACGGTATTCACAAGCAAGACAAATCAACAAAATGGTTACAGAAAAACTAACCAAATAATGATACAAAGGGAATGATAAATAATCAGGAAGACTTAGAGCCTTCCGTTTGGCTCTGACAGGACTAATCACTAAATGAAAACTTAGATAAACAACGCCGACTAATAATAAAATTCCTGCGCTCACCATCAAAGAATCAATATAGATACGATTGAAACTAAAAACATGGGGATCTAAAAACAGCAGCATGAAATCAATACTAAAAAAGAAAAATCCACCAAATAGGGCAAGCACGAGGCGTTTTTTTGGCGATACGAGGATTTCAGAGTTTTTCGCGCAGCAGAGTAAATGAGGCAAGTAAAAACTCAAGCCAAAGGCTAAAGTCGCTGCAAAAAATTTTTTGGGAATATCTTCAAAAACAATTTGATAAGCTGGATTTTCATACAAATTTTCTGCCGCTGGCAAATTCACTAACAAGTAAATTCCTATTGAAAACAGGTACAGGGCAAGGAGCGACTGATTGAGAATGTGCCGCTGCTGGACAAGATTGCATTCGTTTAAAATCATTAGATAGAAAATTGCAACCAAGGGACAGAGCACGCTTGAAGCAGTAAAAATTAGACCCTGTGCTGTAATAATCTTAAATGAGACATTGATCAATAAAATCAAGCAAGTCATCATGCTCACAGTAAGCGTCAAATAGCTTCGCTTTGGTAATACAGTTAAAAATGGAGTCATATCCTGGAGCTACTCATTTTGCGGCCAATTCTAGACAGAAGGCCAAACATGTTCGGAAATACAGCATTATAAGCTTTCTTTTGGCAAATGATACAAAATTCGACGGTAATTGAAAGTGGTATAGCTATGCCTCTCATAAGTCGCGCCTCTGGCCCGACTTTTCTTACCAGCGCACCCATTGTCGGGCCAGAGGCACCGACCTACTCATTATAAGTAAAAACAAGAGTAGCCTTAATGCAGTGT
>JACCWL010000181.1 GCA_013697645.1 Tatlockia sp. | reverse complement strand
TCTGCTTGCATGATGAGCTCCTATAAAAAAGAAGCATTTGATCATGTCTGCTTTAGTTTGTCGATCCCTACATTAAACAAATCGTCTGAATTAGGGCGTCAGCCTTGATTTAGACGATCTTGCCCTGCGATTTGAAAAAGAGTAAGAATTAAGCCAGATGATAAAGTCCACATTAAATGGTTACATCAGTATTTCCACAACACGAGCAATCCATCGATTATTGTCCTTCCTAAGGAGTGTATTGCTACGGCCATATAATTTTCGATTCAAGGTACAGTGAGTTAATGAAGACAAGACATTATCACAACTCACAGAAAAATATTGACGATCTCTAGACCTTGTTTTGAAATGATTTTTTAACAATGACTTACCAAAAGGAATATTCGTATCTAACACATCGTTGATTATTGTCTGCGGTAATTCTTTGAAATTCATAGTAATAAACGCAAGTTCAACAACAGGGGCTTCCTTTTCTTTTAGTTTAGAATTCGGTTTCAACAACATTAAAATTATGCGAAAAAAGGTATTGTTAGTACTATTTTTTTTGGCATAAACGGTTTGGATTATTGCTGTGCATTGATAATATTTCTCTATTCCTTTGGTCATTAATGGCTGAGTAAGCAAATAATCATAGGGAAAAGGTAAGTTAGCCTGATTAACTTTTGTTCCCAGTTTGACGATATTTGAGAGATTAATCCTCTTTTGCTCAAGGCTTTGTGTGGGTAAATCCGCAGCCTGTGATATACAAATTATTCGAATTAACACACAAAAGAGAAAAAATCTTTTAATCATATCCTTACTCCAGCAAGTTTACACCGAGCAAGGGTGGAAACGATTAGATTTAAACCTGCAACCATAGGTATCGCCTTCTGCCATATATATTTCATATTCTTTTTTAAATTCATAGCCCTAAAAGCCAGGCAATTCCTCGATGAATCAGTTTGTTAAGACTGATGACCTTCACCATGCTGTCTACTGGCTATGTGAGTAACGGAGCATAGGTAATCTTGATTGTCCTTTGTTTCTAACTGAAGTCGTTATCACCAGAAGGAGCATTTAGGAAAGTTTTTCCACTGAATCCCTGAAAAATCATGATTCGCATCTGGGATGGTGTAAGTCGTTATATTGGCAATATCCGGTTGTTTTCCTAAGATCTGATCATTTTCCGCAACGATAATTTTAACCTCATTCTGTATAGCGAGGTTCTGGTATAAATAATGTGCATCTATTGTTTTAAATTCTTGCCAAAATTCAAGCGGAACCTCGACTATCAAATCCGAGCGTACCAATCTGGAATTGCCTGTTAGATTTAAATAAGAACCAGGTTTTTTCCATCCACTTGTATTAATAAATTCCTCAAAAGGAGAAATAATTGGCGGAGCCAGTAATAGAATTAAAGCTTGCTGAGGCTGGTAAAGGCCCAAAGTAATACAACCTTGAGAGTGACCAATATAGATGAATTTCTCAATACTATAATGACCTTGAATATAGCTAATTAGTGCATCTAAGCGCTGACATTGAGCCTTAAAGGGAAGTGCAATACACCGCTCCTTTAGCACCTGAGAATAGTCAGCACGCACGCTAAGGATAGACTCGGGTAGACTTGATTCTATTTCAACAAACAAACCTCTTGATTGACGGTTTACCCCAAAGCCGTGAACAAAAACAATGGCGGTCTTTGCCTTAGGCGAACCTGTTATTTCCACTTCAAAGGGATTATCGACATTAAGGATAATTATTTCCTTTTTTTGGTTTAAATGCATCTTTGTCTAACCTCATTGTTTTTTCGCCGGGAGGGATATTAAGGCCTAACTTGCCCCTTCCCCTGAACAACATACTTAAAGGTCGTTAATTGCTCAACGCCAACCGGGCCGCGTGCATGCAATTTTCCAGTGGCAATGCCAATTTCCCCGCCCATACCAAATTCTCCCCCATCGGCAAATTGTGTTGATGTATTATGCATTACAATCGCACTATCTACTTCTTGCAAAAATCGCTCAGCAGCCAGGCGATCTTCAGTAATAATTGCATCGGTATGCTGGGTGCCGTGTTGTGCAATGTGGCTAATTGCTTCATCGATATCCTTAACCACTTTCACAGCGATAATGGCATCTAGAAATTCAGTGTCATAGTCTTCACAACTTGCAAGCTCAACTTGTGAATTTAGCTTCCTCAGTTCCTTATCCCCTCGTATTTTGCAGCCTGCTTCAATTAAGTCATTTAGAATATCTGGCAAAACTAGGTTAACAGCCGCTCTATCAATCAATAAGACCTCTGTTGCTCCGCAGATACCAGTTCGTCGCATTTTTGCATTAAGAATTATTGTTCTTGCCATTTCTAGATTAGCGGCTTGATGAATGTAGGTGTGACAAAGACCAGCTAAATGCTTAAATACTGGAATGCGGCTGTTTGCAGAAACATAGTCTATTAACTTCATGCCACCACGAGGAATAATGACATCGATGAACCTATCCATTTTTAAAAGTTCATCTACAGCGGTTCGCTCAATGGTTGGCACCATTTGCACAATATTTAAAGGCAGATTTGTTTGCGCAATTCCCTGATGAAGAGCCGCCAATATTGCAGAGGATGAATGGAAACTCTCACTGCCGCAACGAAGAATGACAGCATTACCGGATTTCAAACAAAGCCCTGCAGCATCAGCAGTCACATTAGGGCGCGATTCATAAATAACGGCAATCACTCCAAGTGGGACTCTTACTCGAGATATTTCCAAATGGTTAGGTCGCTCAATTTTTGCAAGCACAGAGCCAATTGGGTCAGCTAAGCTAGCAACAATCTCCAGTGCCTTTGCCATAGCTTCAATGCGTTTTTCATCCAAAGCCAATCTATCGATGAATGAGGCCGGCCTATCTTGCTGACTAGCCAAGCGCATATCTTTCTGATTAGCAGTTAAGATCTGCTGGACCTTATCTTTTATGGCGTTTGCCATGCTCTGCAATGCCTTGTTTTTTTCTTCACTCGTCGCTAG
>JACCWL010000161.1 GCA_013697645.1 Tatlockia sp. | reverse complement strand
CGACATTTCTTACCAGCGATACCCGTTTTCGGGCCAGGGGCGCCGACCTAAATGTTTTGATAGCACCGTAGCCTTGATGCAGCGCAGCATAATCAAGGTTTTTTATTCCTAAATACTAAGCCCCTCTTCAAGAGATATTTCATCTGAAGCAATAATAAAAGATTTCCGTAAATCATCAATAAGTTTAAGAGGTGGATTCAAAGGAGAATGAAACATTCGATAACAATTCTCAGCAAAATATTGCGTTCCTTGATAGAAGCCAAAGCAAAAGCCAAAAGGCAGTAACAAGGTTTCTACAACGGCCAATAGAACTGTCAATACCGCACAAAGCAGAGCAAGGAATCTTCGTGAATTCGTTGTCCCCGGTAAAGTCTCCTTAAATTCGTTTAATTCTCTTTTTAAATTTTTCAAAAAAACCACATCGTCTCGTTTCTTTAATACCGATTTGTACAAGTTTGTTGCTTGCTCAGCAAATTCAATAATTTGTTGCTCTTCTTCTTTTTTTAATGCTTTGGCTGATTGGAGGATAACGTTGAGTTCTGTTGTAAATCGGCTAATTTGTTTTGAAATTTCAATATCATTGGCAAACTTAGATGCCAGTTCATTGTGTTTCTTTTCTAATTGATTCTCAGGCTGTTCATCGGACGGGCTGATTGCCAAAAATGTTTCAGTGAATGGATATTTTATTTCTTTAAAGAGAGCTACTTCATTTTTGTATAAGGAATCTAGGGTGATCAAATTAAAAATTTTTCCTAAAAGCTCGAAGGGAAATAATTCCGTTCCCTCAGATAATAATTTAAGCAGAATGAATTTTTGATACAAAGAATATTTTAATAATCTTAAATTTCTCTCTACCACAGCATTAGCTGCCAAATGAGTTTTATAAGAAATCTTATTTTCTAAATGAAAGGCATTATAACAATCTCCGTTCTCTTTTTGGGAGGACTCTGGATTAATTACTTCGGGGTATTCCAATAGCTTTAAGCTGGTTAATCTTGTATTTTTTTCGAGTGACTTTAAAAAATTAGATTCTTTTTTAAAGTAACAACTATTAGATGCTAGATTTAAGGTATGAATTTTTTGATTAACATTTATAGAATCAATGATAAGTTGAAAAGTGTCTTCATTCATTTTGTTATATGAAAGATTTAAAGATCTGAGTACGAGGTTGACTTGGATAAATTTCTTAAGCGCCTCAGCGGTTTTAAGGTTTATTGTATTATGACTAAGATCAAGATCTTGTAGTTTGGTATGAAATTCCAGAGCCTCAACAATTTGTTTACCTAAAGAATCGCTCATTCCCCATCCAAGATGAAACCCACCCAAAGAAAGTGACTCTAAGTTCTTATATTTTTTTATTATATTCAAAAAGTAGCCTGTATATTCTATTCCTCTATAGGTGAGCGATTTGATTTTTTTTGCATTAATAATATCTAAAACAGCAAAAGTAAGAGAAGGAAAGCCATAAAATTTTAGCTCTTGAAGATGACTTAATTCCTGTAGAGCCTTGGCAAGCAACACATAGAATTTATCACCTGATGGTTTAAATTGAAGTGTTAAAGAAACAGAGGTAATTGTAGGATTTTTTTTCAACAAAGAGAGACTTTGTTCCATTGTCCCTTCATTGCGGATTTGCCGCTCGTATATAGTCGGGGTAAAAGTCATTTCCTCTAAATAAATCGTTTGTAAACCATCCTTAGAAAGTAAAATCTCTACAAGTTCTTCGTGCTTATGGCTCTCAATATCATTACTTTTAAGATTTAATATTTTTAATTTATAATCGCTATCTTTTAAGGCATCACAAATGGCTTTAGCCCCGATTTGGGTAATTTTATTGACACTAAGATCAATTTCAATCAAGGTCTTGTTAAGCTGTAGTGCTTTAGCAAGCCTTTCAGCATCATTGTCTCTAAGCGTTTTTATTTCAGAATCCCAACCACCCAAAGAAAGAACTTCCAGGCTAGACGTGTTTTCAATTAACTCTGAAAAATAGCCCGCCGTATTAGCATTAAGAGCACCTCTATAAATCAATGATTTAAGATTACTAAGCTTTTTTAAAGTTTGTGTAATCCTTTCTACAATAACAAATGAAAATTGATTCTGAAAATCAGTGAGTTTAAATCTTTCAAGATTAGGGTTGTTTTCAATCGCCAAAGCAAGTTTTTGCATTTTTTCATCAGAGGGAACATAATTTTTAAAATCAAGTTCACATGAAGAGATTAGCAATTGTTTATTAAGCTGGACAATGCACTCATCCATTGATTCATCATTTGTACATTTGAATTGAACCACTAACGATCTTTCTAATCGATTTCCTTTCATACAAAAAATACCTAAAAATGCACATTATAAAGCAATATTGATCAAAGAAATAGCAAATCTTAATTCTCACCATAAGTTTTAGCCAAATAATGCATCAACGCGCGCAAAGCTAATGCCTCCCCCCCTTCGGGCTTCCCTGGTTTAGAACTCGCATTCCAAGCCATGATATCAAAGTGAACCCAAGGCACTGACTTAGAAACAAAATGCTCTAAGAAAAGAGCAGCAGTAATTGCCCCAGCAAAAGGTGAAGGGGTGAAATTGGTAAGATCAGCAATGTTTGAATCAATGAGCGGCTTATAACCTGCGAATAAGGGCAAACGCCAAATGGGATCGTTAACGGCTAAAGCAGAATCAAGGAGAGATTGCGCCAAGCGATCATCGTTAGAAAACATGGCGGCGATTTCTGTCCCCACTGCAACCCGTGCAGCACCGGTTAAGGTCGCAAAATCAATGAGTAATTCAGGTTTTTCTTCACACGCCTTGGCTATTGCATCAGCGAGTACTAGGCGCCCTTCTGCATCAGTATTCCCTACTTCCACTGTTAAGCCATTGTACATTCTAATTACATCCCCAGGTCTAAAGGAATTGGGGCCAATCGCATTTTCAACAGCTGGAATATAAACCTCTAAATAAATAGGGAGTTTTTTGGTCATTATCCACTGGGCTAAACCCATAACGTGAGCCGCACCACCCATGTCTTTTTTCATCAGGCGCATCCCATCGCAGGGTTTAAGATCAAGGCCGCCGCTATCAAAGCAAACCCCTTTGCCAATTAAGGTAACACGTGGATGTTCGGGCTTTCCCCAAGTTAAATTGAGCAATCGCGGTGCTTCTGCCGCAGCCAGTCCCACGGTGTATATTGCGTTGAATTTTGAACTTAGCAACTCGTCACCAACCCATTGCTGAAATTTTGCGCCAAACTCCTTTGCAAGATCAGCGAAAGCTATTCCCAACTTTTCTGGGCCTAAATCATTGGCGGGAATATTAATTAAATCACGTACCAAGAAAATAGCATTTGCTTCAGCAAGAATTGCAGCTAAATTCTGCTCATTTACCACTAAAATTCGCGGTGATCTATCTAGTTTTTTGTATTCTTCAAATCGATATTGAGCAAGTGACCAGATGACTTCCGCACCCTGCGACAGGCTTTGTTGAGGTACAAAACTCGCTGGTGGTAAGCGAATTACAGCATTAGCCAGCGCTAAAACTTCATCACCCTCTCCGGCACCCACATAAGCCTTGGCGATAAGTCCTTCATTGTCAGAGACAAGACAGACCTCACCTAGTTTTCCTGTAAATGACTGGCTTGCAAAACAATTTCGTTCTATTTGCGTTAAAGTCTCTAAACCCTGCTCCCATTGCACTTTCGATACCAAATGCAAAGGGATTGCCTTCGTCACTTCTGTTTTCGATTCATAAAACATCTTAGGATTCATAGATTTTATTCCTTCATCTGACCGCGAAATTGCGCTAAACGAATGCCAGTTAGAGCTAAGCAGGTAAAATAGATAAGTACCGCCACTGCAACGTGCCCTATCAATAAAAGCAAGCGCATAGGTGCTGAATGATCTAACCAATAATTAACATTCGCAGCCATATAATAGAGATAGATGACGATTGCAGCATTGCCAAAAAGTAACTGTAAGATAAATTTCAGCCAACCTTTTTCAGGCTGATAAATGCCCCGCCGCTTAAGTAGGTAAAGTAAAACGCCGCAATTCACATAACCGGCTATGGCAGACGCCAGAGCAAGGCCGGCATGAGCAAGATGCCATACTAACAAAGCGCAGAGAATAGAATTGACCACCATCGCCCAAGCCCCCACTATTACTGGGGTTTTGATATCCTGGCGCGCGTAAAAACCAGAGGCAAGCACTTTTACCATCATAAAAGCAGGCACACCAGAGGCCAGGGCAATGAGACTTTTTTGAGTTTGGAGAAGATCATTGATAGAAAATTTACCATAAGTGAAACAACTTGCTATTAGAGGCATGGAAAACATGACAAGTCCTAAGCCAGAAGGTAGCCCAATTAATAACAGGCTTCGTATTCCCCAATCTAAGGCACGTGAAAATTTTTCAATACTTTGATCCGCATGACGTCTCGATAGATGAGGTAAAATAACCGTTGCGATGGCCACACCAAAGACGCCTAAGGGAAAGTCAGTCAGCCTGTCGGTGTAATATAACCAGGTTACACTACCCACTTTTAAAAAGGAGGCAAAAATCGAATCAACCATAAGATTAAGCTGGGCAATAGAAACCCCAAATAAAGCCGGAACCATCAACTTCAAAACACGCCTAACACCTGGATCAGTCCAATCCACTTTTGGTTTCACCAATAATCTGCGGTGATAAAGAAAGGGAATTTGAAATAAAAATTGCACAATTCCCGCAATGAGCACTCCCCAAGCTAAGCCAACCACTGGGTTTTCAAGCTGGGGACTTAGATAAATAGCGGCTAAGATCATACAAATATTTAAGATAACAGGGGTAAATGCGGGGACACCGAAATAGCCATAGGTATTTAAAATAGCCCCCGCCATAGCAGTCATCGATACTAACATCAGAAAAGGAAAGGTCACTCGCAACATTTCAGTAGCCAGCGTAGAACGCAGACTATGCTCGCCAAAACCAGGAGCAAAGATAAAAATAATAAGGGGTGCTGCGATTACTCCGATTAACGTTATTAAAGAAAGTATTGCCCCTAATTGCCCGGCTATTCGAGCAATAAAAACACGGACATCATCTATAGTGCGGGTTTGTTGATACTCAGCAAGTACAGGCACAAAAGCCTGTGAAAAAGCACCTTCGGCAAATAGGCGGCGCATAAAATTAGGGATTCTAAATGCTACATAAAAGGCATCCATTCCCGCTGAGGCACCAAATAATTGAGCTATGAGCATGTCGCGGATAAAGCCCACCATGCGTGAGATCAAAGTCATTATCGATACAAGCGAGGTTGAGCGCAGGAGACTTTGTTGTTTAGGTACCATGATTTCTATCGCTGACATCTTCGGATTATTCAAAAGAAAAATCCTATGATATACCCTATCTGCCTAATTTTGCGATTTTACGAAAGATTTTTTTATTGGATCATAATAAGAAGCAGCGTAGGTCGGCGCCCCTGGCCCGACATTTCATACC
>JACCWL010000140.1 GCA_013697645.1 Tatlockia sp. | reverse complement strand
ACTAATGGCTCCGCGGGTAAGAAATGTCGGGCCAGGGGCGCCGACCTACGTGCTATTTTGAATGATCTGTAGATTAAACCCTATCAAAAAAGCTGTAGCCGTGATGCAGCGTTTGTAATCAAGGTTTTCCGCCTAGCTGAATAGTTTCACAAGAAATTGATTTTCATAAATTCCTTAACTTAATGGCATAGAGCCTGGGGTGAGCTAAATTTAATATTCAAACTTAGAAATGAGCTCAGTCACAGAAAGCTCTTTTTCGATGGTTTCAATTTCTGTTCTCTTTGGAGCCGGCCGCCAGAAATCAGAACGTTTAATCTCAGCAACAGAATAATTAAGTTTGGCAGGAGAGATTTGCAGTCTTGCTATAATCTCATCAGCCTCTTTGGGAACAGCTATCGAAAAATCATTGGGATCGTTATTTGAAACCGTAACATCTGCGTCGTGTTTTTGAGAGGCTATATCTTTAAAATAGGCTCCTCTTACGTTACAGGTTAATTCCCGTTCTCTTGTCAGTTCCTCCGTGGTATTACGCCCGCCTTCACTAGCCGATGGTATATCGCGTTTGACCCGCCGTTTTACATTGGTTAAATATTCGTCTAACTCAATATAGACGGAATAGGTTTGTTCCTTTGGAAGGAAGCAGGACTTACCACGAAAAGCATGTAGCCCTTCTAAAATAACTACCTTGACAGACTCAGGATTGAATCTGATGGTTTCTTCTAATCTATTTTTAACTTTGAAACAAAATTGGGGCAGTTCAACGGTTTCATTATTATTGATAGCTCGCAACTGTTCACCCATTTTTTTTAAATCAAAGGAATCTGGATCATCGAAATCCGATGTTTCAGGTGTGTTGGGTTCTCTTTTTTTATAATAATTGTCCATAGGGATTACATAGGTAGAAATACCTCTTGAGAGGAGCTCTTTTTCTAACATCTTGGTAAAGGTGGATTTGCCGGTGCCAGAGGCTCCAGCGACGAGAACAACAAAGGTAGGCATTGAGTTTGTCCTTAGGGTCTAGGTAAAAAGTGGCTGGATCATAGAGATAGAGAACTTGCCTTGTCAATTGATAAATATGAACAGAAAGTATTAAAAAAAGTTGCTTTGTTTTAATAATTTTCAAACAGTGGATTTATTAAAATGTGCAGGATGTTAAACAGTCTGGCGCGTTAGAATCTGAATAACTTTCCACCACACCTTTGGTGAAAACTCCTGTGCCTATCAAAACAGTTGCTCCTGCCAAAATTGCTAGAAAAATACCCGGTAAACCAAATGAGGCTATATTTAAACCAACTATCGCTACAGCTACTACAGTGAGACCTAAAGCAGTAATAAATCCTCCGAGTATTTGCATACTAAGACCGCTACAACAGAAAGTTGGTTTGCCAGGTTCTTCTTCATGCCTAAGGTTTGAGGGAACAATCTCGCTATTTTCAGGTTCTTTTTCCGATAGAGATTCCTCTTCGGATTGAGATTGAGCCTCCTCTTCGGAATCAGATTCCATCTCCACTTCATTAGACCCTAAAACCTCTGCAAAACCTTCGACATTGATTAGCGAACTAATCGGTTTTTCAACGGGACTATCCCAAAGACTAGGTTGATGTAAAAAAGCAAAAGCGCTTAAACAAAACAGAGACGTGCAATACAAAGCTTGCCTGTCCCTTTCTCCCAGATAGCCATAAACTGTCTCAAGAAAAAACCAACCACTGAGCGGATTATCCTTTCGAATAGCTTCTACTTTATCTAAATACTCACGAAAATTCGGCGCGCTTAAGGCAGTACTTTGATTTCTTTTGCTGCTCTGATGGAAAAATGCGGCAGTTGCTTTGGCAAATAGTGGATGCAGGCCGTTGTGCTTTGCAATTTGGCCCAAGCCTTTTTGTGAGTAATCTAAGAAATCCAACTTAAACATTCTATTTTCTAAAGGTAGAGCCAGTTTTTTTCTGTTTTTGTAATGAATTGGATTTTGTGAGAGAAAGACAAAAAAGCCTGGGTTTTTTGCCTGTTCCATTGACAGATCAACCCCTGACAATAAAGCAAGCAATATTTTTTCCAAAACAAGGATTAATTTATGATCAAAGGAATTAATTTCATCAATGATAACTTTAGATCCTGCATGAAATAGTGTAGTGAGTCTTTGTTCAATAGGCGTCAACATCAATCCAGAATTGGATTTAGCCCTAGAATCCACAGTCAATAGCTCATCAGAATCTTGGGAAACAAAATAATAGCAATTTGAATCCGCTTTGTTTTCCTTAGCGAGAGCGACTTCATCTCCTTTTTTATAGCCAAGTGATTCGGCAAGCTCAGCTGCAGTTATACTTTTACCAAGTCCAGTCTCGCCTTCCAATAAACAGGCACCCACAGCGGTGAACTCACCCAATTCAGGGTATTTGTCTTTGAGCTTTTGAATTTTGACCTGATCTAACATCAAACGGAATACATTTTGTCTGCATTCAGTGATTATAAATGAATCACTGCTATGGTTTACCCCTTTATTTAAACTAGCTCTAATCTCCCCCAAGGGATACTGAGCTTCAACCCAATTTTGAAAAATACTAAGCCATCGCGGCTCATTGCGGTTAGATAATTCATCAAAAGCTGAGAGCCAAGCCTGTGCTTTTGTTGATTGAGTTGGTCTTTCTTCTCTAAATAAAATAAAGCGCAAGGCCATGTTTTCAAGATTTCGAACGGTCCAGCCCGCTTTTGGATTGTGTTCATTGACGTAGTGATAGACCTTTAATTGAATGCTAACGATGTCTTCTAAGGTCGCCTCATCCAAGGAACAGGCAAGCTGTATCGCTTTTTTTAATACTCTTTCTTTTAAATACCAGTGGGGGAAGTTTTCAAATTCAATAACTGGAACCTGTTGTAAAAAGGTGTGGTTTTGTCTATTGGTAAAATCGCTGTAATTTCCACCCCATAAAATACGATGCTTTAAGCCTATTTTTATGGGATAAAACTTATTATTTATTAAAAGACCTGGGTTGCTACTAAATAAACCACCAAAAAAATTTAATGCGCCTTTGGGGAATAAATTGGTTTCATCGAGATAGAAAAGTCCGCCTTCAATAGCCCATTTTTCCAAATTGGCCAAACCAAAATGCACATTTTTCCCTTTAAAGGTATTATTCACAAAGGTGGTTTTTCCAGAACCTGATTCGCCTACAAGAAAGCCAAAAGAGAAAAAATCAAGCATCTGCGAGACGCTTTGTTTGCGATTTTCATCGAATTCATTAGCTGAGGTAATCATGGGCTCTTGAATGGGATAAACAGAAAGAGCTAGGTTTTTCAAGGGTTTATACTTCGGATGCAACAAGATAAAGGGTAAAAAGGGATTCGTTTGCGGATATTTTTGATGAAAATCCAGCATGGATTTTATGGTGAGGTAATTAAAATTAAGAGCAATGCCTGCATCCTGCGCCTTTTCTATAAAGGTTTGTAACAACCATTTCCATGAATTCAGCAAGGCTTCTGGATAGTGGGTCCAAAGCTCTTTAAACACATCATTACTATTAAATTTATGCTGAATTACCTTGGCGTTTTTAAAGAATTTATTGTCTGCCAAGATAAGTATTAATTGACCCTTATATTTTTCTTTTTTGCCGTTAACATAAACAAAATTCTCTGTACTGAATAAGGATTGTAATCTATCGGCGAGTTCTTGATTAATACAGCCTTTTAAAATTACCTTTTGCCCTTCTTTCAGCAAATTTTCTCTCACAGGACTTGAGTGCCAATCCACTGCCAACTCTTTCTCATTCTGATTTTTTCTGAGATGAATGGATTCAAAGAGATTAGAAAATTGCGTATTTTCACTCACTTCAAAAGACATCAATTGGGGTTCATCTTTTGCTTGGCATTGAATTTCCGATAGATAAGCGTCATTGGAAACGATAATGTAATTTTTGTGCCTTCCATGCTCAGTGGCAAGTTGTTCCTGCTCTATAGCTCTTTTGCGCATACTTGGCGGCATTAGCAATCTTGATTCAAAAAACAAAATCAACTGACAGTGATGTTTAATAGCCGAATCTAGAAGTTTTGCCCATAACGCTTCGTGCAAATGCCCTGTGATCCATACAGCAAGTTCTTGGTTTGCATGATTTAAGAGCCAACCCGTTTTATGATTGATAGTTTTGTTTTTGCACTTGAAGTTGTTAAAAAAATGATGATAAGTGGTCTCGTTTAAAACATAGGCGCCTTCTTTTTGAGCGCTATTTTTTCCCAATAGGTAAGAATACTTTGATGAAGCGAGATCGTAGATTTTAGCGGCTGACTCAAAAGAAAAATGCGCTGGTAAGTCATAAAGCTCACCATTGGCATCAAAATGTTTGGTGCTTACTAAGTTAAGTAATGCCACTCTAAACTCTGCTAAATTCATGGGGGGGTTGTAAAAACGGATAGAGGTTTTACCCGCTTTAATCATTTGAATCAAAGTCCCTTTTTTGTAGTGTACTTGTGGGCCTTCTAATTCAAGGCTGCCTAGCAGTTGCGATCTCCAAGAGGCGCCATCATAAAAATCAATAACAAGGGTTTCTTCATCGCTTACACTTGGGTTTAGGGGTTTGCGAAAGGGTTCAAAGGGGTTGGTATGGTTAAGTTTTGGCACAAAATATTCTTGGTTTAAAAATCGCGAATACACATCTTCTTCTACCTCGGTGGTATTTAATTTCACCGCAATAATGGTTAAAGCTTCAGATACGGGTTGATTGGCTAAAACTCTTTTTTTTCTGTCCGTTAGGGCATTAAGTAAGGCGACTGTTTTATCAGCGTAATTGGCAATATTAACTATCAAAAAATCGCCTGGCTTGGCATGGTGTACGGATTTGACCAAGGTCGTGGGTTGATTAGAATGCTCACCTGTTTTGCTATCAATAACAAATTCAGAGGGCTTAAATTGACTGGGTTCATGCATTAGGAGAAAGCGATTTTGCTTCACACTTAATGCAGAAGCTAAGGTTGCGTAAAAAAGTTCAACTTGTGCAGGAGAGACAAAATTAAGCAGCAGATTATTTTCTCCCGGTTGTAAATCTTTTGCCAAGTCCATCACTTGCTTTGCAAGTTCTAAAAAATTGCTTGCCGGAATAGTTTTTGCTTGTTTTGATGGTTTAAAGGGGTTTAACGATAGGACGTATGAGAAATCCTTTTTAATAAGAGCTTGTTGAGGAGCTGTGGTTGGACCAATGAGTTCTGCTTTAATTTCATGAGGGGGTTTAAGCTCAGGCAGTTCAATCTTTGTGGGTTCAAGTAAATCAATTTGAGGTCTAACAAAAGGCGGCTCTTCTTTTGCACTCACATTTTCTTGAACTTCAAGGGTAGGGCTGCTAAAAAGCTGACCTAGCTCTTGTAAGTTAGATTGCAAAAAATCCATTAATTTAGTCGCCAACTGTTGTGGAGGCTTAACTTTTTCTTCCTCTGTATTGATGGCCTCAGGCATCTCAGCCCCGCCCAAACAAATCATTTGCCATTTATTATTGCGTTTTACTTCTATAATCACATGGCCTATGCCAAATGACTCTCGTGCTTTTATCTTTAATTTAGAAGGGAGGTTTTGATTAAAGAAGGATTTTAACTCGCTAAAGACAGAGACATTATGACGGCAAACCCCTTTGCGCTCACGAATGAGCAAATTAAATAAAGACTTACCTGTTAAAGACGAGTTGGATAAATCCCCTACCTCAAAGCGGCAAAAGTGGATGAGTAACTCTTCTCTAAACTCCAAAGGCATTTTTTGTAAAGTTAAAAATTGGGTTTGAAAGAGGCTGGCTAACTCATTTTTTTCAAAATTTATCGATTGGATGCAGGGAAAATAAGCCTGGTAATTTTTATCCATCTGTTCATTGCTGAATCGTATGTCAAGTACCGCATGAAGCATGTAAGCAAGATTGACTTCACAAGATTTAGCACAACGAATATAAAAAAGATTTTTTTTCTTTGAATAACCCAGTTCAAGTTGTTCTGAGGCATTAAAGGCAAAAAGATTGTCTTCTGGGGTGATAGAAGGCAGGGAATACCATCTATCTTTTTTAAGAGATACTCTGAGCTCTGCTAAATAATAGTCAGGATGTTCCTTATAGAATTCTTCATAAAGTTGAATAATATATTTTCTATAAGAAAGATCTTTAATTTTTTTGACAACATTAACTCCATCATTTTGCACACGCAATCTTAAATAATTGGGAGATAGTTTCTTAGATTTTTTCTCTCTAAAAATAGATGAGTCTTTGGTAAAATTAGTCTTTGCTTGTTGTTCTCCCGTTTTTGCGTCAATCAGATTGAGCGGTTCATCTTGCTCACAAGAGTTTGGGGTTAGCAGGCTCTGTGAGGTAAGAATTGGAGTTGATTTATCTTCTCGAACTTGAAATTCAAAATCAGGAAATTGGAGTTTTAATTTTTCTAGTTGATTTGAATTGATAGTCGGGCAATTGGTTAAAACCGCAGTAAATGATTTATAGGTGGGAGTCAAAAGGAGCCAGATTAAAATAAAACTAACGTCTATCTTGGCATTTTTTAAAAACAGTAGATTAAAATCATAAGGCGCTTTTCTAGAAAATTTTATTGGAGCTGAGAAAGAAAAATCTTCAAGTCTAAGTTTGCTGTAGTAAACATCCTCTTCTTTTTCTAATAGGAGATTAAAAAGTAAGGGAGGAAATTGGACCCCTGTAAGAGTTAATTCTTTGTTAGGATGTTTAATTTGATAGAGAACTTGGAGAGAAGTATTCCTGGCTGTAATCTCTACACCCTTTTTTACTAATTGGCTAATAAATTCGTCTTGTTGATTAACATTAACTAAATTTATGTTCTTAATTTCCATTCTATCTAAGGCAGCAATAACCGTTAAAGACAGCTGATTGTGTATGGTAACGATACGAATAGGATCTAAGTTTCTGGCTAACTTTAAGATCTTAGATATTTGTTCATCATTTAATTTATCCCCGTGCCATTCCACTTTAGAATGAGTTATTTTTACATGGGGAGAACAGAGTGAAAAATCATAAAATTGATTTTTTTTGCTGAAATAATCAAGATTGTCTAATAAGGAGGAAGAGTCTTTTAAATCAAAATTTAAGGAGCAAATACTAGTAGGGTCATCATCCAAAAGTAAGCCGTTAATACCCTGAATTTCAAAAGCTTTAAGCTTAATATTGGTAATGTAATTAGCAAGTTGCACATTGGATAATCTTTCTGTGGTATGCAGCTTGAATTTGTCGTTTTTCATTTTTGCAACAATAAAAAACGAATTTTGGCGGTAAAAATTAACTGATATATTTGGCGAGCTAGATTTGGAAACTGCGGGACATAGGGCTAGCAGAAGATCAAAGGTTTCAGAAAGGGATTCCGTACCAGGTTGTGAATCTAAACAACTGACTACCATAAGATAATCTAGATTCTTCCATGAATGACCAAGCAGTTTTTTAATTGGAATAGGTTGATTGATGTGCAAAATTTTTAGATTGGGAGAGCTCTTTAACAAGCCAAAAAGATAGTCTTCCTTAGTTGCTATTTTTACGCGCAATTGTTCATTTTTTTTAAAAACAAAATGCTTACCCAAAATGAGAGTTTGCATTTCACGATTATTTTTTATGATGAAATCTAATATTCTTTGACTCTGGGTTGAAGAAATATTGCCGTTTAAAACTAAGTGATTTAACTGTGTGGAAGCGGCAATGCATTGTTCTAAAAGCTTAAACAAAGAATCATTTTCTGTTGGGATTTCTAATTCTAAACGCTTAAGCAAAGGCTTATGGCTTAAAAAATTACAAATGGTTTGTGCTGATTGATGCTCGAGTATAAGCACTTCCAAGGACTTAGAAAGAGTGTCACATTTTAAGTTGCGAGAGGGAAAAAATTTTAAACGAAGTGATTCTAAATGAGGGGAGTGGTTTATTAATTTAGTAATTACAGTTGATGAAATACTAGAAGAAATGGACAAGAGCTTAAAGGGAAAGTCACTTCTGTGATTGAGTATTAATTCTTCATTCAAAAAATTATAGTTATCTTCTAAAATTAACTGGGTAAGATCTGAAGTATGGTGCTGTTCTAACTGAAAGAACGTTTGGAAATCTAGTGTATAATTCTTCATGCGCAATGAACCATAAAGAAAAGAGAAATCTCTAAACTCAATCCTCTTTAAAGTAGGGCATAAGGCTAGGTATTCTTCTCCCAAAAAATTAGGTAATTTTAAAATTTTTATTTTGCTCAATTTATCTTTATGTTCAAGCAAAATAGACTTAAGAAAAACAGTGATCCAGAGACAGTTAATAGAGAGGGAATTTATATAATCACTATGGCTTAGAAAAAGGTTCAAAAAAAGGTTCAAAAGGTGAGGTTCGATATTGTCGCCCTTCAAAAAAATTTGATGGTTTTTTTGATAAATAACGCACTTCTCAACATGCGAATCTAGCTTTTTAATTTCTAGAGTGATATTTTCAATAGAACTAATGTTCGTTAGTAAAATTGAACTAAGTGCATGAAAATCAATATTCTTATCGTCATTAACTTCAATGGAGCGTAAAGAAAGCAGTAAATGAGAATTTTTCTGTAGCAGTTCGGTTAGATCAATTTTTTGCTCATTATTTTTATTATCGAGACTAGTAAATTGGACATTGTTCAATATTATCTTTTCCAAATAAATATTGTTTTTTATTAGGGTAATAAAATGCTCGACTGGCATCCTAGTATCCTGTATGCACAATTGATTAAGCTGGGTTAGATTTTCAAATTCTCGAACCGTTTTGCTGTAGGTATATACATTTTTTAAAGTTAATTCTTCCAATTGAAATGGGAAGTTTAGGGTTTTAATAACTCTATCTAGCCTTAAGTTCTCGAGATGTAATTTTTTTAACTTTAGAAGTTTAATTTGACTAAGAGAGATATCATAGGAATATTTATTTAAATGCAGGATTTCAATATTTGGCGCAGTGCTACATATCGCATGAAGCAGACGACAATCAAAGGATTTTAATTCTAATTTTTGCAAAGAATTGAAAGAACTAAATTTACATTTTTCGTAAGAAACCCCATCTAAACAGATGGATTTTAGTTGATTAGGAAAAGAGGTAAAATCAAGTTCATTTACATTACTATGAGTATTGTTAACATCAATCTCTTTAATATTTATTAATCCCTTATAATCATTTAAAAATTCATCATAAGAGAAACAATTCTCAAAGGATTTATAACAGCGTAGATCGTAAATATCTTTAGAGCGGATGTTATTGAAATTAATGAGATAATTGTTTTTAAAAGTCGAACTAGATATCAAACAATTAAGTCCTCTGAATTGAGGAAGTTCGGCACATTTTACCAATAAATCAAAATCAATAATGGAACCTACCGACACTAAAATATCAAAAAATAAATAAGAGGATAGACTATTGAGAATACTTTCTACTTCTGTGTTCAAAAGTCCTTTATCAATATCGCAAAAATTTAAAGTGGGTTCTATTACCTTTCCATCCGCTAAAAAAGCCTCAATTTGCCTTCTTTTAAAATAATCAATAATTTTAACACTGTCTTTTTCAATTTCATGTTGGGAGAGTATTGCTTCAAGTAGAGAGGGGTGGATAGGCTTGATGTTGTGTAAAGCCTTGTTTAAATCATAATAAGAATCAATCTTAACTAGCTCCCCGGTCCAAGCATAGATTTCAAAATCCTGATCCATCAAATCATAGATCCAATCAACAACCGCTATAGCATATTTATAGGACCAGTCGGTAATAACAATCACAGAATTCGCTCGGGACTCCATAGGAACTTGTTTTTCCCAAAAGTCATCTTCTTTACCGAAAAGCTTAGGTATATAAACTTTACCACTAGGATTAGTGGTGTAGGCTGTTTTGTAATCCTCGGTCTCAAGCTTTATGAGTAAATCACAGGCTATTAAGTTTGATTTTGAATACATAATCCTCTATACACTGTATTTGAATACGTCTTTTAAATTGCCTGTATTCTATCATAATTGGCTTTACTTTGAACATTATTGTGCTAATTTTGATATAAAACCTTGAGATTTAACCATTATAGGAAAAATTATGAGCAAAAATTTGGATACTAAGAAAAATACGAAGAAGAAGCCACAAAAAACAGCCAGTGAAAAAAGAGCAGCGAAGAAAACTAAAAAAAATGATTCTTTTTTATAGTTCCCCCGTTTGTCCCCAGGTAAGTTCTAATATGCACGTAGGTCGGCGCCCCTGGCCCGA
>JACCWL010000062.1 GCA_013697645.1 Tatlockia sp. | reverse complement strand
AAGCGTTGCTGGTAAGGCGCTTTTGTATCGATATAACCTAGCCCTAATCCAGGTCCGGCCAAATACAGTTCCCCCTCCTCCCCTTCCCTAACAAGGGAAGGTTTTCGGGGGTAAGGACAGGTTTCACTGGGTAAGTTCATAATGAACCATTCAAAACCAGGCACAATTATCTCTCCAATAGGCGTCATTGGACGGTCTATTTGGTAGCGCCCTAAGGCAAAACAAATGCTGGTCTCGGTAGGGCCATGTCCATTGAGCCCAATACGCGGCTCTTGGTCTTGCAAACGCCCTGTTTGATGCCAATAGTCAAACAGTCCTTTTCTTCCTGCTTCTCCGGTACTGATGTAGCCACGCAAGTTGGGCAAAGACGCAGGATTAAGTGTCTCAAGTACCGTAGGGACTAAGGTGATAATCGATACCTCATGAATTTTTAAATAGTCGGTTAATTTTTCTCCATCAGTGCGAATAGCTTGAGGAATAATGACGCTTGTCGACCCCGTTCCCAAGGCCGTCATAATGTCAAGTAAACTGGCATCAAAACTTAGTAAGGCGTGCCAACCCACCCGGTCATTAGCTGTAATTTGAAAGGCCTGCTCCACGGCTTTGATAGGATTCACTAACCCTTTATGGGCAATCGGGATCCCTTTTGGTTTTCCTGTTGAGCCGGAAGAAAAAATCGTATAGGCCAATTGGTGAGGATCAATTTTAAGCGCCGGATTTTTCTTATTTTTATGTTGACAGTGAGAAAAGCATTGGCTTTCCAATGAGTCGATTTTATTTTTCACAAAATGCATAAAACCATGATGCGCTAAGCTGTCTTGAACGAGCAGCCAAGTTACTTCACTCTCTTTTACATAAGCCGTTAATCGTTCATTTGATAAGTGTTTATCAACCGTTAACGGCAAGTAGGCTAAACCCGCTTTCATTACCGCTAAAATACTAATGATAGCGTCTATGCTATTTTCAAAAAATAAAGCAATACAGGTTCCATTCTTCCAGTTTTTTTCTTTTTTTAAGTCAATTAAGTAGTGGGCGAGGCGATTAGCTTTTTCATTTAATTCTTGATAACTCAGGGTTGTCGCATCGTAAATGACAGCAAGTTTATTAGGTTGAGCCTTTACTTTTTCTTCAAATAATTGAAAAAAACACGGCGTATTGAGGGCAGGTTTTTTTTGTAATGAATAATAAAAATCTTGTAGTTCGATTAATAGTTGTTCTTTATTTTTTTCAACACCCGTTGGATGATCTTTCTTAGTAGCCAGTTCCCATGCCTTTTCTAACTCTACCATAAGCCGTTTGACGCGTTCTTCTGCTGGAAGTTGCTCAAGCGTTTCTTTAGTTAGAAAAAATCGCCCTTCGCAGGTTAATTGAGAGGCCATGTTCTTTGCTCGTTCAAACATCATTTGCAAATTATCAGGCTCTGTTTTGCTTGCCTCGCGGTGCTCAGCAGGGTGCTTGGGTCGCTTCAGATCCCTAAGCGGTCTCTTAGCCGTGGACTTCTTAGTATATTCTTGTGTCTCTAATGAGGTTTGTGTCGACTCTTCTTGAGAATCATTGGCGGTTGTGTTGCCTTCATCCAATCGGGTGAGGGTTGTTTGTATTGATTCAATCATCGGAATCATGGGTACCAAATCAAGTGCTATATAAGGGTCTTGTTTATTGGTCACATCTGGAATACTAATGAGAGGTATCAAGGGAGTTTCTGTCAAACCTTCACAAGAATCATGGGCTGTATTTAACTCGCTTGACACCCGCTCTATAATTTGTAGCTGACTTTCACTAAGCAAGGGTTTCAACTCATGCTCATGCAACTGATAAAGTGCCATGCCTAAGGCTTTTTTCTGGAGTAATTCGAAAAGTGAAACCAATAAAGATAGACTTTTATCAAGTAAAAGCGCTTTTTCTTCTCCGGTATACGCTAAAATTTGGGTAAGAGGAACGCACTCTGTTAAAGGGAGTGATGGATTCGTGGATAAGAATTTATAAAAATGGGTGAGTAAGCTTAAATTAATTTTAAAACATATCTCAACAGCGCGCCCAATCTCCTCTGTAGTGAAAACAAAGCCCCCTTCTATCAATAACCAATTTACCAGCTGTTGCCAGCCTTTCGATGCTGCTAACTGCAGTACTGTATTGGCATCGTCATTCTTCTCACCAATTGTTGCCCCGCCTTCTTGCAACAACCACTGCACCACATCAAGCTTGCCATTATATGCTGCAAACAGCAGCGCTGTATTACCTTCGTCATCCTTCTTAGTAATTGTTGCCCCACCTTGTTGCAACAACC
>JACCWL010000048.1 GCA_013697645.1 Tatlockia sp. | reverse complement strand
GTTGAATTTGATAAAAAAAGAAGAGACAACGAAGTTCTCGGTCCCGAGAAAAAGAAGAAAAGCAGCCCTATATGACCAATATAGAGAAAAAGTGTTGGGAATTTAAACTTTGATGCTCTTGCCCTGTGAACGGAGGGGGCAAGTCTTTTAATAAGGGGTTACATTTGGAATATCCTTTAAAATTTAACCCTTTTTTAAAAGACTTAGCCCCTAACTCACAAACCATCGGTTTTTTCCTTAGACCAAAGTTCAAAGGGACCCAAAAATTTTTTAACTTTTAAATTACTTATTGAGCTTCTTGATTCAATTTTTGCATTAAAAATAAAAGAATTCGGAGAAGGAGTATTACCACCAAGATTACAAGGCTCCCAAGCCATCTCGTTCTATCATTTTCAAAAAACGGCAAGCAATTTTATCTGGGGATCTAACATTTCTTTCCCATTTACTAATGGTATCTGCGGTTACCCCCACGATGTCAGCAAAAACTTTTTGTGAGCAATGTAATTTTTCACGAATGCGTTGAATTTTTTTGCCATCATATTTTTGTGGGGGCAGGAATTTTAATTTCACGGGCTGTCAACATCATCATTTCGTTATACTGATCTACAGTAATTAAACCTAACTTAAACAATGCTACGGCCTCGTCACGGCTTTGTTTCAATATTTTAGACATCACTTTTTCCTTTTAACCTGTAAAATACTTTGGCGGAAATGGCATTTTCAATTTCTTTTTCGCTCATTCCAAAATAAATCTTTGCACGAGCCTTTAGAGCCATTCTAATAAAATTTTACACAGAATAGATATTATGGAATCAGAGATCTATTTTCACTAAGCATGCCTTAGAAATTTAAAACGCGTAGGTCGGCGCCCCTGGCCCGACATTTCTTACCCCTGCTCTCCATCGTCGCCCGGGGTCTGATCTTACTTATTAGTGGTACCTAAACAACATGGTTTTGCTTATTAATCCATAATTCTCTGAGCTAACAACAGACCAAATCTTCCTTGCATGGGTTTGCCGCTTTCATCCAGTTTATGCATTTGTCCTGCTTTTTCATTGTATTCCAAAATAGACCAACCGCTATCTTGATAGAAATGATATAGCTCATCTTTTTCTGCCAAATAGGTAAAGTTTTCAGGATATAGATACGTTTCCGATTTAATGGGGAAAACTAGAAAATGGATTCCTCCTATCGAGGTCAGCGCTTGAAGTTTCGTTAATAAAGGCTGAATGCTTATCGGGTTTAAAAACTGCAGGGTCACAGTAGAATAGATAAAGTCGAATTGTTTGTCTTTGAATTGGAGCGGTTGATTTAAATCTTGCATTTGAACTTGAATGTTTAATAATTGCTCTTGTTTTGCGATATCGCGAATAGTATTTATGGCGTCCTCATTCTTATCCACACCGATGATGTTGTGCCCTGATAAGGCAAAAAATAAAGGGTTTCGACCTGAACCGCAGCCAATATCCAAAACTGACAATTTTTTTCGGTCTTGCAGATAAGTTTGATAGATAGTCCATAAGTCGTGGTGTATAGGCGCTAGATGGTATTTTTTTTCAAAATAGCGGTAGGGGTGGCAGTAAAATACTAAGGTCGCTTTGAATTCGGGGCTGGTTGAGGCAATTTTGTGCCATGATGCTGGCGGTATCACTAGTGACGGTGATTCTGAATTCAGTGTATGACTGGAAAGCTCAATATCATGCCCATCCAGAAAAACAAATTTAATGGCACCCTCATGCAGTGTCAAATGTCCCCAAGTGCCTTCTTTGGTGCTGTGTTTATGCAAAAAAAATTGAAGATTCTTATCGCTGCTCAACTCAATTTGTTTATAAGGCCGTAAAGCATTCAATGCTTGCTGAAAATGGTCCATGATGATAACCGATGTTTTTAAGGATTGGCTAGCCTAACCCTTTAATCAGCACCTTGTCCAATGGATGGTTCCCCGCCTGCGCGGGGACGACAGGCAAAAGGTGTCGTTACCTCAGGGCTCAATGGCACTACTTTAGCTCTTCACTACGTCCTGCGGCTTGTCCGCGGGAGGCAGAGATCTAAGCTCAGAGCGAGATTCCTGGATCCTGCGGACAAGCCGCAGGACGGGGGAGAGGTGTTTTTTCCCTTAAGATAGTGCCATTGCCTCAGGGCTCGACCTCCTTCTTATTGAGTTTGAGATGACTTAGAAGACTCAGTAAAACACTTTTCCATTTCGATCGAAAACTGTTCCTTAGGGTGATTGTTTTTATAATGCTGAGTTATCAACGCCTTTGTGAGCTCGTTATCATATTTAAAGATTTTTATGGACTGTTGAAGCGAATTCCAAATCCACTGGCAGTTAAAGGTCATCGAAGGGATGTTTGTTGTTCCTCTTTTTTGGTAGCCTTGCATACCACAATATAAATTAGCCTGAGGGAATTTTTCATGCAGCTTAGAAATATCTTCCAAAATAGCCTTAGACCCATTCATATTTTGGTTTGAGCAGATAACTAAATCTTGTTCGTCATGGTATTGCGAAAGCAAAGTAATAAAATCAACGTTTCCAGCTATGTATTCAATATTAATTTCAATAGGCAAAAATAAATTCATAAAATTAGTTAAAGCATTTTTTGAGATATTTAAGCGAGAACCAAAACTTTCATTTATAACTAACCCCTGAGGAATCACAAGGTTTATAGTTTTCACCGTATTATGATTACTCAAATAAGGGATAAGAAGAGAAGAGATGATTGGCATAACGTTGAAATTTGTTGGGGATAAGATAGCAATATTTAAAGCGTTCTTTTGTGTTAATGGTAAATTATCAAGAATATTTGCATTGTTATCCAAAGCAGGAGATTGAATGCATTTATCCTTAGAAAAAATATAATTTTCATCTTTGCAAGCTAAAAACATTCTGCCTTTAGAATGAAGAGATTCTTGGGCAAGCATGAGATCATTAAAGGCTCCATAAATATCGTCAAAATCTATAGCAGTGACTAGATCTTGGGGGGTGTTTACTGAGCGATTAAATTCTTCTATGTTAGGAAAGCTACGGATAGTTACACTAAGATTCATTTCTGTAGCCGCCAGCATTAAAAATTCAAATTGCTTCAAAGCTTGGTTTGCGCGAACACTCTTTGAGTAGATGGGATCGACTAAGCTCACGACAACGCTATATCCTTCTAACATTAATTTCACAATGATAAAAAAATCTTGTAACAAATACCCAGAGCCTAATGAGAGGTAATTGATTGTTGTTGGAGACGTTTTATTGAATCTGTTTTGGGCAAATTGAATAATTGAATTTTCTATTTGCTCTCGGCGATCGTTTTTATATCGATTGAAGGCATTACCGTCAGTGCAAGCACATTCCTCCAGATAGGGAAGCAATAAAGTTTGTTTATGGGTGACAACATCTTCGATAGGAATTAACCAACTTTTAGGTTCCGCAATAAAATCTTCAAATATAGGCCTAAGCAATGAGTGTTTATGAGCAGAGGTTAGTAACTCTATAATAGCATCGCCAACAATATTCATTTGCTGTAGAAAGGTTTGTGTGACCATTTTGATTGGTTTTATTTTCAAAGTAGCAATTTTTTGTTTAGTGCTTTTAATGTTCTGTTCTAGATCCCATTTAGTTTCCATATGAACAACTTAGTTATCAAATAGAGACTTATTTTATCATATGTATTATTTTTGTTCAAATAGTTCTCTCCGCTCCTTATTAAAACCCCATAATTCTCGTTAAAGAGTTTTTGAAAATAGCTTCTAATCTCGGGACATTAAATTTAATTTTTTGGAGGTTTGATGTCGTCATAGAATGCTTACGCATAAATATAATCGCGTAGAAAAGACGGTAAAATTCAAGGCGAACCTGTGCTTTTTTGTCGAGCTCTAAGGCTTGCGCCCAATAATCGGTATACAAAGTATCATGGCCTTCATTTTCCAATGCTACATGGGTAAGGCCAATCACAAATAAAGGGTCACCAAAACAAACCTCATCGACATCAACAATCCCTGTAATTTTACCTTTATCGATAATGACGTTCCTCTCGCTGGCGTCCCATAAAAAAGGTCTGGGAGTAATTGATGCTAAATCGTCTTCTATAG
>JACCWL010000134.1 GCA_013697645.1 Tatlockia sp. | reverse complement strand
GACCTACACTGGTCTTTCAAAAATCTAACCTTCGTCAATCAAGTCGCGAGATCTAGGAACTCTAAGCCAAATTACGCAATACATACTGCAAGATTCCACCATGACGGTAATATTCCAATTCATTAGCAGTATCAATTCGGCAGATAACCTGAATAATTTCTTCTAGGCCGTTTTGCCGTGTTATTGCAAGGTTAAGTTTTGCACTAGGTTTTAAGGTGTCATCAACAGCAATAGATATCAGTTCGCTGCCGTCCAGTTTTAGCGTTTTTCTTGAAGTGCCTTCCTGGAATTGCAAGGGCAAAACACCCATGCCAATCAAGTTCGAGCGATGAATTCGCTCAAAGCTTTCGGTAATTACTGCTTTAACCCCTAAGAGATTCGTTCCTTTTGCAGCCCAATCGCGAGAGGAGCCAGTACCATACTCTTTACCAGCTATGATAACTAATTGCTGATTTTCCTGCTGATAAAGCATGGAGGCATCATAAATAGGCATCACCTCTCCACTCGGGATGTGTAAAGTAACACCGCCTTCTATATTTGGCGTCATTTCGTTGCGAATACGAATGTTAGCAAAGGTACCGCGCATCATCACTTCATGATTACCCCTCCTTGAACCGTAAGAGTTAAAATCAACTTCTGCAACTCCCTTCGATTTAAGGTACAACCCAGCAGGTGAATTAACTTTGATTGATCCAGCAGGAGAAATATGATCTGTAGTAATCGAATCACCTAAAAGCGCTAAAATATACGCTTTATTTACGGGTTGTATGGGCGTAGGCTTTGCAGAGAGATTTTCAAAGAAAGGAGGATGTTGGATATAAGTAGAATCCTTATTCCAGCTATAAGTTGATCCAGAGGCCGTTTTAATGTTTTGCCAATGTGCATCACCAAGAAACACGTCAGCATATTCTTTGCGGAACATAGCGCCTGTTACTTTAGCAACCTCTGCAGCGATCTCAGCATTTGATGGCCAAATGTCTTTAAGAAAGACATCTGAGCCTTCTGCGTCTTTACCAAGAGGGTCTTTAGTTATATCAATACAAGTGGTACCGCAAAGGGAATAAGCCACGACCAGCGGAGGTGATGCCAGCCAGTTCGCTCTGACTTGTGGATGGACTCTACCTTCAAAATTACGGTTGCCAGACAGCACGGAACAGACCACCAAGTCATGGTCAGTTATTGACTGAGCAATCGCGTCTGGCAAAGGGCCTGAGTTACCAATACAAGTCGTGCAGCCATAACCCACTAGATTAAAACCCAATTCATCCAAATAACGTTGCAGTCCTGCGTGCTTTAAGTAATCTGTAACCACCTTTGAGCCGGGGGCAAGGGATGTTTTAACCCAAGGTTTGCGAGTCAATCCTTTTTCAATTGCTTTTTTGGCTACTAAGCCGGCTGCCATTAAAACGCTTGGGTTTGAGGTATTGGTGCAACTTGTGATAGCTGCTATCACTACATTTCCATGATGCATCTTAAAAGTTTCTGCATCGACTGGGAAGGCTTTGTCTTTTTCATTAGCCTTACCCACTTCCATTAGGAAGGCATCGAATTCCTTTGGTAGTGTGGTTAAATTTACCTTATCTTGGGGACGCTTTGGCCCTGCAAGTGAGGGCTCAACCGTTGTTAAATCAAGGGTTAAACTATCGGTAAAAACGGGATCTTCGCTTTTTTCGTCATACCATAAGCCTTGCGCCTTGCAATAGGCTTCAACCAGGGCAATGGTATGGGCATCACGGCCTGATAATCCCATATAACGGATTGTTTCTTTATCAACAGGGAAAAATCCGCAAGTAGCACCGTATTCAGGAGCCATGTTAGAAATAGTTGCTCTGTCGGCAAGAGGAAGATCGTTAAGACCTGGACCATAAAACTCAACAAATTTACCTACGACCCCTTTTTTTCTTAACATTTGAGTTACGGTTAATACTAAGTCTGTTGCAGTTATCCCTTCTTTCAATTTACCTAAAAGTTTAAAACCAACGACTTCAGGAATTAACATAGAAACTGGCTGTCCAAGCATCGCAGCTTCAGCTTCAATACCGCCGACGCCCCAGCCTAAGACCCCTAGCCCATTAATCATAGTAGTGTGTGAATCAGTGCCGACTAAAGTATCTGGATAGGCATAGAGATTACCGTCGTGCTTGCTAGTCCAAACAGTCTTAGCAAGATATTCCAAATTGACCTGGTGACATATTCCTGTGCCTGGTGGTACTACCTGAAAATTTGAAAAGGCTTTTTGTCCCCAGCGCAAAAACTCATACCGTTCGATATTACGTTCCAGCTCAATTTCAGTATTCACCAAAAGCGAATCGGAACTGCCAAATTTATCCACCATAACTGAGTGATCAATCACTAAATCTACCGGCGAAAGTGGCGAAATTTTTTCAGCATTGCCGCCCATTTTTTTAAGTGCGTCGCGCATAGCGGCTAAGTCAACTACTCCAGGCACGCCTGTAAAGTCTTGCATTAAAACACGCGAGGGGCGGAATGCGATTTCGTGTTGCGACGTTTTAGTTTGCACCCAATGGGCTAGGGCTTTGATATCGTCGGTTTTCACGGTAATACCGTCTTCAAAACGCAACAAATTTTCAAAGAGTACTTTTAAGGAATAGGGTAAACGATTGATGCCTGAAAAATGTTTGTTCTCTGCTTCTTTAAGGCTGTAGTAGAGATAGGTTTTTCCATCTACTTTCAGTTGACTCTCAGTTGAGAGACTGTCTTGACCCACTTTCATATGCTGGCTCCATCGAATTCAAATTCAAAGGGTCTTATGATAGCTGAAATTAATCAAGTTTTCATGGGGCAATACAGTCCTTTGTCAATTTTTTCCTCTAATCGTTTTAGAAGCAGGGCAGTAAAGAGAAAGCTGAGTTTCTTTCATCACTCAAGTCGACTACATTTTCAGGATCAACCATTATTTGTGCTTTCATAAATATTTCTGTTTCTTCTATTTTTACTTTCGATGCATTCTGTTTAGTTACAGCAACAGTATATAAAAAGCTAGGCCCCATAAGTGTGATTGCCAGACTTAAGACCATTAACCCAAAGGTCAAACTAAGAGGCGAACTAACTATTGCAGTTAAAAGCACCAAAAGAGAGAATTTCAAGATATAATCAGCTAGTTTGTCCGCAAAGCTATACGACCACTCATTATCATCACCACCAACGTGATAATAATGATTTGAATTATGATAATTGCTAATTCGCTCTTTAATATCCCCTGGATAAGCAAAGTAATCATTCAAATTTTTGGCAAAATTAACATAAGCAGCAATAAAAGGTTGTTTGCTCTTTTCATCTGCGATTGAATCGATTTGCAGCAGAAAAGCATCTTTTCGTTTGATTATTAGGTGCTTAAGGTTAAAAAATTCCAGATCACTTTCATGAAATTTTTTTAATACCTCTTCAAGAAGTTTATTTCCTTCTAAGACTGTTTTTGGTTTTTCTGGTTTTAACATTTTAAAAAATCCACGAGGCATATTTGTTCTCCTTAAATTTGGCCGACAATATCACGGTCAATTATCAGTAGTAAGGGTTCTTGATCCTGTTTTACAACAAAGAAATATTAATTAACAAAATATTAAAGCTAACAGGGAGCTAGCTTTGTCAGGCTAATTCTAGGATCATCCTCACTTAAAAACTGCTCTTAATTCCATGAGGACTAAGTAAAATGGTTCGTTTTGATGAAGTCAATTTAAAAGAATTTCTAACTGATTATTGGCAAAAAAAGCCTTTAGTTATTCGTAAAGCCTTTCCGGAGTTTGTAAATGCGCTAACGCCAGATGAATTAGCAGGCTTATCCATGGAAGAGGAAATTGAAAGCCGGATTGTTTGGGAAACACCCAATAAAGTTCCTGCCTGGCATTTAAAGTATGGCCCTTTTTTGGAAAAGGATTTTGCCGCTTTGCCAAAAACACATTGGACTTTACTGGTCCAAGGGCTTGATCGTTTTGTCCCTGAAATAGCTGCAATGTTCGATTCATTTAATTTTATCCCGCAATGGCGAGTTGATGATGTCATGGTCAGTTATGCGGTAGAGCAGGGTAGTGTGGGGCCGCATTATGATAATTATGATGTTTTTTTATACCAGGCAATAGGACAACGTAAATGGACTTTAACGTCCAAAAATTGCGAAGAGAGTAATTATATAGGCGATATTGAACTGCGTATAATGCAGCAATTTGAAGTAGAAGAGGAATATATTCTTGAAGAAGGCGATATGCTCTATCTTCCGCCTCATATAGGGCATTATGGCATTGCAATGTCTGGTGAATGCATGACTTATTCTTTTGGCTATCGTAGCTATCAAGGACAAGAATTATGGGATAGTTTTGCCGAATATTTATCAGAGAAAAAATCCACTCTTTTATATCAGGATCCTAACTGGTCTTCAAATGAAAATACTTCAGAAATCCCCAACCAAGCTGTGCTTCAAGCCAAAAAATTAATGCTTAAAATATTGGGAGATGAAACCCAGTTAAAAGCCTGGTTTGGTTGCTTTGTGACGCAGTTAGACAGTCAAGCAGAGACCCTATTGCCGATGCCTGGAGACAATGATTTTAAAGCCTTTAGTGATGAGCTCACAAAAGGTGCATCGCTAAGACGCAATCCACTCTGCCGTTTTGCCTACCAGTTACAAGAAGGCGGACAGGGTATTAGTTTATTTATCAATGGTAGAGCCTGGGATCTTGATAAGGTTTCTATCGAGCTAATTAAGTTGGTCGCCAACTCTCGTTTGTTAACATTTAAAGCACTTTCGCCCTTTCTTGCCAATAAAAAAAATCAAAAGTTTTTGTTCGAACTATGGGACTTAGAATGGCTGGATTTCGATGAATAATGAGCTAACTATCTGTTTTTAAATAAAAAATATTAAATTTTTCTATTCGTATAATGGGTATAGATATTGCAACTCTTATGAATCCTTAACAACTAGAATTCAAATGAGGCAAGTAATGTTAACCAAATACAGGTTTAGTCTTATTTTAATGGCCCTGATTATCTCTAATTTGTCATTCGCTTATGAACGTCAAGTTGCCATTACTATTGATGATTTACCCTTTGTTGGCGTTGCTAAAGAGGAGCGTTTTTTATCAATCATGCAGCCTCTTATTGATAATAATATTCCTGTTACTGGATTTGTGATTGCAGGTTCTATTGCTAAAGGCCAATGGAGTTGGCTAGAACAATTTCAACAAGCGGGTTTTGTTTTAGGAAATCATACTTATTCGCATCCTAGTTTAGACGCAATTAGTGCTAAAAAATACATGGATGAGATTCAAAAAGCGGACAAAATTCTTGCCCCTTTGATGTCATCTTCTCCTAAGTATTTCCGTTATCCCTTTTTAGCTGAAGGTAGAGGAGAAAAAAGACGTCAAGTACAGAAATATCTTGCAGCAAATAATTATGTTATTGCTCCAGTTATGATCGATAGTAAAGACTTTGTTTTTAATGCAAAATTGTACACCGTTCCTGCTCGACTCAGACTTGAAAAAATCAAGCAAATTAAACCAAAGTATCTTGCCTATATTTGGCGAGAAACCATGAAAAACCGATCTAGCAAACCGATTCTTTTACTTCATGCCAATTTATTAAATAGTTATTGTATGGGCGAGATTATTGAAATGTACAAAAAACATGGCTATCACTTTATTAGTCTTGGAGAGGCATTAAATCAACAAAGCACAAAAGAGGTAGCCGCAGAGGACAGTTTTGAAGATGTTGATGCTGGGGATTTTGAAGTATAAAGTCTAATCCGAATATAGCCCCCTTGCGAAGCGCCATTAAGTTAAGAAAAAACTCAAGCCTCCTTTCCGCAGCTTGTCCGCGGAAAGGAGGTCTACTTAACTAAATGCAGTGTAAGTACTCAAGACAAATTTCTGTTTAACCAAGTTACTGTATGGCGTGGCAACAATAACCAATAATGCCCTTTGTTTTTCATATGACCAGCAATGAAAGTAGCCGATTCACCAGCGCCCCAGTAGACATCACCTCGTACCAGACCACGTATGGCTCCGCCTGTATCTTGGGCAATCATTAAGCGTTGCAACGATTCCTCTTGTTCTGGATTGACCTTGCCTGGTCTGGTGGTTTTCAACCAAAGTGGAGCGCCTAAGGGAATCCATTTACGGTCAACTGCTAAGGAATAACCTGGAGTAAGGGCGACACCTTGTGCGCCTAAGGCTTCTTCTTTCTTCAAAGTATGGAAGAATACAAAGGATTTATTCTGATTTAGGACTTTATGCATTTTCAGAGGATTAGCTTCCAGATAACGTTTAATGTGTTGCATGGAGGCATTGTCACGTGTCATCACTCCCTGTTCTATAAGTACTTTGGCAATCGCAGTATAGGGCGCGCCATTTTGCGCTGCATAGCCGAGGTACATGTATGAACCATCGGTTAGCTCTACTGTTCCTGAGCCTTGGATTTCTAAAAACAAGCGATCAACATGACTATTAACCCAGACAAGAACCGGCGCTTTTTTGTCAATGGCGCCTTTATTAATTTGTGCACGGGTATGGTAGGGGACTACTTGCTTTCCAACTATACGGCCGATTACGTGACGATTTTTAAGACCGGGATCAAATAACTCTAAATTAATTGTCAGGAGATTAGACGGCAAGCCATAGATAGGGACATTATATTCTTTCGTCTTGGTTCTGCTGCCATGTAAAGAAGCCATATAATAACCAGTAAATAAGCCACGCACTGGTTCCTTGTCATTAAATTCAACAGGTGTAAACCAATGTTGGAAAAATTGTCTTGCAAGATTTTCTGAGACAGGATTAATTGCCATAGCTTCGCGGCAGGCTGGTTGCCAATCTTTAGCCTTCAAATCAATATTTTCACTACCAACTGCTTGCTCTGGATCCTGGCGCAAAAACGTTTTACAAGAGATCTGAAAAGCGAGCAGCGACTTCTTTACCCTGGCTGTTTCCCAGCCGGGCAATTCTGCAAATGATCTTTGTTTAAGCGTAATTGTTGGCGCTTTTGGTTCGAGTTTCGGTTTCTCTATCTTAGGTTGAGATTGTAACCACCATGAAAGGAATCCCAGCGTTAGCAGGGCGACGAGGGCAAATATATAAATCAGTTTTGTTTTATTCATTGGACAAATTTTACACTAATTGATAATAATTGCAAGAGGTTTTTTTTCAGGTGGATTTTAACTTTTTGTTTTAGTGAGGTTTTTAATTAAAATTTAAAACTCTGGCCAGCCTTTATGAAACCCAGGAAACCATCACTTTTGGCATCTGGTAAATCATCGTTATTGTAATCATAGAGCCATATTTTCTTTTTTATTTCTGGTTTAAGGGTTTTTAATTCTTGGTAGCGTGCATGTTGTCCGCTATTTATATCCGTTTCACAATCATGAAAAATAAGCTCTGCTTTATTAAAAATTTCCTCTAATTCAGGGTAAAAACGAGTGTCGGTTGTTATAAAAATAGTTTTATAGCCATTGTTAATGAGTAGACCATAACTCGGCATAACTTCCCTATTTGAGTAATAATGAATAGTTTTTACAAGTTCAAAATCATATTCTTCCCAAGAAAAGCCCTTTTTAATTTCGTGAATATAAAAGAAAGAGGCTAAAGTGGCTTTTTCACTTTCAATCGAAGACATACCACCACAGAGCACATTGTCCCAAAGTCTTTTGGTAAGAGTGGAGCTAATATAAAGATCGGGCTTTTCGACGTCAATAAATCTACTGGCAAAGCCTAACCATTCAAGTCCACCAGTGTGATCGCTGTGTAAGTGGCTGATGTACACGGCATTTATATCAACTTGACTATAGCCTTGGGCATGGAGGGAGTGTCTAATATCGGTACCGCAATCAATCAACAGTTTGTTCCCGGAATTACTCTCAAGCAACATATTCGATTGGAATTGGTTTGCACCGACGCAGAATGCTGATGAGGCACCAAGGAATAATAATTTCACTTAAATATCCTCTGACACATTGAATAATTCACCTACCAAATCATTTAATAAAAGGTAAGCATCTTCTGTATAAGGATAGCTCATTTATTTAGGCGCTGCCCTTAAGGTTCTAAACCGACTTTCCGCGGCAAATCCGTGTAAAGTGGGCGAGAATTTGGCTGTAGTAGCTTCTAAGGAGACACCTCTTCGCTCAGATAACCAAGCCAACTTGTTATTTTTTGATGTTGTTCAGGTTCAAGTAGAGCGGGGGCATGTCCGGCATCTTCTATCTCATAGACCTCGACCTTAGGATGGGTGCGTTTCATTCTTTTTATGTGCTCTGGAAGTAATAAATCAGAACGCTTTCCCCGAATCACAAGAACTGGACATTTTACGTTTTCCCAATAAGGCCAAAGATCGACATCAAAAACTAGACCTTCCAGCGCCTTATGTGGACTGTGAAAAAAATCCTTTATTGATTGCATTTTTAATTTAGAGTCATGAATACCCGGATCAAATTTTGAGCTGTAAACCCCAGGAGAGCACTCTGTTATGCTGTTTTTTGTGAACTGATCCCACTGTTCTTCAGATAAATTGCCAAATTCTCCATAGATTTCTTTAAAATATTCCTTTGCCTGTTCCTTGCTTGTAAATTTAGGATCTTTAGCCGTATTTTTTGCTAAACGCCACAAGGCATGTAAGGGCACTTGAGGGCCTATGTCATTCAGTATCAGACGACGAATAGGGGAATTGGGCAAAGAAGCCAACATCATTCCAATAATTCCTCCCATAGACGTACCAATCCAATCAATCTGAGTTGCACCCGTTCTACTTATAAGGATATTCATATCCGCTACATAGCGTTTAAAGGTATAAAGTTGTGGATTTTTAAACCAGCTAGAGTCTCCGCGTCCTACTATATCAGGACAGAAAACATGATGCCCATGAGAGCTTATAAATTTAGCAAGTTCATCAAAATCTCGGCAATTCCGTGTTAAACCGTGAACACAGATGACCGCAGAGGAATTCGTATTAGATTCCCCCCATTCAGTATAAGCCACACGATGAAAGCCTTCTTTTGAGGCACAAAGAACGAAATTCTGCTTCATTTCATTATTTCCCTGTTATTTTTAGCTCTTTTGGATAAGAGCTCTGCGGGTCAACCAGGTTCAAAATGAGCTCTTTTCTTTAATTATCAATTATTAATATAGTCTATAATCGAGTTTTTGGAACTTCTAGATAGCCTGGACGGTAGGTTTTGTAGTAGGCTTTGTAGCCTGGTTAGCGCGCTAGCGATAACCGGGTTATCTGAGATCACCGGGTATCCGAAACCCGATTATCGCTAACCGGCCACACAGACCAAATAAAAACATTGCTCAAGGTATTAAAGAATAGAGAATGGCTGAAATAGCTATCAAGCCCATTAGAGTGATAAAAACATTGGCAAGAGGCTGACTGTATTTTTTCATGGCAGGTACTTTATAAACCGCATACATCGGCATTAGAAATAGAATTATGGCGATTACAGGACCTCCTAAGGTTTCAATCATAGTCAAGATATTGGGATTGATTGTGGCAACCGCCCAACAGCTAATGATCATAAAGGCTTCAATCATCGTTAATATCTTTGGACTAGAAATACTTTTGTTGCGAGAACGCAATGATTTAACAATTAAGCCATGCAAGCCTTCACTTGCGCCTAAGTAATGGCCTAAAAATGATTTTGCAATAGCAATGAAGGCTATAAGTGGGGCAATATAAGCAATTACTGGGGTGTGAAAATGATTAGCTAAATAGGAGAGAATAGAGATGTTTTGTTTTTTGGCTAGAGCTAAATCTTGAGGTGATAAACTAAATACACAGCTAAATACAAAAAATAAGACCGTCAGCACCATCAACAGGTGGCTATATTTTAAAATTCCAGAACTTTTTTCCTCAGCTTCTTCGCCATAAGTTTGCTTCTGAGCAACGGCAAAGGATGAAATAATTGGGGAATGGTTGAAGGAAAATACCATGACGGGAATGATCAACCACATGGTGGTTAAAAATCCATTCCCAGTCTGATCACTCACACTGGCGTGAAAGATGGAATCATTCCAGTGAGGCACCAAATAGAGGGATATCATGATGAGGATACTAACAAAGGGATACACTAATAAACTCATTGATTTTACTATAATTTCCTGCCCAAAACGCACAATCGCCATCAAAGCCATAATCAAAATAATAGCCAACAAAGCCCTCGGTGGAGATGCAACACCAAGCTGATTGACAAGAAAACTTTCGGTTGTATTAGTTATTGCAACGCTATACATCAATAAAATCGGGTAGATTGCAAAGAAATAAAGGACAGTGAGTAATTTTCCGAAAACAGATCCAAAATGTTCCTCAACGACTTCAGTGATATCATTGCTAGCTGATGAGCTAGAGAGTACAAAGCGACATAAAGCCTGGTGGGAGAAATAAGTCATAGGGAAGGCAAGAACTGCCATTATAAGAAGAGGCCAAATACCATGTAAGCCAGCATTAATAGGGAGGAAAAGGGTCCCTGCTCCAATAGCAGTACCGTAAAGACTCAGCATCCAAACTGTGTTTTGTTTGCGCCATTTTAAATCGGAACTTGTGATCTCTGACGTTAAGACAGAGATTCCTTCTTGGGACATAAATACCTCTCCATTTAGCAAAAAAATTGCGACTTGCTTAAAGCTTAATTTCCATAACAAACGGGCTTTACTAAATCCATCAACTCCATGTTAACTAATGTTGATGGGCAAATCAAGTATTAAATTTGTGCAATTTGCTTGTTGCGTGGCCTTTTCCAAGCCAACAATCTTACTTTTCTGTGGACAATAGATCAATAGCTTTAGGTATATTTCTTATCAAAAACATAACTTTAATGCTGAAAGCCGCCCCTCAATTCAAGCGTGGATGTACTATACTTCTACTGCCAAGCTAATCAGAGGAGTAAGAAAATGACCCCTGCAAATATGTCTGGGAGCCCAAAGTCGTCTGGCAATGAGGTACAACAACACTATCTTGATATAATAGATGCCATGCCTGGTATAGTTTATCTTCTTGATAAAAATTGCAGTTTGACGGGTTCTAATAAAAATTTCCGTAACTTATTTGAACTTGAAAGTCGTGAAGAAATTTTAGGCCTCCCACTCTATAAAATTTATCGTTCAAAGGGTAATTGGTCAGAAGAACGGGTTCAGATATTTAAACGTGATGATATCAAAGTCATCGTATCAGGTGAGGCTATTTTTGATCTTGAGGAACCGCCTGTGGTGAATACGAACAATGAAATTATTTATTATCAATCATCACGTATCCCTTTATTGGACTCAAATAACAAGGTCATTGGTTTGCTCGGTATTCTTCTAGATATTACTGAAATGAAAAAAATGAAAGAACAGTATGCAAAAATAAGGAAACAACTACAAAATTATGATGAGCAATATAGGGAGCAGCTCAGTGTCAAGGAATCTAAGTGTGAGGAATTTAAAAATCCCAAATCGCCAAAAGTGCTGATGGTAGAGGATAACTCAGTTGCACAGAAAGCCGCACAAGCCTTGTTGATGCAACTTGATTGCCATGTTGATGTCGCTGATTCGGGCGATAAGGCAACAGCGATATTTGAACCAGGTAAATACGATTTAGTTTTTATGGATATAGGACTTGAGGATACCTCTGGTTATGTTGTGTCCAAAAAAATTCGACAGCTAGAAAAGGGTAGTGAGCATCATGTACCGATAATTGCCTTAACTGGTTATGAGGCAGATATTGTGAAATATGATTGTGATGATTACTCAATGGAAGGTGCGCTGACTAAACCTTTGACGTCTGAGCAGGCTAAACAAATTATTCAACATTATATATATCACATCGATATACCGGTACGCGGCTTAAAAACCATTAAGGGGCAAATCTAAGTCATTGTAAGACAATTATTTATTCTCAGACGGAGAAGAGGGCTATGGGTTGCTAAGTTTTAATACACTTTTATCAAAATATCCTCAATCTGAGATCCTCAAATTGACTTCTGCACTATACTTAGGTTGAGCTTATTGAATTATTTATGGTCTTGGTGAGCTATAGGAGGCAGATATGGGCTTGCGAAGAGAATATGAACAAGATGAGGAATATAATTCTTCAGAACATCTTCCTGAAGAGGAAGACGAGACTGAGAGATTAAGTCATAAAAGGCATGTACGAAAAATAATTGAAGACAGGCTTGAGCGTAAACGCCTTAAAGAAGATCTTGATGAATTGGATGGTGAATTTGATTGGGAAGAGTACGATCGTTTGTAAGGCTCGAGACTTAGATAGCTTTGAAAAAGTAGTAGGTCGGGCCCCTGGCCCGATTAAGGGAGCGGGAGCGGGAGTTAATGTCGGGCCAGGGGGCCGACCTATATATTTCTGTGATAAGTCACTCTTTCACAAATTTGATTGTCTCTCTCATTGAAACTTTAAAGTTCTTTTGAAAGGCGATGTTTGGCGGCAATCAGCGTGTTTTGCAATAAGGTTGCAATCGTCATAGGCCCAACTCCGCCAGGAACAGGAGTTATCCAAGCTACTCTTTTCTGGGCAGATTCAAAGTCAAGGTCGCCACGCAAGCTGCCATTAGGCAATCGGTGCATCCCAACGTCAATGATAATCTGCTTGTCATTGAGCCAATCCACATTAATCACATCTTGAATGCCAGTAGCTATCACAATGAGATCAGAAATACGAACATAACGCTCAAGATCACGTGTAAAGCGATGCGAAATGGTCACTGTCGCGGCTGCTAACAAGAGCTCTAGAGCCATAGGCCGACCTACAACATTTGATGCGCCAATTACTAAAGTATGCATGCCAACAAGGGAAATCTGATAGAAATTTAATAAATTAATAATTCCTAAAGGCGTACATGGTCGCAGCAAGGGATTCCGCAGCGCCAGACGTCCTAGGTTATAAGGATGGAAACCATCTACATCTTTGTCTGGATGTATGCATTCAATGACTTTATTGGGGTCAATCGATGCAGGTAAGGGCAATTGCACCAAAATTCCATCAATTTCATCCGAATTATTGAGTTTTATAATTAAATCAAGTAGTTCTTTTTCAGAGGTATTTTCTGGCAGATCGTAGGCATAAGAGTTAAAACCCACTTCCTGACAAGCTTTACGCTTATTTCTTACATAGATATTTGAAGCAGGATCGTTCCCAACGAGTACTACCGCTAAGCCAGGTAGGCGGTGTCCTTGAGCTGTCATTGCGTCGACAGTATTTTTAATCTCATTTTGGAGTTTGCTTGCGACTTTTTTGCCGTCTAAGAGATTAGCAGTCATAGGGTATACAAAGAGGGATTTGTGCGAATTATGGAATAGTGCGACTTCTGATGCAATGATAATCTTTAAATCTTTATCGGAAAGGGTTAGAACCACCCTTTGGAATACTGGACAAACCAATCATGGTGTTATACATTCAGTCCTTTTGAGCAGGAATACTCATGCGTATTGCCTTAGGGGTTGAATACGATGGTAGTCAGTATCATGGTTGGCAAGCGCAAACGGGCCTTCACACAATTCAACAGGTTACGGAACATGCATTAACCAGGGTGGCTGATCAAGAGATTAGCATTGTCTGTGCCGGCAGAACTGATACCGGAGTCCATGCAACAAACCAGGTTATTCATTTTGACTCTGAAAAAGAACGGACAATACGTTCCTGGATTCATGGAGCCAATTCCTATTTACCTAAGGATGTTTGTGTTAAATGGGGTCGTGAAATGCCAGACGACTTTCATGCACGCTACTCAGCCTTGTCGCGGCGATATCGATATATAATCTATAATTCACCCATTCGTCCTGCACTTTTGCGAGCCAGTGTTACCTGGCAGTACCGTCAACTCGATCATAAATTGATGCAAGAAGCTGGTCAGCATTTAATCGGTGAGAATGATTACACTTCTTTCCGATCGGTAGAGTGTCAATCTAACACGCCCATGCGTCAGGTTCATCAAATAGAAGTTACGCGAACTGGTGATTTACTGATGATTGACATTACAGCCAATGCTTTTTTGCACCATATGGTAAGAAACATTGCTGGTGTGCTAATGGCGGTAGGTTCAGGCAAGCAGCCTGTCGAATGGGTTAAAGAAGTTTTGTTAGCCAAAGATAGACGCCTAGGCGCAGAAACAGCACCCCCTTACGGCTTATACTTGGTAGCTGTGGCTTACCCCAAAGAATTTGGTGTAATACAGACAGATCCAGGCCCTTTATTTCTTTGGGAGCGTTAATGGCTAACAGAGTTCGGATAAAGTTCTGTGGAATGACTCGAGAAGAGGATATTGCCTATGCTACGGCCTTAGGGGTTGATGCAATTGGTTTAATATTTGCGCCAGAAAGTTCACGGTCCATTTCTCTTAGCCAGGCAAAAAAATTGTTGCAGAATCGTCCTCCCTTTGTTGATCTGGTTGCTGTATTGGTTAACCCCAATCCTGCTCTAGTTGAAGATATTATTAATGAATTAGGGATTACCTTACTGCAATTTCATGGCGATGAATCAGCAGAATTTTGTAATCAATTTGCGAAGCCTTATATTAAAGCCCTGCACGTTCATTCAACGGCAAGGTTTTATGAAGATAGCGCCAAATATCAGCAAGCATCTGCCCTTCTTTTGGATACACCCTCAGCAAAAAGCCGTGGTGGTACTGGAAAGACCTTTGATTGGGAATTGATCCCTAACAATTTTGATAAACCTTTAATTTTAGCGGGTGGACTGGATGCTACTAATGTCAATTCAGCGGTAGAACTCTGTTCACCCTATGCTGTCGATGTCTGTTCAGGTGTTGAAGTCTCTCCTGGCATCAAGGATCATGAGAAAATGAAAGCATTTGTTAGCACACTATGGGGCAAAATATGAGTGAAAAAAATCTTCCTGACCAAGACGGTCATTTTGGTCCTTATGGCGGCATGTTTGTTGCCGATACCTTAGTCAATGCCTTGAAGGAATTGGAAAAGGCTTATCAGCATTACTCCAAAGATCCAGAATTTTTAGCCGAATTAGATTCGGAGTTAACTGACTATGTCGGGCGAGCAAGTCCTTTGTATTATGCAAAGCGTCTGTCTGAAAATCTTGGTGGTGCAAAAATCTATCTAAAACGTGAAGATCTCAATCATACCGGTGCGCACAAAATTAATAATACCGTTGGTCAAGGCTTATTGGCAAAACGGATGGGCAAAACAAGAATTATTGCAGAAACTGGCGCTGGTCAGCATGGGGTTGCTTCGGCAACTGTGGCAGCAAAATTAGGCCTTGAGTGTGTAGTATACATGGGCTCAGAAGATATTAAGCGTCAGTCTACCAATGTCTATCGCATGAAGTTGCTAGGCGCAAAAGTGGTACCCGTAACTGCCGGTTCAAAGACTTTGAAAGATGCTCTAAACGAAGCAATGCGTGACTGGGTGGCAAACGTTGACTATACCTTTTACATAATCGGTACCGTAGCAGGACCACATCCCTATCCAATGATGGTCAGAGATTTTCAGGCAATTATCGGTCAAGAAGCGCGTGAGCAAATGCTTAGCAAAACTGGAAAACTTCCTGATGCCTTGGTGGCTTGCGTTGGCGGAGGCTCGAATGCTATTGGCTTATTTTACCCTTTTTTAGACGATAAAACTGTTGCGATGTATGGTGTTGAAGCGGCAGGCAAAGGAATTGAAACAGGTGAGCACGCAGCTTCGCTGATTGCTGGCAAGCCTGGTATTTTACACGGTAATCGAACTTATTTACTCTGTGATGAACATGGCCAGATAAAAGACACTCACTCCGTTTCAGCAGGGCTTGATTATCCTGGTGTGGGTCCTGAGCATGCCTACCTCAAAGACACAGGCCGGGTATCTTATGTGCCAATTACAGACGATGAAGCCCTTGATGCTTTTCGTACTTTAACGCAAGTGGAAGGAATTATCCCTGCATTAGAGTCTAGTCACGCACTCGCATACGCTATGAAACTTGCTAAATTAATGAAACCCACCCAGCAAATTATTGTTAATTTGTCAGGACGAGGCGATAAAGATATGCATACCGTGGCATCTATCGACAACATATCAATCTAAGGCTAAGAACAGGTTATTTATGAATCGAATTGATAAAAAATTGTCAGACTGCTTGGCTAATAATAAAAAAATATTAAGTCCCTACATTACGGCAGGCGATCCTAATCCGAAGCTCACGGTTCCCTTGATGCATAAATTGGTTGAGGCTGGTGCTGATATTTTAGAATTAGGTATTCCTTTTTCTGATCCAATGGCCGAAGGGCCGGTAATACAGGAAGCAATGGAGCGGGCACTTCTTCATAATGTGGGCTGTGATGACGTCTTTGCAATGGTTGAAGAATTTCGAGAAGGCGATAAACACACTCCAATAATTTTAATGGGTTATCTCAACCCTCTTGAACAATACGGCTATAAGCAATTTAGCCAACGAGCGAAGCAGGCTGGGGTCGATGGGACAATTATCGTTGACTTGCCGCCGGAAGAATCTGAGGCTGTTGCGCCAATATGGCAAGCAGAAGATTTGTATGGTATTTATTTATGCTCACCGACCACATCGGATGAACGCATGGTGATGATTAATCGCTATGCTAAGGGCTATCTGTATTATGTATCTTTAAAAGGCGTGACCGGTTCGAATGATTTTGAGCGCGAAAAGGTTCAAGAGTTATACCAATATCGAAAATCACAAACCCATTTACCCTTAATGGTGGGTTTTGGCATTAAAACAGCAGCGCTTGCTGCAGATGTAGCTCAATTTGCAGATGGTGTTATCGTTGGTGCAGCCCTAGTAGGCCGAGTTTTTGAAGCCTATAAAACCTCAGGTGACCCATTAGAGGCAGGTGCGTCTTTAATTAAAGAAATGCGCCTTGCGATGGACAGCACTAAAATTCATCCTAAAGAGTAATATTATGACCGATAGTAGTGAAAAAAGAACACATTTTATCCGACAACTAATCACCGATGAATTAGCAAGCGGCAAACATAAGGAAGTACTAACTCGATTCCCTCCCGAACCCAATGGTTATTTACACGTTGGCCATGCTAAATCCATTTGTTTGAATTTTGGTTTAGCTCAAGAATTTAAAGGCCGATGCTTTTTACGCTTTGATGATACAAATCCTATCAAAGAGGAAGAAGAATACGTCCAGGCGATTATTGAAGATGTGCGCTGGCTTGGTTTTGAATGGTGTGATATGACCCATTCTTCCGACTACTATCAGCAACTCTATGACTATGCTGTTGATTTGATTAAGCAAGGGAAAGCTTATGTCGATAGTCTAAGCATGGAAGAAATTCGGGCTCATCGCGGCACTTTGCAAGAACCAGGTCGTGAAAGTCAATATCGCAATCGCTCTATTGAAGAAAATCTTGACCTCTTTACCCGCATGAAAGCTGGCGAATTTAAAGATGGCACACACGTTTTACGCGCTAAGATTGATATGCAATCAGGCAATATCAATCTACGCGATCCGGTGATGTATCGTATACGGCACGCTAGACATCAACGCACTGGCGATGACTGGTGTATTTATCCGATGTACGATTATGCCCACCCAATCTCTGATGCCTTAGAAAAAATTTCTCATTCACTTTGTACCTTAGAATTCCAAGATCATCGTCCCTTGTATGATTGGTTTATCAATAATTTAGCGGTGCCAGCCAAGCCTGTCCAAACTGAATTTGCTAGGCTTAATCTGTCTCACAGCATTACTTCAAAACGAAAACTAAGACAATTGGTCGAAGAAAATATCGTTGAGGGTTGGGGTGATCCGCGTTTACCGACTTTGCGTGGGATGCGCAACCGGGGTTATCCGCCTAAAGCAATTCTTAAGTTTTGTGAAATGATAGGTATCTCGCGCTCTGATTCAGTCATTGATATGTCCCTTCTGGAGGAATGCGTTCGTACTGAATTAAATACTACAGCAAAACGAGCCCTCTGCGTTCTTGACCCACTCAAAATTGTTATTGAAAATTATCCCGAGGATAAGGTTGAGCTTTTAAACGCTCCATTTAATCAGCAAAATCCTGACGATGGCAGCCGAGAATTACCCTTTAGCAAAGAGCTTTATATTGAGCGCAGCGATTTTATGGAAGATCCGCCCAAAAAATACTTTAGGCTCTTTCCAGGTTCAGAAGTCCGTTTACGACATGCCTATGTAATCCGGTGCAAGGAAGTAATTAAAGATGCGAAGGGTGAAATAATCGAATTACGATGTACCTATGATGAAAATACTTTAGGCAAAAACCCCGAAGATAGAAAGGTTAAGGGTGTTATACATTGGGTATCTTGTCAGCACGCTCACCCCGTTACAATTTATCAATATGACCGTCTTTTTAATGATCCAAATCCTGCACGTGAAGATGATTTTATGCAATTTTTAAATAGCGATTCTTTAAAAATTCAACAGGGTTTTTGTGAGCCTGCTCTCGCAACTCAACCACTG
>JACCWL010000044.1 GCA_013697645.1 Tatlockia sp. | reverse complement strand
GGGCTAGGTCACATTCATTTGTTTACTATTTATAAATAGTAGCAACTTTGGAATGCACGAGCAAATCGGTTATTATTAGCAATTTGTGTTTATGAGTTTATTATAATATGTCTGTTTCAAATGATCTTAGCCACATACCCACTTATCAGACTTTCATCGATACCATCTCAATACTTGATTTGCCTATTTCTGGTAGCGAGTTGCATGGAATTATGTGTGGGTATTTAGCTGCTAGTGCTGTCAGTGAAGGAGAGGTTTATTTGCGATCGCTGACCACGAATTCTAAAGAGCAGACCATTTGTGCTGCCTCTTTAGCAATCTTTGAAGTGTATACGATTAGCCATCAGCAGCTCATTAATTTTAATTTTGAATTTCAGATGCTGCTGCCCGATGAACATGAATCACTAAGGAATCGGGCTCAAGCTTTTGGTGAATGGTGTGAGGGTTTTGTTCAAGGGCTGACTAACGCTGGCATCGATTTCCAGCAATTAGAGGAAGAAGAGTCCCAGGACGCCTTGCAACACTTGTTGGAATTTGCCGGGCTTGAATACCAAACGCTTGAAGTGGATGAAGAAGACGAGAAAGCTTTGATGGAAGTGACTGAGTATGCCCGTATGGCCGTGCTTCGTTTGTATGGTGATTTATTATCTGAGGAGCATGGCTCTTCTAAAATCAAGCATTGATCTAAGGATATCTATGATTAGCCAGCTAGAATATCAAGCAAGACGACAAAAATTAGCAGCCAGTTTACCCGCTGGATCGATTGCAATTATTCCTGCTGCCAATGAGTGTCTTCGTAATGGTGATGCGCATTATCGTTTTCGTCAGGATAGTGATTTTTATTATCTAACCGGTTTTAATGAGCCTGAAGCGGTTATGCTAATTGTTGCGGGAAATCCAAGCCTTAGTTATTTATTTAATCGGCCCCGTGATCCAGCGCAAGAACAATGGACCGGGAAACGTTTAGGCCAGGAAGGTGCCTGTCAAGCCTTAGGCGTCGATGAGGCTTATCCCATTGAGAGTTTTGCATCGCGCTTAACTGAATTTCTCTCAGACAAAACGCAAATTTATTATTCGATTGGTCGCCATCCTACTATTGAAAAAGAGATTTTCATGGCCTTCGAACAAGTTAAGAAACAAATCAGAAGCGGTATTAAAGTTCCCGAAGCGTTCTGTGATCTTGAACCTATGTTAAGTGAAATGCGTCTTTTCAAATCAGAAGCTGAGCTCATGCTTTTACGTAGGGCTGCTGAAATTTCTGTTGAGGCTCACAAATGCGCGATGCGAGCCTGCAAAAAGTCAGAAAACGAATATCAATTAGAAGCCGAGCTTCTTTATCAATTCAGCTATGGCGGTTGCCGTGCTGTCGCTTATGAGCCTATTGTAGGTGGAGGCGCCAATTCCTGTATTCTTCATTACACTGATAACAATCAGCCTTTGAAAAAGGGCGATCTTCTTCTAATCGATGCCGGTGGCGAATATGAAAATTATGCGGCCGATATTACCCGAACCTTTCCAGTTAACGGCTGCTTTAGTGAAGAGCAGCGAGCTATTTATGAATTAGTTCTCAAAGCGCAAAGAGCTGGAATCGCCTGCATTAAACCAGGATTAGCGTGGAATGAAGTACAAGTAAAAATGATTCATGTTTTAACCGAAGGTCTTGTTGACTTAGGTTTGTTAAAGGGTTCGATAGATGAGCTTATTGCAGCACAAGCCTATAAACCCTTCTATATGCATAACTCAGGTCACTGGCTTGGTTTAGATGTGCACGATGCTGGTCGTTACAAGATTAATGGAAAATGGCGGGCTTTGGAGCCTGGCATGGTACTTACGGTTGAGCCTGGTCTTTATATCTCTGCTGGGATGGAAGGCGTCGATAAACGATGGTGGAATATTGGCGTACGCATTGAAGATGATATTTTAGTCACCCAGGATGGCTATGAGAATCTAACAGCTGGCTTGCCAGTGGAAATTGCTGAAATTGAGGCATTGTTGCGTGGTTGATAAACAGGTTGACATTCTAATTATTGGTGGCGGCTTAACAGGTGCCATCTTGATGCTAGCCTTAGCTAATCAAGGGTTATCCTGCCTCTTGGTTGATGCCAACCAACCAGGCGCTCGTCTAAGTCCTGATTTTGATGCTCGCACTCTAGCACTGTCCCCAGCTTCTGTTCGTATTTTGCAAATGCTTAATCTTTGGCCTCTTTTACAGGAGAATGCCACTGCTATTGCTCACATACATGTTTCCGAAAAAGGCCGTTTCGGCATCACGAATATTAGCAGCAAGCCTGAACTTCCCTTAGGCTATGTGATTGAAATGCAACAGATTAATAGAGCAATTGAAAGGGTAATTAATAAAAATCATATTTTAGCGCCAGCTCGACTCAAAGCACTGGATAAAGAGAATAGCCTAGCCACTATTAGTACAGAAGAAGGCGAGCTTGCTGTGCAGGCAAAACTAATTGTAGCCGCTGATGGCACTGAGTCAGCTTTGCGCCGTATGTCAGGTCTCACCGTCAAAATAAAGGATTATGAACAACACGCGCTGGTTGCGAATATAGGTTTGACACGCTCACATCAAAATACTGCCTATGAACGCTTTACCTCATCAGGACCATTAGCACTTCTGCCGATGACAGAAAAGCGTTCTTCCCTCGTTTGGGCTCTATCGCCAAAAGAGGCAAGGCGCTTAATGATTCTTGATGAAACATCATTCCTACGCGAGTTACAAAAAAACTTTGGTTATCGCTTAGGGCGGTTTGTTCGAGTGGGTAGGCGCGTTATCTTTCCTTTGCAGCAACTTACGATGCCGAGAAAAATAGCATGGCCGCTAGTGTTTGTTGGTAATGCTGCTCATACCTTGCATCCAATTGCGGGACAAGGTTTTAATTTAGGTTTGCGAGATGTTGCAACCCTTGCCCAATGTATTCTCCAAGAGGGTTTGAATGAAGCTATGTTGTCACGTTATCAGCAAATGCGCCTGCATGATGAGTGGGCAATTACCCAATTTACTAACAATTTGGTTTCTATTTTTACCTCTCAGCTACCGGGTATGGCTCTAGCTAGAAATTTAGGGTTGTTAGCGCTTGATAATTCTGCGGTTTTAAAACGCTGCTTGACACATTACACCCGTGGTTTTGCCGGAATTACACCTGATTTGGTTTGCAAAATTCAATTAGGAGCTTCTGACATTTCAACACTAGCAGCTGAGATTGTCTTGGATGATAGGAGGATTAATGAGCCAACAAGTTGATGTTGCAGTTATTGGGGGAGGAGTGGTTGGCCTAACTGCCGCTTTGGCTATGGCTTTGCGCGGTTTTTCTGTCGCATTAATAGACGCAGGTTCTCTGACAGATGATTCGGCAAAAACAGATGCTAGAGTTTATGCAATTAATCAAGCTTCGCAAGATTTACTTACACAGTTAGGCGTTTGGCAGCTCTTGGATTTTGCGCGGTTATCACCTTATCAACAAATGTTTGTTTGGGATGCTGCCAGTGGCTCGCATATTGAATTTAATGCAAGAACAATAGCGACAGAACGTTTAGGTACAATAATTGAAGAGTCCGTTTTAAAACAGGCGCTTTTTAAGGCTATAGATTTAGAAAAACAGATAACACTATTTGCAAACAGCGAGGTAAGAGAGCTGGAATCGGCTGCGGTCAATATAAAAATTTCCAGCGGAGATCATAGCTGGCAAGCTCAATTATTGATGATTGCAGATGGTGGCAATTCACCCTGCCGGCAATTGCTAAAGATCCCCATGACCACCTGGTCTTACCATCAAGAAGCAATTGTTGCCTTGGTGGATACAGAAAAAGCGCATCAACAAACAGCCTATCAAGTTTTCAATGCAGACGGTCCTCTTGCTTTTCTGCCTTTAGTTGCTGAAAAACTCTGTTCAATTGTCTGGTCAACTACGCCTGCGCGAGCAAAGGAATTAATGACACTTTCTGATGACGCATTTAGCAGCGAATTAACCGAAGCTTTTGCAGCTAAATTAGGGGTAGCAAAAGTGCGGGGCAAGCGTTTTCAATTTCCGCTCACCATGCGACATGCACAACAATACACAGGTTCTCGTTGGCTTTTGCTAGGTGATGCGGCGCATACTATCCACCCTCTTGCGGGTTTAGGACTTAATGTTGGACTTGCAGATGTAGCAGCTTGGCTCAGCTGCGTTGAGCAGGGTAAGAATCAGTTAACAGCAAAAAAAGTTTTAGGCGCTTATCAACGACAGCGTAAACATGCAGTTTGGCAAATTATTGCAATGATGGGTGGCTTAAAAACTTTATTTTCTAATCCCTTGCCGCCAGTAATCGCTTTGCGTGGTTTGGGTCTAAGACTTTGTAATCGGTTTTCACCAATTAAGCGTTTGTTTATTGAGCAAGCGGTAGGGAAAAAATCGGGTTAGTAGCTTATCACGTAGAAAAGTTTATCTGGATAAGGTATAAACCTAAACGCGATTGGTTATCAGATTATGCCGTATCATTTATTAAAGGACTGTAAAATGGCTATTAGAAAATTGGGGTTAGTCGCATTAGGTTATCTTTTATCGACAGCTTCCTTTGCAGGATCTATGGGACTGGATTATACAAACTTTGGCAATGGTTGGTTTGTCGCAAGTATTAGTGTTGGGCCTGGCTGGGCTAGACCTGGTGAAGATCGAGGCTTGCTCCTTCAACCTGATGTCCTAAAACTCTATATTCCAGATCGAAGAAGCCGAGCGCTTAGACTAATTGATACAGCGGATGGTACTCGAACTTTAGCAACTGGCGATTTTTTTATAGGGCTGCGCGGTGAAATCAATTCGGCAGTCGAAGGCCAACTAGGTTTATCAATAGGGGCATCCTCGCAGGTCAAACTAAAGGGTTCAGTCGATGAAGATGCTAATCCCTTATTAAACAATTTTAGTTATTCTTACGGCGTGCGTAATACTCGCGTTGCTCTGAAAGCTAAATTTTTATACGATATGAACTTTTATGATCTCTTCCCTTATCTAAGTGCTAATGTAGGAATGAGTTATAATCACGCCTCTGGCTTTTCGATTAGCCCTACAATCCCAGAAGAACTTCCTGCGCCAACTTTTGCTGATAATGGGCAAACTGAATTAAGTTATGGCATGGGTGTTGGCCTTGAGACTTCGCTTGATCCTAGTTGGCGCTTGGGGCTTGGTTATGAATTTTTAGATTGGGGAAAAAGCGCTTTAGGTCCTGCCTTTGGTCAAACAGGTAATACAGGATTAACTATTGATCATTTGCGATCACATGCGCTACTTATTAGCGTAAGTTATCTAGCGTAAAGGACATTAGGTCTCGTAGGGATAGTAGATATGAAAAATAATAAATTTTGGCAGCGGCTGGTCTTAGCGATGTTACTCGGCTTAAATAGCTTTTTTGTTTATGCCGCCATTACCCCCAAATTCCTTATCTTTCCTATCGCTAGACCGCAAGCACTAATATCTGCTAATGGAATGACTAGCGCAACTTATTTGATTGTAAATAATACAGAACGGTCTCGTATTTTGACTATGGTTCCACAAAATGGAGTTATCCAGGCCACTAATCTTGGTAATTGTGCTTCTGCTTTTTTCTTGCTACCGGGTCATTCCTGTTTACTTTACTTAAATATCTATGGTGCCTTAATTAGTGGCGGCGGGGTGCATAGCGGTCCAATTATTTGTAAAACGATGAGCAACACTGATGGCCGCCCAGATCCCTTTTTGTGCTCGGCAGTTAATCCTGCAGATAGGCTCGACGTTAGTATAACTTCAAATTAATTCCTCCTTACCCCACTTTAGGCATTTCTTCATTAAAACTTTGTCAATAAATCTATGCCATAATTATATTGTATAAAACGTTACCATTTTAGGATGTATGTCTAGTGCAATAAGGCTTTTGTCGATTTTTATTTAATTAATCCACTCTTTCTCGAAATCCATAGAAACGAGGTATTCACCATGAAACAAAAGAATGAACAACCCGAAGCTCTTTTAAATCCAGAAACAAAAGAATTCTGGAAGAATCCTGTAGTGGATGAACAAGGTAATACCCATGAGAAAGACCCCAATACAGAGAATCTGTACTAAAAATTACGCCCTAACAGCAGCAATTGAAAACTTTAAAAATCAGGAAAATACAGAACCTGGAGTTAAAGAAACACCTGATGCTTTCCTTGATCCGATCACAATGGAAGATATGGATGATCCTGTTATCAATCTTAAATCTGGATTGACTTATAATAGAGAGAGCATCGAGTCTTGGTTAGAAAAAGATAAAACTGACCCTAGTACAAGAGTTGCAACAACAATGGCAGATCTTGTGCCAAATAAGGCATTAAAACAAGCTTTTGAAGAATTCAAAGCCCAAAACGAGGCAAGTGCCCAAGGGGTAGCACAAGTTCAAGTCGAAGAACTTGCTCAACCTGCAGCACAAGTTGAAGTTGAAGAGCCAGCTCAAGCACCGCCCCAACCTTCCGTTCAACCCGAATTCCAGGCTCCAACTGCTCCTCGAGCCTTGGTCAATCCAGATACGGGGCAAGTATGGGTGGATCCGGTAGTAAATAATGAAGGAAATACCAGTGAAAGGAAATCCAAAACGGATATTTCTAATAGGGCCGCAAAGGATGCGATTCAAGAGATCCAAGCTGGTGAAAAAAATCCTTCAGCCTTTAATTGTCCAATAACCCAAGAAATAATGGTTAATCCTTGGATAAATAAAAAATCTGGGTACACTTATGAACATTCGGCTATTGTAGAATGGTTAAGTAAAAATAAGACTGATCCTGTAACAAGGCAACCCACTAATATTACACATCTTGTTCCTAATAAAGTTCTACAAAAAACTATTACAGAAACGAATTTGGCACCCAATCAGGAAAATGCCCCTGTAGCCGAGGCAGCTGCTCAGCCAATTATGTCAAACGCACAACCCCAGCCCAAACAGCAGTCTCAACCCGATGAGTCCATTAACCCATTTTTAGCGAAACAAATACAGGGTAAGCCTCAACCACGTCAACAGTCTCAAGCAGGACAACAACCTCAACCCAAACAGCAGTCTCAACCCGATAGGTCTATGAACCCATTTTTAGCGAAACAAATACAGGATAAGCCTCAAGCAAGACAAGTTGATGAGTTATTCGATAGAGGTAGCTCTACAACGGATTATAAGGAACGCTTTAATCAGCAAAAACCGCCTCAATCTCACCTAAAGGTTGCACTGAAACTTGTCGAATTGTCTATGCGTTATAACCTTTTGGAGACTCAACCACAGCGAGCGCTCTGTGCGAAATTAATTTGTGATGCGTTTCTTAAGGATATGCAAGCTCTAAGTTTAAAAGAGCCGAAAGGCGATCGTACTCCTAATTTTGGTTTCTAAGGGGTCGCTTGATTATTGCGTCATCCGAAAGCGATGGAAACCGATTGAAGGACCTCTTGCCTCTTGTATATGGCTCGGTGCTAAATCTAGGAGATCCTTCACTACGCTCAGATTAAAATGGTCAACAACCCATTTTTTTCTCTAATATTTCATAATCCATAGCCTCACTCAAATCTGTAACCGTTTGAGTTGCTTTTCCAGAAAAGCGATGCATATTGCCAGAAACTTTAAACGATTCCTTTTCTTCTGTTCCGCAAAAACAAGCTAAAATAACTGATTTAATCCATCGCAATACTTGCGCAATAATATTGCGGCTTTCATTGATTTCTAGAGTGGTTTGCAAATTTTCAACGTTCCGAGTTATCTCATCTAAACAGTTTACTTGGTTATTTTTTCTTGCATCGATGCTTAGATTTAAGTACTTATCATGTACTTCTTCAAAGATTTGACCCAAGGACTGATACAATCTTTGCTTCTCCTCAAAACCTTCATATTCGAAAGTTGCGGCCCGTTCGTAATAATAGTTGAATTTAGATCTCAATTTAACTGCAAATGCATCCGAGAGAACCTCTGTTGCAATATGAGCTCCCTGCTTGATTAACCAAAGATTAACTTCATCGGGGGTTTTGATGATTTTCATAGTAGGATTGATAGCTAAGGGTTTCTTTGCTGCAGCTATCTCTTTATCTGTTAGCCCTGCTGATTTTAATGTTTTTCTATCAAAAGTCTCGGGGTTTAATTGAGAAGACAAGATTAAAGTTTGTTTACAGTGAATTGCGCCCCCCGCAAGTGAAATATGATTGTCAGGAACCGCTAGATGTTTAACTATATAATTCTCGTAATCCTTAGCTACATATTGGAGTTCCTTTTGCATTGCACTAGACAGAGTAGGGGGTATGTTAAATGCTTTTGTTCCCCCTAGCATTGCCAATGGAACCCAAGTAGGTTTTGGAAAGGAGTCTGTATCAAACTCACCAAAAGGTATGCCATCAACTACAACAATTCTTCTCTCTTTGCCTGATAGTTTGGACGTATAATGGATAGCTGGTATAGGTTTTGTCATGGGATTCTTACCTTGGATTATTTAGATGCAAAAAGTATATAATATAATTATTAAGGGAGCATTAAGAACAATAAGGTAAGGTTCCAAATCATCTAATCTACATCCCTTAATCAAAAACAGTTTCATTTGTGTTAAAGTGTGACTCAATTTTAAGCATGAGAATTAGGTGGGTTAAGCCTTGTTGTTATTTTTTAAAGATTGGCTAAGATTACTGTCATGCATTTGCCTTATTGGGGTTAATTCTAGCGCCTTAAGTGCGGCAGATGCAAAACCAGTCCCGCCTGTAGAAAATATTACGCAGGCTAATGAAGCCGAAGAGCGTTTGCAAAAAGCGATCGCCAATCCCGAATATATGATTAATAACTGGGTTGATTTACCCCGATCCCCTGAAGTTCACAATAAAAAGGTGCGCCAGCTTAGTTTGCGCGAGGCCATTCTGTTAGCGTTGCGCTACAATCCGAATATTCAAAATGCTGAGCTTGACCGTATCGTCCAACGTTATCAACTTCGCTTAGCGCACAATGAGTTTGAATTGCAATACGCCTTAGGCGCCTCAGCCGCTGTGCAACAATCTCGTTATAGTGGTGTAGGAACGACAACTAATAAAAGTTATTTGGCCACGCCTGAATTAAATTGGAAATCCAAACTAGGTACACAAATCGGGTTAAACATTGATAATAACGTTTCCAATTATAATAGCTACGCGCCGGTTCTCAATTTGTCAATTAACCAGCCCCTTTTGCGAGGTTTCGGCAGAGCGGTCAACGAGGCAGGCTTATTGAATGCTATCGATAATGAATGGTTGAATAAACTTAATTTGCAGCAGGCAGTAAGTGATCAGATTACCCAGGTTATTAGTGCTTACCGCGCTTTAATTCTTAGTGCTAATAATTTGCAAAACCAAAAGTTGCAGCTCAAGGAAGCACAAAATACCTATAAAATAAATGAGAAAAAAATAGCGGCCGGACAGCTTGAACCCACGGGAAACATTCAACAATCCTATCAGATTGAATCACTTAGCCTCATGGTTGAGCAAGGGGAAAATGGTTTTAAAATAGCAGCTCAAGATTTATTGCAAATTATTGGTCTTGATCCCAAAATGCGTCTCGCGGTCCCGAGCAATGTGAGCGTGGGTAAAATTATCTTGCCTAATCTTAAAGACTCGCTTGCTTGGGCTTTAGGGCATAATACCCAATATTTAGCGCAAAAAATGCTTATGCGTGCTGATGAAAGAGCTTATAAGCTGGCCAAAAACGAGCAGCTATGGCAGCTTGATGTCGGCGCTAATTTGCAAAGCGGCCAGGTCAACAATGTGGATGGCAATTTTAGTGCACCTGCTATTTATAATGGTCAAAACACCAATACAAGTGCAAGAATAAAGCTAACCATTCCTCTAAATGATCTAAACCGACGTAATCAATTAATCAGTGCTAAGGTCAGGATAGAAAAAGATAGATTGAATTTTATTGCCATGCGACGGGCTTTAGAAACGATGATTACTAACACAATCTCTAGCATAGAAAGCTTGGCTAAACGGTATCAACTGGCTGAAAAACAAGTATTGCTAGCAGAGAAGTCTTATCTTTTGGAAAAAAAGAAACAGCAAGCAGGGATTTCCAGCGCCTTGGATGTAAATAATACGCAGAATCAATTGATTCAGGCACAAAGTGGTTTAATTGCTGCCAAAATCGCGTATCTTAACCAATTGTCTACCCTGGATAGAATTCTCGGAAAGACTCTTGAACATTGGCATATTCAACTTAGGTACGGTGGATGAAAAATTGTTTATCGATTATTGCCCTGCTTTGTTTGTTAACAAGCTGCGGCAACCAGGCTAACCCGCAAAAAAATCTGGGCCAGAAGACCTTTGAGGTTAAAACACAACCAGTGCACTCAAAGCTTTTTTTTAGCGGCACGATTAAACCTTTAAGAGAATTTGCGCTAACCACGCCGATGAGTGCAGTCGTTGAAACGATGCACTCTCACTATGGCCAACAGGTTAAAAAAGGCGATGTTATTTTTACCTTAAACTCGAGTGAATTACAAAAACAATACGATGCCACTTTGACCGATTACCTTAAAGCGAAGGATAGCTATGCAATTGCGCAAGCGAAATTCACAGGGACCAAAGATCTCTGGGATGCGGGTTTATTAGCCAAAAATAATTTTCTTAGTGAACAATCAAGCCTAGCTAGTGCTAGAGTAGCCTTGATGCAAGCGACGCGAAAGCTTAAAGAAATGAGAGAAAATATAGATGACGATGGCCTGCAGAATCTTTCAACCCTAAACATTGCTGAATTCGACAAAGTCAGACAAGCCTTAACTGGCCACCATAATTCAATAAACCTAAAAGCGCCCAGTGATGGCGTCTTGCTTTATCCGCCTAAGGGCGCTGAGGACAATGCGTCTAAAATGACGGTCGGCTCAACCTTAAAGGCGGGCCAAGTTGTGGCACTGGTTGGTGATCTAACAGGCATTCGTATTGAAATTGATATTCCTGAAGTTGATATTGATAAAATCCATAGCGGCATGCACGCCAAAGTCACTGGCATTGCTCTAGGCAAACAGGTTTTAGAGGGAACGCTAGTCGCTGTGAACGCTCAAGCGACAAATGCTAGCGGTGGTGCTCTGCCATCCTTTAGTGCGGTAGTTGAAGTCAAAATACTTAATGAAATACAACGTTCCTGGGTAAAAGTAGGAATGAGTTCATCGATTGAAATTGCCGCGGATAGCGAAGAACAATTGCTAATACCCATCTCAGCGCTCAGGCAAGAAAAGGGAAAATCCATTGTCAATTTGAAAGACAAAAATGGCACTATTAAAACCCAAATTGTCACTACTGGAAGCGTGCAAACAGACAAGGTCGTTATTGCTTCTGGACTTCAGGCAGGCGATGTGGTGGCTTATGACTGAGCCCTCATTGATTAGGCTTCATGAGATAGCAAAAACCTACCAAATTGGGGGCTTAAGTTCAAAGGTGTTAAAGGAAGTTTCTCTCTCTATTAAGGCGGGTGAGTTAGTGGCTATCACGGGTGCTTCAGGCTCTGGGAAATCTACCTTGATGAATATTGTTGGCTTGCTTGATAAAGCAGATGGCGGGAATTATATACTAAATGGCAGGAGTATTGCTGACCTAAACCAAGATGAACTCGCAGCTTTGCGTAATCAGACGATTGGTTTTGTCTTTCAGCAATTTAACTTGCTATCCCGCCTTAATGCCAAACAAAACGTTGCCCTTCCTTTGATCTATCGCAAGACTGCTCCAAATGAAATAAAAGAGCGAGTAGAACAGGTTTTAGCACGAGTGGGCATGCAACAGTATATCGAGCATAAGCCTTTACAATTATCCGGCGGACAACAACAACGGATTGCAATAGCCCGCGCTTTAGTGGGTGAGCCACGAGTTATCTTAGCGGATGAACCTACAGGCGCTCTCGATTCTCGTACGGGTAGTGAAATTATGGAACTCTTCTTAGCCTTACATCAGGAAGGACGTACCATTATCATGGTAACCCATGATGAACAAGTTGCAGCGCTTTGCAAACGTCGTATCACCTTAGCTG
>JACCWL010000041.1 GCA_013697645.1 Tatlockia sp. | reverse complement strand
ATAAAACACAATTATAAGACTAATAAACGCCGGCCATCCCAAACAAAACCAGTATCGATAGCAACGGAAATAGAGTGAGGGCAAGGGGGATTTTTCTTTAAAAGCTTGAATAGCAATATCACGCATTTTAATTTGTAGATAAACGACTGGAAACCAACAAAATGCTGCAATAAGATAGCCGATGATTGAACCCCAGATCCATAATGACGACCAGGAATAGCCAGCAAGATAAACCATCAAAAATCCGCTTAGAGGTTGGATTAAGCCAGAAGGAGTTGTGAAAATCCAATCCGCAAAAACTACATAACGAGACATAGTCGCAATGATGTAGGGTTCACGAGAACGGTGAGCAAAAGCCATAGTACAGGCGGTGCCAAGGCCCGTGCCAAATAAAATAGTTGAACTGAGGATATGAATAAATTTAAGAATAAAATAGAGCATTGCTAGCCAATTTAAGATTTTGGGTAGAATATAGCATGACATAAAAATTCTTCGATACGAATATGACTACACGGCTTTTAATTATTGGTGGATACGGAAACTTCGGCCGCCTTATCGCAAAGCGGCTTGCCTTAGAAAAGACAATTCAATTAATTATTGCAGGTCGTCATATTGAGAAAGCTCAATCACTAGCTAAACAATTATCAGCACCTAATCCGATTGAATATTCAGAAATTGATATTCATTATCAATTAAAAGAAAGCCTAAGCAAAATTAAGCCTGATATAGTGATCCATACTTCTGGGCCATATCAGGCTCAAGGCTATGAGGTGGCTGAGGCTTGTATTAAACAAGGATGTCATTACATTGATTTAGCAGACGCACGCGAATTTGTTGTAGGAATTTCACAATTAAATACCGCAGCGCAAGCCAGAAATGTGTTGATTTGCTCCGGTGCAAGCTCTGTACCTTGTCTTGCTAATGCGGTCATCAACCATTATCAAGCTGAATTTGAAAAAGTCACTGATCTTGATTATGCAATTGCTACTGCGCAATTAACTAATAACGGACTGGCAACCACGACAGCGGGACTGAGTTATGCGGGAAAACCTTTTTTTAGCTTGCGCGAGGGCAAGAATGAGACCGTCTACGGTTGGCAAAATTTAAGAGTACGCCAATTTTGGGATTTAGGTTTTCGCCTCTTAGGGAATTGTGACATTCCTGATTTAACCTTATTTTCACAGCGATATCCCACTTTAATAAACATTCGATTTCAGGCTGGATTAGAATTGAAACTTTTACATCTTTTTTTATGGGCCTTTTCTGCTTTGGTTAAATTCAAGCTTTGCCCCAATTTACAAATTTTTGCCCCGCTAATGCTAAAAATATCACGTTGTTTTGATAGCTTCGGGACAGACAATAGTGGTTTTTATATGGAAATAAAAGGACTTGATAAACAGGGTAAACCAGCAATAAGACTATTTGAAATGCTTGCACAGCATGGTGATGGTTTATACATTCCTTGTATACCGGCAATTATTCTCTCTAAAAAACTCGCAATGAAAACAATTAATGTGGTCGGTGCAATGCCCTGTCTTGACCTGATTAGTCTTGATGAATATTTAATCGAACTTAAAGGCTTCGATATAAAATGGCGGGAAAGCTAGGTAAATATAGGTGAATTATAAACGGGGTTACAATCGTAGGTCAGCGCCCCTGGCCCTACATTGGGAAAACGGCTAAGAAATGTCGGGCCAGGGGCGCCGACCTACGCTAGTTTGCTATCTAAGGTCTGCCATTGGACCAGCGCAATTTATAATATCTCTTCGCAAACCCTTAACTTAATGGCCATGAGTCAGGAACCATTTCGCTTATATCTTTAAGGCTGGCTTTAACTTTGCGGATTCGATTGGGTCTCGCCAATAATTTTTGCAATTGTTTCGCAATAGGTACCTTGGTATTTATAATTGGTTCAATGACTTCATCAAATTTACAGGGATCAGCCGTCGCTACTACAATCCAAGGCTTGTCCCTGCTTAATTGTTGGCGAGTACAGAAAGCAGTGGCTGTGTGAGGACAGCTAATGTAACTATATTTCTCATATATCTCTCTGATTGTATTAACAATTTTCTCATCATTAACGCTAAATGCTCTCACATTTTTTTTGAAATTAGCAAGAGTTCCAAATAAATGCAGTAAACGCTCTACATTCGATGGATCACCGACATCCATAGCATTAGCAAGCGTTGCGATAGATGGTCTTGGGTGATAGATTCCATTTTGTAAATAATCGACCAAAACTCGGTTGGCATTGGTAGCCATTACAATTTCTCGAATTGGAAAACCCATAGCCCTAGCCCAATAAGCTGCCGTTGCATTGCCAAAATTTCCGCTAGGAATAATAAAACCAGGTTTGATTCGATGCTTTCTGAAGAAAACCATAGCAGCATAGGCATAATAGCTTAGCTGGGGTAACAGCCTGCCGATATTAATGCTATTAGCGCTGCTTAAATCCCTGTCTTGCCAGAGTGGATCAATAAGGGCTGACTTCACCAATTGCTGACATTGATCAAAGGAACCATCGACTGCAAGAGCAAAAATATTCTCATCCCAACAAGTGATTTGTTGCTCCTGCCTGGCTGAGATTTGCCCCTCAGGATAAAGAATAATAACCCGACAATTTGATTTGCGATGAAAGGCCGCAGCCACCGCTGATCCTGTATCACCGGAGGTAGCAACTAGAATTGTCTTTTGCGAATCTGAACTCGCGTTTAAACATAGCGCTAAAAACCGCGCGCCAAAATCCTTAAAAGAAGAACTAGGCCCATGAAAAAGCTCAAGGACAAAGGTATTTGAATCCAAGGGCTTTAGCAGCACTGGAAAATCAAAGGCGTTTTTGCAAAAACTTAGCAAGGATTGGCTGAGAATATCCGCAGAAAAAAAAGGCTTAAGAACTTCGTAGGCAAATTCAGCGAAAGGACTGTCTGCAAACAATTGATAATCAATTACAGGAATCTGTTTTGGCACAAACAAGCCGCCATCGCTGACAAGTCCTGCCTTAATTGCTGCAGATAAAGTTTTAGAACTAAGCGGATCTCGCGTCGAACTATACATAATGATTCTCCTTCACTACTTCTGCGGCTTTTTGGCTGATGGGTGAAATCCAACAATCTGAGGCTATCTTTCTTTTTTGGAGAGCATTACACATCGCGTCACGAACTAGCTTTGCTTTTTCTAGTGTAGGAGTAAAGGCAAACAAGGCCGGTCCTGAACCAGAAAAAGACATACCCAGAGCACCGGCTTTTAAAGCCGCCTCTTTAATTTCATAAAAACCAGGAATAAATTGGGCTCGCTGCGGTTCAATAAGTAGATCATCCAAGGAATCGCCTAATAAAGAATAATCATTCTCATAAAGAGCCGCTATGAAAGTCGCAAGTTTCGCTGATTGCTGCACATAATCTTTTAAGGGAATTTCCTTTTTCAATACCTTTCTTGCCTGCTGTGTTGCAACACGAAGATGAGGATAAACCAAGACCGAATAAAGTTTTGGAATTGGCAGTTTATGAACCTTTACACCAGAAGAATTTTTTGGAAATTGAATCAAGGTTAGACCGCCAAAAAGACAGGGAATAATATTATCAAAATGACCTTCGCCACTCACTGCCTGTTCACCCAAAAAAGCAAAATCTGCAAGCTCATTAATCGACAAAGGGGATGCCAAAAATCGATTACAAGCCACCAAAGCCGCAACAGCTGAAGCAGCCGAGCCGCCCATGCCAGAGCACAAAGGAATCCCCTTTTTAATGTGAATGGAAAAACCTAAATTCAAATCTAAAGTGCGGCATAATTGTTCAACCACAATGGAGGCCGTGTTTTTATGAGTCGCCAAAGGCAAATCATCCGATGACTCGATGGATTCAATTATGATTTTTTTATCATCACGTTTTATCAAAGTAACTTGATCACCAATTGACTCATAAGCAAATCCCAAAATATCAAAACCCACAGCGACATTGGCACACGTTGCGGGAGCAAAGGCTGCAACTGAGTGCAGCGATTTATTAATCTCAGACATAATTTATCCTCAGGCTAAAATATTTACTAAACGGAGTAGATCGGCAAAAATTCCAGCAGCAGTGACTTCTGCTCCAGCCCCCGGCCCTTGAATAATTAACGGGCGCTCATTGTAGCGTTTTGTTTTGAAAATCAGCATGTTATCTGTCCCTTCAAGACGGGAAAAAGGATGAGTTGCCGGCAGTGATTGAATGGCGATTTCAAGCTTGCCATTTTGAAAAATTTTAGCCACATAATGGAGGCTATTACCCTTCTCTTTAGCCTGCATTAACCCTCGATCCATAGCCTTATCATAGGCTGATAAATTAGCGATAAATTCTTGAGAGCTGCAGGACTTTAATTCCGGCGGTACTAAATCTTGGACAAGTACCTCTGCTAAACTTACCTCATGTCCTATCTCGCGAGCTAAACAAACTAACTTTCGCGCGACGTCCATACCCGATAAATCTTCACGTGGGTCAGGTTCAGTAAAACCACGGTTTTTCGCCTCCAAAACTGCCGCAGAAAATGATTTACCCTTTGCCATTTCATTAAAAATGTAACTAAGCGTTCCTGAAACAACTGCCTCAATCTCGATAATCTCATCCCCTGTTTTGATTAAATCCTGCAAAGTAGAAATAACAGGCAAACCCGCACAGACCGTTGCTTCATAAAAATAATAATTTTTTGCTTTCAAGCTTTTGTAGTAATCCAGATCATCGGCATTAGCATATTTATTTGGCGTAATAACATGAATGCCCTTTGCCATAATATGCTGGTAAAGCTTTGCCACTGGTTGATTTGCAGTGCAATCGATAAGGACAGCATTGGCAACATTAGCAAAATGATTTATAAATTTAGGCAAATTTGCAGCCATTCCCTTGCTCTGAAACTCATCTTGCCAAGACCCAAGTTCAATCGGTAATTCCGCTAGCAGCATTTTCTCGCTGTTTATTAACCCTAAAACTTGCAAATCAACTTGATACTTTAGGCTGAGTGACTTAATTGTGTTCTTAAGCTGCTCAAGAAGGCTTTTTCCGACAAGACCCGGACCAATCAAACCAATTGCTAAACGTTTAGGTGAAAGATAAAAACCCGCATGGACAGCTTGAAGGGCCTTTTTCAGATCAATATTTTTTATCACCACTGAGAGATTACGTTCAGAAGACCCCTGAGAAATTGCCGTAATATTGATATTAGCTT
>JACCWL010000033.1 GCA_013697645.1 Tatlockia sp. | reverse complement strand
GTCGGGCCAGGGGCGCCGACCTACGAGCCTGAGAGATCCTACAAATTTATTTCCCTAAGACCGGGTCATTTTACTAGATAACTTGGACAAGCCGCGATATGTCGCGGCACTTTTTCTTTCAGGGACTTACTAGAGGGAGACTCAAATTAACCATAAATTGTTCTGTATGAACCCTTGCCAACTTTGATCCACGATGATTTAGATACCATTGCATTTCTTCCTTTGTTTCCTTATCAAGTTCATTGTTGGAATGAAACTCTGCGAGAACTTTTTGCAATTTTGTTTGTAATTGACTCACGTGTTGTCGTTGCGATGTGGTTAAGGGATTTCTAATAAAGGTGAATAGATTATCAAGAAGAGGATTTCTGCGAATATAGGCCTTAGATTGGCTTAAAAGTTCATAACATTTTTCAAGAAATTCTACTTTTTCGCCAATGGATGCAAAATTCTCTAGCGCTTCATCAAGTTCCTCGTCGGTTAAGAGATTTTTTGCGCTGAAACTTTTAAATTTCATTGCAATTTTTTCTGCTTGAGCTTGAATAAAGTTTTCGTTTCCTTGCGCTAGGTATTTGTGAAGCAAAAAAGGGATTAATTCAGTTACATTGTTTTCCTCAATTAATAAATCATTTCCCGATTTAAATTTTTGCAATTTGAGAATGCATTGATTTTTATACTCTTCATCATAGTTATATTTTCCAAATACTAATTTCTGGCTCGGATCGCTAAGTAAATTATCACGAATTGTATCAATCGAATTAGCTAAGTATTGGTAACTATTGGAGTTAACTGCACAAAATAAGCGAAACTTCAGATTAATCAGTTTGGGATGTTCATCCTTGTTAATGGTTTGGCTAAACGCTTTCATTTTTTGAATGTAAGCTTTATAGGGTTCGTCCAATTTTTCTATGTCCACCTTATAGAGATTTTTCCAAACTACTGGGTGAGTCACCATATGCCAAAGGATTGCGATCCCTTCATCAGTCAATTTATTCTTTAAAAAAATAGGATTGCTTCTTTCATTAACAATGTTGCAAAAAATATCAGCTCCATTTTCTAAAGTTATAACAAGCTTTTCATCGATGAAACTAACAGGCAGTTCACGATCAACCAGATTCCAAAGTGTGCGTGACCACTGTTGCTTTGTATGTTTTGAAATAATTTCACCCAGATGATTTAGCATCATATGGAATTCAGCAGGAATAGCATTGTGTAATTTAGCATGATAAACATCATGCATGGTCACTGCGGGCATTGGGCTATAACGGTAGTCATGAATCTCTTTAGTCGTCGGTTCAACCCCAGAATCAGGAATCGATACGGCGACTGGCCTATAACCATAAGCCACTCCTTCTTTGATTTGCTCTCTGCTTATCTTGCCAATTTGCGCACGGCTTGCAGCAGCTTCATGAGTGCCGCTGATTGCAATTTGTAGAGCTTCTGTTGCACCAAAGGAGTAATGCAAATCATATAAAAGGCCATCTTCCTTACGCTTTATGCTATACCAAGATCTATTCTTTTTCAGGGCAGTTCCAAGCTGCTCTCTACCCTCGTGCGAAACGAATAGAGGATTGGCACCAGAGAGGGAGAAAATTTGCTCTGATTTTGGCGCTGCTTGCACAAGCAGACGAAAGCGATCTCTTTGTCTTAAAGAGAATCCGTTAAAAGCATTTTTCTCGATAATAGGGAGGAGTAGCTTCTTAGCCTCCGCTGTAAAATTACCTTTTTCATCTAAGATCTGAAAGGTTTGCCTAATTGGTGTAAGACGATTAACTTGGTTTCTGGCTAATAGCGTGGACATTTGCTGACGGGTTATTTTATTTTGTTTAAATAACCATAGCGCATAGAAAACATGGTCTTTTTCGTTGAATAATTCAGCCTCAAAATCTCCCTTTAGGATTGCCTCTTCAACCTTCGCCAGTCTTTCTTCAGTCAGTTTAATAGACTTGGGAATGCGAACTGTATTGCCATTTAAAAAATCATCAAAATCATCGGAATGATCCTCTCGTCCTTCCGGGTTGAAAGGCGGTAGAAACTTGGCATTTTTATTTTCTCTCGGCTTAAATTCAGCTAATTTAGGATTGAATTCGACATCCACACCTGCAGGAATTTCAGGTGAGAAAAAACGATTAAAAAAGATGTCCCAAGCCTCTTGAGCTTCTTTTAATTTCATTATTGTTGAGAAGCCGTAATTCCTAGTCATACCTAGTGTCCACAATCATCAGTTTGATAGTTTACAATGTGTGGCTTAAGTAAATATTAAGAAACTCTGTACTTGGAACATCATTTGTTGCTGGTTATTGCTAGCGCTAATCAGCGCTACGTTCGCTTCATTTAGTTTTAATATCTCGATAAAAATTTTCATGTACGCCAAATTTTAACAAGGTTAAGATCAATTCCTCTTCTTCGTACATATAGCCTAGTAAAATTTCCTGACTAAAAAATTTAAATTTATGCACTCGTAAAAAATCTAAATCGCCTTTTTTACGCTCACCAATGAAAGGATTAAGGATCAATTTTTTAATTTCTTCATCAAGAATAGTTTTAAATTGCTTGGGCAATTTTTTAATCGCTTTCTTAAACGAAGTAGATTGCCTAATCGTCAAAGTCATAGTCATCAACCAATCCATTGTCAATTTCAGCTTTTGCCAGCAAAGAGTCTCTAATAAATTCATAAGTTAAATCAGGATTTTCTTCTGCAATTTTTCCTATTTTTGCCCAGTGTTCAATCTGGCCTGCACCAGAACGAGACATAACCTCACCTACGGTTTGAGCTTGTCTTACAAGGGAATCCGATAATCTGACAGATTGGGCCACTTTTTTCTCCTATGAGTACTTAAGAGAAGCATAGCATAAAAACGCCAAAAGACGCAAAATGCGATTTTAAATCGCAGGTTTATCATTAAATCGTTACAGAATTACGATTAACCATTTCTGG
>JACCWL010000300.1 GCA_013697645.1 Tatlockia sp. | reverse complement strand
TTGAGTATCTTAAATATCTATTTGAAAATATCCGTGCTTGCAACAATGAAGAGGATTACTTAAATCTTTTACCCGTTAAGGTTAATAGCAATTAGATTGAGCATCGTGTAGTTCGCCGAACCCTTACAAATAATTTAGTGTTTCATCAATAACTTGAATCATCTGAGAATACAGTGCTTCTGCACCCTCCCTGTGCCCCGCTTTTAGATACCTCTCCATATAAAGAAATGCATAATAAAGACGTACAGTACCCACATTAGCCCCGCCTTTCATCTTGTGAGCAAGCGATCTTACTTTCTGCCAGTCTCCAACAGCATGTGCATTTTTTAAATTTTCTAAATCAGGATCAATACCGTCTTTCTTTAAGTCTTTTAAAATAGCTTTTGCGAAATCTTCTGAACCAAGAGCTTCTTCTCCTACTTTTAAATCAAGGAGTGGAAACTTTTCAATTTCAAATAACTGTGCTTCGGTATCTGGCAAGTCTGGGCCCAGTTTTCCAGTTGCTAAGGGGTAAGATTTTTCCTCTGATTCTGCTATCAAGACAGGCTCAGATATTGAAATTTTTTTCTCATATCCTTTTTTCATGAAAGGGTAAAGTAAGGTTTCTAAACTCGTTGGCGACATCGGTTTTTGAAAAAATTCATCTATACCAGCTTTTTTACAAACATCGCCTATCTCTCTATTGACTGCATGTCCTGTCAAAGCGACAATCTTTCCTCTGTTCCTGCCCACTTTCTTTTCCAGCTGGCGAATTTTTTTAACTAAGGCATCGCCCTGCATTCCAGGTAGACCAATATCGGTGATAATTAAATCAAATGCTTCTTTTTTTACTAATTCAAAAGCCTCTTCTGCGGTTTTTGCCTCTAATACATGTAATTTAAAGGGTATTAGAAGCAATTTTAATGACTTTAAAGCAGAGATATTGTCTTCTACTAACAGGATTTTTATAGTTGAATTAATATTATCAACAGCAGACGTCATGGAGGTTAGGTGAGAAGTCTGTTCTTCCAACGCAAGATCGCCCTCTTCTTGTTTTAGCAGCTCTTTATAAGTGTTCTCCTCCAATTTTTCGTCAACCGTGTCAGCAATGGGAAAAGATAAAGTGACTAAAAAAGTGGTTCCCTTTTTGAATATGGAGTTGAATGTAATTTTACCGTCTAACAGTTGAACGTATTTTTGTACAATATGAAGGCCTATGCCGCTGCCCGTGTATTTTCCTTTATAAGAGGGACTCACCTTATAAAATCGTTCAAAAATTTGTTCTTGGGCTTCTACCGGAATACCTATCCCTGTGTCTTTTACTGAAAAAATTATCATAGCGCTATGTTCATCTTTTGACTGTAATTTAACCGAAAGTTCAATATAACCTTTTTCAGTGAATTTGATGGCATTGCCGATTAAATTAAGTAATATTCGATGTAATTTGATCTTATCGCTGACAATATAGCGTGGGATTGTTTTATCTATGGATTGCCTTAACGTTAAATGATGAGATTTTACCGCAGGTTTTTCAAGCTTGATAAGATCGTCAAGCATTTGGAATAAATCAAAAGACTGATAAAATACATCGTTATCTGTCGCTGTGTCAGCTGATACAACATCTAATACCCCATTTAATAACTTTAATAATTGTTCGCTAGCATGATAAATGTCCCCTGCTAACTCCATTCTTGCTTCTTCCTTTAAGCCCTCTTCCTCTTTGAGATAGCGAGAAAAATTAATGATACCAGCTAATGGCGTTCGTATATCATGACTCATATTGGCTATGAATTCAGTTTTTGAGCGACTACTTTCTTCTGCCATAATTGAACGGCGCCGAATCTCCTCAATCACTTGCTTGTTTCGAGCAAAAATACTGCCGATAAGAATAGCAGGAATGAAAGTTGCGATAATCTCACTTGGATTGAGGGAGCCAGGCGGATAATGTAATACCGCTCCTGATAACACAAAGGCTAAAAATCCAGCGGATGCACCTACCAGAAGCAAGGTAAGAGAAGTAATAACGTCAAAGAGCAATAAGATAAAAAAAGTGGCTGAAACTAAATTCATTAACCACAATGCGTCTGCATTATTTTTTAATAACATAAAAGTGAAAAAAAAAGGCAGGCAGTAACACGCCGTTATACACCAATAAATAGTAAGCCAATGTAATGCCTTTTTAGGCCAATAGGCATTGAAGATAAGAGGAAGACATAAGGCGCTTGCAATTACACGTAAGGGCAAATTTTCATAATTAGTTTGCGTGGTATTTAACCAAATAACATAATACAAAGGGTAGTTTATAAAAAGAACTACCCCGAAAGCAACGATTTGACGTCGAGAATCAATCGCAAAGTGCTTGAGCTTGTTTTTGTTTACAAGGGTTAGCACCTTCCTCCATAAATTCATCACTAAATATCCTATCCGACAGTTGATTCCACATGCGTAGTTGATGAGATCCTATAAAGTTGAAACCCTCTTTAATTTGTTCAGCATCCTCTTCCCATGCATTCTCTAATAAATTTGATAATACCGAAAAATGACTTACCTTTTCATGTACTTTAAAAAACGTTAATCCCAGAGAAGATGTACCCAGATTATGCGCAAGCAACGATAAGGCTCGATAATCAATATTATCGAGATGTTCGTAAGCCGCAAAAGCGGACAAACAGCCTAGCCACTCATGCGTTCTTAACCAGTTTAAATGCCCTTTGTTAAATTGAGCAATATAATTTTCATAGGTGGTTTCATTAATAATTTCTTCTTGAATATTAATATTCATTGATTCAGCAAAAAGATAATAGAGTTTTTCATGAGAGCCGAAATTGCCACCAAATTCCTCAGCTATATTATTAATAATAATTTCTTTAACATGAACCTCCGGTGCATGATTGCCCATGTACCAAAGAAAATCATGAAAATGTCCCCTAATGTGGTAAAACGCTTTGACGAAATAAGCCTTCTGTTTTTCAGATAAGGTAAGATTATATTGATCACTAAATAATCGAATGTGTCTTATTTCACTCTCATAGGCGAGATCCCAATTCGTTATAAAATCTTCAAATTTAACGGAATCTATTGTTTTGATTAATTTACTAGATGATTTATCCAAACCAAGCTGACTATGCATATTGAATGCTCCATATAAAACATTTCTTAACTCATCGAAGACATGTAAGTATCAAATAAATTTTGCATTTTAACACAATTGAGATAAATAATATACAAAAATGAGCTCAATTTGATTTAACCCTTTGCTGATTATCAGGTTTTCAAGGAAGAGGTTAGATACTGGATTAGTGTGGAGATTCTAGCGCAATAGAAGTAAATTTTGGATTAAGCTTGCTCTCTATAGAGGCTAATTTTAATAGTTTTCATCAATATAAGATTGGGGCGAGCTTTACCAAGCTTGAGCCACATGAAGGTCAATTACATAAGGATACAAACCGCTCTGCTTTTTCTTTGGTAAAAGGCTTTGTAAGCACCTCCTGTATACCCGCTGCCAAATATAGAGCAATTTCATCGGGGTCACAGCTGCCCGTTAATGCTACAATTGGTACGGGCTTTAAGTGATTTTGGGCTTCATAAGTTCTGATTGCCTTGCAAGCTTCCACCCCACTGATTGTGGGAAGACCTATATCTAGGCAAACACCATCATAATGATTTGCCAAAGCCAAGGCTATTGCCTTCTCCCCGTCATCCACATCATCAACCTCGCAACCCAAAATTATCAAGAATTGTTTAGCAATTTTAGCCGCTATCTTATTGTCCTCAACTAGTAAAATATGTTTCTTTTCCATAATGGCTACCCTATTAAGACTAACTATCTTTTAAGAATAGACCCTATTTCTTGATAAGCTTATAAAGTCGCGTAGGGGGCCCTAAATTATAGCTGGTGAGCTACTGCGAATCTCTCAGCAAAAAAGCAGCTAAAAAATGCCAAATTTTATATTAAATTCAATAGATTAATCCTATTGTGAACAATTCGTCCACACTTCACAAACCCCACAATTCGTCGTGAAAATAAATCCAATAGCATAGCAACATAGGTTAAATCAGCCTCTTTCTCATTAGGCTTCTCTACCTAAAATAGCTGCTGTAATAAATTTGAAGCATTACTGTTTTTTAAGCCATATTTCGATACACTTTTGCGTATCATCTAATACTTTCATCAATTGTTGATATAATTTTTCTAAGCAAGCCGAGTGGCCCGCTTTGTGGTAGCGTTCCAGGTACATGCAAGCAT
>JACCWL010000129.1 GCA_013697645.1 Tatlockia sp. | reverse complement strand
CCTTTGCACGTTACCTCCTGAATATCTAATCCCGTGTAGGTCGGCGCCCCTGGCCCGACATTTTTTAACCCGTTATCCCCTTGCTCAGTGCTACTATCTAATCCCTTGCCCCTTAAAAATATGGTCTTGAACATCCTTATTAATATCTTGCAGCGATTCATTGGTATTAAGCTTTTTCACAGCTTCCTTGACTTGAGCTAAGACTATTTTGTGATTCGTTTGATTAAAGCTTCTTAAGACTGTTTCTTGCAGGGTTTGTCCATCGCGGCTTGTCATTAATGCAAACAGTGCTTTGATTTTTTCTCCCTTAGAGGCTTCAGAGGTTGCCGGGTTCAAAATATCTGCAAAATATTTGGCTCGGTTTTTACCCGTAGCTCCATGATAACGAGGACTAAAGAAACCGTTATGAGTCCATTGAATACCGGATTCTTTATGTTCTTTTTGATATTCGGTTATACCTCGAAATGCTCTTGCAAACACTTTCTCAAGATTGTTTTCGTTAATATCTAAAATAACCGAATCATAATGTTCACATTTATCACGATAGCTGTTAGCTATTTTCTTAAAATCTTTGCCTGGTTTTGGTCTGTATACATCTTCAAAAGTAGAACCATCTCGAGAGTATTTAATTTTACCTTCCTTAGACAGGCGCCCTTCTTCAATTATCTTATTTCGATGTGGGACAACTAGATTGGGGATAATATCCTCGACCATTATCTTTGGCGTAACACTCTCATGCTGTGCTATAGGTAGCAATTCGGGTTTAAAAAGATCACGTGTTCTTATGACTTCCAGCGCATCAGCCATATTCACCACTTCGCGGATAAGGTCTGCTTTCAGATGTATAAAGTTTGGATTCACCCCACGGTCATATTTTTGATTAGATGAAGAAACATTTGATTTATAACCGTACTTGTAATCAAATAGTGGCTTAACGATACCCTTTTCCACCGGATTATCTTTATAACGTATTGTATCGGCAATGAAATTAGCTAACTTCTCGTTAATTTGACATTGTTCCATCAAATATTTTTTACATTCGTCAGCGCTTTCCTCATCCCACAAGTCAATTCCATCTCCTTGTCTGGCTGTATCATGGAAAACTACCGCAATTTTGATAAGTTCAAGGAGATCTTGAGGGTCAATCTCAAAAACCTCGGCAATTTGATCAAAGTGATTTTCGTAGTTATCAACATGTTCTATATATGTCTTATGAATCTCATCAATTAATTCCATCGCTGAAAGTACATGAGGTAAGCCATGAGAAATTCGAGTTTGAAATTCATAATCGTCATCAGCTTCAAGTTTAGTTAAAGAAACGGGGTAAGGGATTTGTAGAGTCTTTATATTTACTACAGACATTGGTTTGGAGTAATAATAAAAATTTACATAATCAATGACTTCCTCAAGCGTTGGAATTCTCATCTGTTTTTCCTCGAAAAAATTGTATTAAATAAAAGACTGCATGATAATAATTATACCACATTGTTTTCATTGAGCCCAGCGGCCAATTTAAGAAATGTTCAGGTTGAATTAAACATAGGCTTGATTAAACGTGATCTAGCAGATAAAAATGAACGGATAAAGAAAATTGTGCAATTCAATCATTAAAATCGGGCGCCATGCTGGGAAACAAAGTCCCAGCACTAACGCCCGTTGATTCGCTTAGTAAGGCTTAACCACTACAGTTGTACCAATATCCATAAAGTCTTGGTTTAACCATTTAGCAGCACCTGGCAATACCCTTATGCAACCATGACTCGCATTATAATTAGGTACTTCATAGGCCGCGTGGATGGAATAACCACCAGTGAAGTGCATGCAATAAGGCATTCTTGCACCCCCGCCAGTTTCTATAGGATAGAGGCTTGAAGTACATTCTTCGCCTTTCTTAGAATAAACAGAGTAGGTTCCTGTGACAGTCCGGCAACCTCTGCCCGTATCTTCGCAGTAATCTTTACCACCTGAAGCCGAGCCTGTTTTAACGCGATTACCTTGGGCATCATAGGCAGCCCAAGCAGTTGCTTTAGGGTCAAAAATAAAGACTTTCTTACCTGTTGCCTCGCGTTTGGCGGGGAAAGCACCCATACCTCGATAGTCAGAATCTACCCCTTTGGTATAGTGAGTATGCCCTGCATCATCGACTATCGGATCCATCGATGCACAAGAAGCCGCAAGCACTGACAGCGCGCAAACGATTAGTTGCTTTTTCATTGGTAATCCTCCCTTTTTTTTAGGTTATCGGAAGGATTCTGAATAAATTTAGTGTTTTCTATAAAAATATTTTACTAACTGTATTATTTATGGTCCAAAACTAGCTTTCTTAAGGCTTCGGGTAGCATAGCCAAAATCGCTAAATGAAGTTGCTTATCAGTGCATTCAAAGCAGCCACCACGGGGAGGCATTGCGTTAAAACCATTTTCAGTATGTGTTAATAAATCGGCCAAACCCTTTTTAATTCTGGGTGACCAATCGTCTTTATTAGAAATTCTCGGCGCACCCAAGGGAATTAAGGGCTTAACCGCATGACAACTTGAGCAAAAGTGACTCACAATTTGCCTTCCCTCATCTTTAGAACCCTCTATAGAGTGAAGAAATTCTTGCGGATGATGACTATTAGCATGAGAAGCAGTGAGGATAAAAAACCAAGAGATGAGCATAAGAATAAATTTCAATACCATTAATTTTCCTTTCATTATGAAATAGAATTGTGAGAAGAGGCTAACTTCCTGCATTAAAAAACATTTAAAATCATAATGACTTTAATTTCGCACTATGATATAGGTTATAAATTGTACAAATAAATCTAAAGATTTCAACCAAGGAACCGATAATAATGACAGATGCTATTGAGGGTAATGTTATGGTTAAACCACTTAATGATACCAATAATTTTAAGCATAATCAGAAACAACTATGGGCTTCTAAGCTAGCTAATAATAAAGCCTCTCATGCTAAACAACTAGCACTCATCAAAGAATTAATTAGCGACCTACCGGAAGTTAATAAAGCACGCGTGGAATTTCTCAAAGGAGAAATTGCCAGTGGACGCTATCACATTTCAAATGATCAAATTGCCGCAAAAATGATTGCGGACATTGAAATTGCGTAGTTTTATTTATAACGTGTAGTCGGCGCCCCTGGCCCGACAATAGCTTCGCGGGTAAGAAATGTCGGGCCAGGGG
>JACCWL010000291.1 GCA_013697645.1 Tatlockia sp. | reverse complement strand
GGTCTGACCAGGCTAAAGTAATGATTTTATGATGGGCTATTGTTTTGCTATCAAGAGTCAATGTCAATACTCTCTCATTTGAGAAAGGGAAGAAATTATTGTTTTTCAGTCAATACAGTAGAATTGTCAACAGACCCTGGTATAATTGCCCATTCTTCTCCTAAATTCTCTAGGATTATGGGCAGCATTTTCAATATGTTCGGGCCATCGCCAATAAAGCCTATTGAACAACACATGTATAAAGTACATCAATGTGCCAAACAACTTCATCCTTTTTTTGAGGCTGTCCTTATCCAGGACTGGGCGATTGCTGAGGGTTTAAAGGAAAAAATATCAGTTATTGAAAAAGAAGCCGATATAATCAAGCGCGATCTGCGTTTGCATTTGCCAACTGGTTTGTTTCTACCTGTATCGCGTACAGATTTGCTTGAATTATTGACCGCACAAGATCGTATCGCTAATAAAGCTGAGGATATAGCAGGTCTTATCGTAAGTAGACGAATGATTATTCCTGAATTACTCGCACCATCCTTCATGCCTTTTTTAGATTGTTCCTTGCACGCGTCTAAGCAGGCTTGCAAAGCGATTAATGAGCTGGATGAATTGCTTGAAAGCGGTTTTCGGGGTAGCGAAGTTAAAATTGTTGAAGAAATGATTATGAAACTTGATGAGATAGAACATGATAGTGATGAAAAATTAGCTGACATCAGGGATCGTATTTTTGAGATGGAAAAAGAATTGCCCGCGATAGACCTAGTCTTTCTTTATAAATTGGTTCAATGGATTGGCGACTTAGCTGACCATGCCCAAACTGTAGGCCACCGCCTGCAAATACTCATTGCGCGGTAGAAAACTCTTATGGATTATTCTCTTGCCTTGCTTTCCATTGCAGTAGCTTTTTGCTTCTTTATGACTTGGGGCGTTGGCGCAAATGACCTTGCCAATGTGATGAGCACCACTATGGGCTCAAAGGCAATTACTGTGCGACAAGCAATGCTCATTGCTATTGTCTTTGAATTTGCTGGCGCATTTATTGGCGGCAGCGGCGTCACTGAAACTATGCGTGATGGCATTATTAATAGTAGCGAACTCTCAAACCAACCCCTGATTATGATTGAAGGCATGCTCTCTGTTTTATTAGCCTGCACAGTTTGGATGAATCTCGCAAGCTATCTTGGAGTACCTGTTTCTATCACTAATGCCTTAGTAGGCTCGATGGTTGGTTTTGGTTCCGTTGTTTTAGGTACTGGGGCAATTCATTGGGATCAGGTTATGCATATAGCCATTGGCTGGATCACTTCCCCACTTATTGCCGGGATAACCGGCTATGCGCTTTTCGTCAGTATTCAACAAACTATTTTTATAAAAAGCGACCCCTTAGAAAAAGCAAAACTCTATATTCCCATCTATCTTTTACTCATAGGTTCCGTCCTTTCTTTTATTACTGTATTCAAAGGGCTAAAACATTTTGATATTCATCTGAATAACAAACAAAATTTAGTAGTCACAGTGGGAACCAGCATTTTTATCACAGTTTTAGGCATGATTTTCATTAAACGCATCCCAGAAACGCCTGGAATTAGGCGACGAGAGCGCTTTATTCAGGTTGAAAAATACTTTGCTGTCCTTATGGCTTTGACTGCTTGCGCCATGGTTTTCGCCCACGGCTCAAATGACGTAGCTCTGGCAGTAGGTCCTTTAACCATTATTCACAGCCTGGTAATGCATGCCAATCAACCGCTTGGAGCGGCTAATTATCCCTCTTGGATTATTTTGCTTGGTTGTGTAGGCGTAATTACTGGTTTTCTAATGTATGGCCGAAAAGTTATTGAAACCGTAGGGAGCTCCATCACAGCCCTAACCCCCAGCCGTGCTTTCGCTGCAACTTTAGCTGCCGCCACAACGGTTGTTGTTGCAACTAGTACAGGTATTCCAGTCTCAGCTACTCAAACCTTAGTGGGTGCCGTGCTTGGCGTTGGCTTAGCCCGAGGTATCGGTGCATTGAATTTAATAGTTATCCGCAATATTTTCATGTCATGGGTACTTACCCTACCTGCGGCTTCGATATTAACTATTATTTTTTATAAGGTGTTGCATAGCTATTTGGGTTAAATCAAATTTACACTACGATCTGTCGAGTAGCCGCTCCCCATTGCTGAAGAGCAGCCCTCTAAGAACGGTGCGGGCTAGTTTCCCAGCACACCGCTCAAGCCCTCATAAGGCTGATTGATTCTCAGCCCGGCAGAACAAGTCGCTGCGTCGTTAGCTTTGCCTTTTGTTTCTTTGCTCGCTGCATGAAATACTCTCTGAAGCGAGGATCAAAAGGGTTGGCTTCTGACTTCACTTTGATATGACGTCTGATAAGCGTATCCGATGCCCGTTTAAGATAAAGTGGTTTCTTATTTCCATGTTTATTTTTTACGATACAATGAAAACGCCAGTTGTCACCGCCTAACGTTGTATAATACTTTTTGATGATCCATGATTTCCCTTTCCTTGCGTGTCTTTTTAGACACCAGCGCTTCAATGCCGAGTAAATTTCAGAATCGATCTTAGTAAATACTTGAGATGACACAACCCCTCTGTAGTAGGGGGTAAGACGGGATACGTGTGCGGTTGGGTCACTTCGTATCTACAATTCCATTGAAACACTTGCTGCATATGGGTTGTAGGTTTTGTTTATAGAAAATTTTTTTATATCTAAAAATGCATTAATTTGGCGTAATTTTTTGTCAATTTTAGCAAGATGAATATCAAGTAATTTAGCATTTCAACATATTGATTGATCTTCAATAGAAAACGCTTTTTGCCCATGTACAGCAAGGGTTATAAGCCTTTTGAAATTTGAATAGTCCTATTTAGACTCGTATCCTGCCTTCTCCCCGAGT
>JACCWL010000282.1 GCA_013697645.1 Tatlockia sp. | reverse complement strand
GTTATTTCGAGTGAATCATGGCAAGTCTTCTCTCGAACTAATCACATCCTCACATTGCATCCCACGACAAAGATAAGCACAGGCTTTACCCTGAGGCTTTTTTAGTGCCAGGCTTTCAGGCAGGTTCAAAGCCTCAGCGGGAATGGCAAAACTGTAATTAGAAAGCGATTGGATATCCTCCTGCCAAAGCTTAATTTCATCTTTGTCACCACGAATCACGAACATTGGCGAGGGCATTAGATATTCTTTAAGACCCAATAATATTGAGCAATGTTCAGCTGGATGTTGCATTAGCATTGGCCATGCCGATTGCAAGGTTTGTTCTGCTGCGTTGAGATAACGGGATTCGCCTAATAAATGACCAAGGATAAGGAAAGCACGCAGGAGAATACCATTGCCAGAGGGTGTGGCTTCATCCATCATGGCTTTTGGGCGATATAATAGTTTTTCATGATGTTCTGCAGTAAAGAAAAATCCACCAGACTCAGCAGCAAAAGAATCTAAAATCTTATCAGCGAGTATAATTGCAAAAGACAAATGCTCTGAATTCCAAGATACTTGTAAGGAGGTCAGCAAGCTGTCCAATAAGAATGCATAATCATCTAAATAAGCGCCAAGATAAGCCTTGCCCTCTTTATAACTCGCTAGTAACTGGTTTTCTTGCCATAGGTTTTGTTGGATGAAATCGAGCGCTTTTTGCCCTGCTGCAATGAAGCGCGGCTCTTTTAAATTGGCTCCAGCTATCAGCAAGCCTTTAATCATTAAAGAGTTCCAAGAGGTTAAAATTTTCTCATCACGGAAAGGTGCCGCTCGCTTATTGCGCTCCTTTAAGAGTTTTTTCTTAGCCGAAGCCAATAAGCGTTCTGCATCTTCTTGCTGTATATTCAATAACTTGCAAACAAAATCCATGGATTGGGCAACATAAAAATGCCAATACCCTTCAAAATTAGGTTCATTATCCAAACCGTAGTAAAAATTAACCACAGCAAATTCATCTTTAGATAACAGCTTGCTGATTTCTGCAGGTTGCCAACGATAAAATTTACCCTCAACACCTTCAGAGTCCGCATCAAAACTGGAGTAAAAACCCCCTTTCGCTGCTTGCAAATCTTTTATTACCCACTCTGCTGTCTCACGAGCAATTTCCTTGAAATATGGTTCTGAATAGGCTTTACCAGCCTGGGCATAGAGCATTAATAATTGCCCATTGTCATAGAGCATTTTTTCAAAATGAGGAATGTTCCATCGTTCATCAACAGAGTAACGGTAGAAACCTCCGGAAAGTTGATCATAAATTCCTCCCTTGGCGATATGCATTAAGCTTGCAAAGGCAAGTTGCGAATTATTTGCTAATAAGTACTCAAGTCGACTCACTTGGGGAAATTTAGGAGCCTGGCCAAAACCCCCATAAATTGAATCATAGCGCTCTCCCAGAGTATTTAAACCAAGTTCTAAGGGCTCATGGCTAATTTTTTGTTTAATCTTTTCTAGCTCTTGCTGCCCGAGTACTTTTTGTACTTGCAAAACTTGGTTTTGAATCTTGTCAGGGTGCTTGTGATAAAAACTGGCAATCTCTTCTAACACTCGTTTAAAGGCGGGCAATTGCGGATGTTCCTCTTTGGGGAAATAGGTGCCGCTGTAAAAGGGAATCTTATCTGGCGTTAAAAAAACGGTTAAAGGCCAACCTCCACTTTGCTGGCTTAAGAGATAATGTGAAGTCTGATAGATTTTATCTAAATCGGGGCGCTCTTCTTTGTCCACTTTAATACTCACAAAGAGCTCGTTCATGAGCTTGGCTGCGCTTTCATCTTCGAAGGATTCATGGGCCATCACATGACACCAATGGCAAGCGGCATAGCCAATCGAAAGTAAAATAGGCTTGCCTTCTTTTTGAGCCTTAGCAAAAGCGGCCTCACCCCAAGGATACCAATCCACGGGATTGTAGGCATGTTGCTGTAAATAAGGACTCGGCTCTTCAATTAGACGATTTGCTTTTTGGGACATGGCATCTACTCCTTTGAAGATATGGTTTCATAGGATTTTTTAATCTTCCCATCTTGTGACAGTAATATTGCAATTGGTCGCGTTGCTTCGAAGTGGGCGAAAATGATCATCATCATCACCGTTATAGGAATGGCGAGAAACATTCCCAAAACGCCCCAAACAGCTCCCCATAACGCTAAAGCGAAAAGAATGACCAAACCACTTAGGTTTAAGGATTTACCTAATAAACGCGGTTCAAGAAAATTACCTACTACAAACTGTACAGCCACAATTCCGCCAGTGACGATGATAAAGGGTCCCCAAGATTCAAATTGCACCAAGGCGAGGAGCGCAGGAAAAGCCGTGGCTATCATAGCGCCAATATTGGGAATAAAATCTAAGAAAAAAATCAACAAGGCCCAAAATTCAGCGAAATCCAAACCAACGCAAATCATAATAATCCAGCTTGCAGTTGCAGTGAGAAGGCTCAATAAGCTTTTTACACCCAAGTAGGTTTGCGTGTCTCGAACAATGTGCGTGCGAATATTATTAACCAACTGCCGAGATTTTTTCTGGGGGAAAAGCGCATCGAGTTTTTGCGTTAGAAAATGCTGTTCAACGAACAAAAAAACCAGATAAAGGGCTATCAAAATAGTAGAGCCAGTAATGGTAGTAAACACGCTATAAATGCTTATTAAGATGTTTTTTACACTTAATTGTTTTACAAAAGAATCAAAAGAAAGCATCGATTTGATATGAAAACGATGATCAATATTATTAAAAATATTGGTTAAATTCTCTTGATAACGCGGTGCAGAAGCAATCACATCGTTTACATTATTACTAATAATACTAATTAAAATCTGAAAAAAAATCGCGACAACCACTAAGGCTAAAAGCATAGCTAACCAATCTGGCAGCTTTATGCCGATATAGGGAAGTTGTTTTACCCCACCTTTGATTGTATTCAATAAATGCCAGAGAAAAATGGCAATAACTAATGGAATTAATAGACTTCGACCCACTATGAGTAAGTAACCAGTAATCCATACTAAAATCAAACCTGCGGTAAAGGTAAGAGTACGATTCATGCTTTAAGACTCCTGATTAATACGTATCTCGAGGTAGCTTAGTTAGCGCGCAGCGATAACCGGGGATTACCGGTTCTGCATAACCTGGTTATCGCTGCGCGCTAACCAGGCTACGGGCTACGGCCAACGCTCAAGATGACGTGGAACAAATAGAAATGCCAACAAACCCTAAACTCTATCGCATTTTCTTGCTATTATCAGTTCTTTTCTTTCAAAAGCTCATGTGCTTCATCAATCTTGTGAAATTTTAAACGGCGTCGGTCCAACTCTTGGCGCTAAACTTAGCAAGTGTGGCTTAAACACGCTGGCTGATCTGCTTTTTCACCTACCCTATCGCTATCAGGATAGAACACGCATCACTCCTATTTGTGACTTACGTGCCAATGATTGGGCAGTAATTGCTGGGCGGGTTTGTAAAACAGAAGTTAAATTCGGTAAACGCATGATGCTTTATTGCTTTATTGAAGATAAAACTGCCATTTTAAAACTGCGTTTTTTTCATTTTAATAAGCAGCAAGTCAAGGCACTTAATGAATCAACGATGATTCGCGCCTTTGGTGAAGTGAAGGAATTTTCAAACGCTTTGGAGATGATTCATCCTGAATATCAATTATTGGCGAATGAAGAAGACTGTCAGGTTGATGAAACACTAACGCCTATCTATCCATCAACCCAAGGTTTAACGCAATCACGCTTAAGACAAATGGTAAAGCTTGCACTTGAGCACTGTAACGAAACCTTAGATGAATTAGAGTGGATGAGTATAGAGCATTTGCAAAAAAACCATTTTTATTCTTTAGCCACAGCGCTTGATCTACTTCATAATCCCCCCCCAGATATTTCCGTGAAAACCTTGGAAGAAGGTTCTCATCCGGCCATGAAAAGATTGGTTTTTGATGAACTATTAGGGCAACAATTAAGCATGCAATTTGCAAGATTGCATCGGAGTAAATTGCTAGCGCCAATCATTCCTGCTGATCCAGAATTAAGAGATCGTTTTCTTTCGCAATTAAGCTTTAATCTAACCAAAGCCCAACAACGAGTCAGCGAAGCCATATCACTGGATTTAACTGAATCAAAACCCATGCTTCGCTTAGTTCAAGGGGATGTGGGCTCGGGAAAAACCGTTGTAGCAGTTTTGGCAGCCATTCAGGCCATTGCGGCAGGTTATCAAGTTGCTTTTATGGCTCCCACAGAATTGCTTAGCGTACAACACGCAGCAACGCTTAAGGGTTGGCTAAGTCCTCTAGGAATTAAAACACTAAAGCTAAATAGCAAAATGAAAATCGCTGAACGGCGTGAAGCCTTAGCCTCATTGGCAAACCATGACTGCCAATTAATTGTCGGTACACACGCCCTATTCCAAGAATCAGTCTCGTTTGCCAAATTAGGTTTAGTCATCATCGATGAACAACATCGTTTTGGCGTAGAGCAACGCATGGATTTACAACAAAAAGGCCAAAAAGCCGGACTCATTCCTCATCAATTATTAATGACCGCAACCCCAATTCCTCGCACTCTTGCAATGACTCAATATGCTCATCTTGATTTATCAATTATCGATGAGTTACCACCTGGAAGAACCCCAATCACAACTGCGGTCATTAGCCAAGATAAACGGGAATTCATAGTAGATCGTTTGCGAGCAGCGATTGCTAATGGCCGCCAAGCTTATTGGGTCTGCACGTTAATTGAAGAATCAGAAAAATTACAATGCATGGCAGCGAGCACCACAGCAACAAACCTGCAAGAGCTCTTGACGGAAGTACGTGTAGGTCTCATACACGGCCAGATGAAATCGGTAGAAAAAGAAGCAACAATGGCGGCCTTTAAACAGGGTGAAATTGATTTGCTCGTTGCGACAACAGTAATTGAAGTGGGCGTTGATGTACCGAATGCTAGTTTAATGATTATTGAAAACTCAGAGCGTTTAGGGTTATCACAGCTTCATCAACTACGAGGAAGAGTGGGACGCGGATCGACACAATCGCATTGTTTACTACTTTATCAATCGCCCTTATCGCAACTCGGATCTGAACGCTTGCGAGTGATGCGCGCCACCAATGATGGCTTTGTAATCGCTGAAAAAGATTTACAGTTACGTGGTTCAGGTGAAATTCTTGGAACAAGACAAACGGGTTATCGCCAATTCAAAATTGCCAATTTACAACGCGATCAAGCTTTGTTACCTGTGGTTGCCGCGATGGCGAAAGAGTTAGTAGTCCAGGATCCCGAAACCGCACGCAGAATCGCAAAACGTTGGCTTGGTGATTTTGAAGGCTATCTTTTCGCATAACATTAAATCCAATTATGGACTTGAAAAGGTTCTAATTTGGAGTTATAATGTAGGATGTTCTAGGAGAAGATTATGATTTCCGCTCAATTACTAAAAAATTTAAAAGATCCAATTAAAGAAATTAAAACGATTCGTGAAGGTATTCTCACAGAACTTATTGAGGATTTTCTCAAGGAACAATCTATTCCAATTAAAGATATTCTTCAAAGTTTACAAATTCCTAAATCAACTTATTTTTCCAAAAAAAGAAGTCACACAAGACTTGACTCTTCTTCAACCGAAAAATTTCTGAGACTAATTTCAGTGATGAAGATGTCTGAAGAAATTTTAGGCAAAAATCAATCTAAAGAATGGCTCTATAAGAAAATTCCATCTCTTGGAGAACAAATCCCGATGGATTTATTAGATACGGAGGCTGGTCATCGTCTTGTTGAACAAGTTTTATTGCAGATTAAATATGGAATTTACAGTTAATGACAAAATGGTATCGAGCGGCTCAAAGTGAAAAAATCGAATACGTATTTTCTGGTGATGGCGGATTATATGTTGCTGGAAGATGGAATCATAAAGGTAGAAAAGTAATCTATTGTTCTCAATCAATTTCCTTATGCACCTTAGAATGGTTATCTCATAATGGCTTGTCAGTATCAGGTTATAGTTACTATCGATTTTCTATAGAAATTCCTGATGAATTGATCCTTGAGATAAAGATTTCAGAATTACCAAAAGAATGGAATTGCTGTCCTTCTACAGACAAAACCAGAAAAATTGCTGAAGATATTCTATTCTCTAAAAATAATTATTTAGCAATGGCTATTCCCTCAGTCATGATTCCTGAAGAAAAGAATCTAATTATTAATCCCATACATAATAGATATGCAGAAATTTTAAAAAGTACTAAGTCCCTTGGATTATTTACAGCACCTGATAGAAGTTCAGTCTAAAGTATCGGTAGCCTTCTTTCTGAGAATTCCTCAAAAATTTATCAAAAGGCTCAAGACCTCGTCCTTCAGGGCGGGGTAACCTTAGCGTAAAAATAAGTGTTGGGAGGGGTTCATTCCCCTTCCAACACAGAATTCCTGAGGCGTGCCCAAGTCATTCTTGACTTCCTACTTACCGCGACTTGTTCAGGACAAGTCGCGGTAAGTAGGCATTTTATTTTAAGAATTATAAACAAGATTAGTAGAGTCTAGATTTTCGTTGTGCGCTTCCTCTTTTTCTATCCCCTTTATTTCTTTAACAACAGCAGGAAATAATTTCTTGTATTGGCCTACGTATTCCCCATAGTAATGTTTATCTATAATAGAAGAAAATTTTCTTTCTTTGGCTTTTAGTGCTAGGCCTAAGGGTTCATTAATCGATAAGGACTCTGTTAGCTGTTGTATGACTACAGGATTGTCAGCTTTCTTACGAACGTAATCAACTATTACAAGGACAGTGCTAATAGAAAAACATAGAGCTGCTCCTATCCCTGCACCAATTAATGTACCAACGCCAGGAGCTACTAATGTGCCCAAAAAACAGCCAGCCCCCCCCGCAACTATAATAGAATTTGCTGTTAGGAGCAGAAGTTCTCTAACACCAGGAGAGTTTGGACTTTCGAAAATTGAATCTACCAACCATATTGTGAGATAAGATCCTAGTCCTCCAAACAACAAACCATACAAACCAAGAGGGATAGCATTGGCAAGAATAAGCGAAGCTGTAAAATAAGCACCAATTCCCACTAAACCACATAATATTGTTGCTGCGATTACTAATAATGTTTCAAAAATTGATAGCCTAAATTCATTTTTCAGGGCTATTTCCCGATCAATTAGTGCAACCAAATGTGAATTTATTTGACTGCTATTCTGATCTTCTGGAATTTCACGCATGAGAGCAGCTTTATCTATAACACCAGTATGAGAATGCTTGCCTATAAAATGTAGATTTTCTTGCTCATCGAAATGAACAAAATAGATTTTATTGACTTGCTCTTCTTTTTTTACTTTAAAAGTTTTGTTGTGCTTTATGGTCTCTGCTTCTAACTTCTCAAACGCTTTCGAATCAACCCTCATTATTTTTACTTCGGTATTTGATTTACCCATTAAATTCCCCTGGAATTGTTAAGTTAGGTCTCAGAATGACACCGAGACAGGCAGCAACTTAACACAAAAGAAATAAAACTTACAATATTGATAGATAAATAATTACAATACATCTCATGGAAAATAGAGAGAAAATAGAAAGAAATATAAAAATAGGCTACTATACTGGCCATTTTGTTATCAGGTTATCTCATGTCTGTAAAACCTAAAGCAGTAGCGCTAATTTCTGGCGGTTTAGACTCTATGCTTGCCGTGAAAGTCATTCAAGCTCAAGGGGTTCATGTCGAAGGCATTAATTTCTATACGGGATTTTGCCATTCGGGGCATACTTCAGCCATTCGTAATCCTAAAAGCGGCGCTAAGCCTATGCGAAATGATGCTTTATGGGTCGCAGAACAATTAGGTATCAAACTTCATATCATTGATATAGTCGAACCTTATAAAGAAATTTTACTTAACCCCAAACACGGTTTTGGTAAAAATGTGAACCCTTGCCTGGATTGCAAAATATTTATGGTTCAACAAGCTCATCAATGGATGCTTGAGAATGACTTTGATTTTATTATTACCGGTGAAGTCATTGGACAACGTCCCAAATCGCAACGCAGTGCAACCATGCCGATTATTGCTCAAGAATCAGGCGCAGAAGATCGTCTGCTACGCCCGCTTTGCGCTAAATATTTGCCAGAGACCTTGCCAGAGCGAGAGGGTTGGGTTAATCGCGAGGCCTTATATGGTTTTACAGGGCGTTCTCGTAAACCTCAAATAGGTCTGGCTGCTGAAATGAACATTGAAGATTTTGCCCAACCCGCTGGTGGCTGCTGTGTTTTAACTGATGAAAATTATACTAGCCGCCTGCAAGACATGTGGAAACATCGCAATACACGGGATTATGAAATGGAAGATATCATTCTGTTAAAAGCAGGAAGACATTTGAGAATTATGCCGCATTACAAGATGATTATTGCTCGCGATGAAGCAGAGTCTAATTTTTTAATAGGTTATCGTAAGCAATTTATCCACATGCAGGCTGACAAGCAT
>JACCWL010000264.1 GCA_013697645.1 Tatlockia sp. | reverse complement strand
ACCTAACCTCATGCCTTATGAACCGGATTAACTATATTAAACCTTATCTTAAGGCAACTGAGTTTATTGAACTAATCAGTCAAATTTCAAATGAAACCTCTTATTGGAAAATACAGGGGGAATCTAAAAGTTCATTTTTTTCTACAACTGCTCGACATTATGGCTTTGAAAAAATAGAAAAGATAATGGAAGACAACACGATTTCTGCGATATCTAAAGTCAAGAAACTTACAGAGTTAGGAAAAAAACTAGTAGAACAAGAACCCCATAAATCGAGTAAGCTTTGTCTTTTTTTCAAAGCAATTGCTGATAAAGATCTAGATGAACTCAATAAGATATATAACATGATAACTCAACCAACCGAGCTGGAAGTTGCTCTAATTCAATCTCAAAGCAAGCCTGCCCTGTGATCTTTTGCTGGAATAAAAATTGATTAATAAACACCTAATTGGGGTTGTGGACGCTATGCGGATGAAATTTCCGAGAAGCTATTTACGACCACCTCGCAACAGCGAGCACAGCAACCTCGGGGGGCCAGGCCGTAGATAGCCAAGTTTTGTTATAGACCTAGTCGAACCAATGGAGAGCTAGAGCTGTATTATGTTAGCAGGCATCTACCAGAAAAGATGGATGAGGGTTTAATAATATAGCAAAGCCGCAGAGATTGAATTTCTATGATTAATCAAAACCTTACCAATTAATATTTATACAAATTTGGATCTTGATACAAAGGACTGTTTTTTGAAACAGGAGCGCCTAAATGTTTAGCTACTGCAAATACCGCATTTAAGCTTGTATAAAGCGCTCCTTCAACCCAGCCGCCTGACCAGGAAATAGAATCACCCGCTAGATAAAAACCTCTATCCTTTTTTGTAAGGACCGATTGAAATTGATAATAAAGGCTTTTTTGTCTGGCATCGTTGCCAGGTGTAAAAATCTTAAAAGCTCCATTTTGGTATTTCACATTGATCCAATCGACATTCAAAACCTCACCATTAAGAGGGACTAAATATTTTATAAAATTGGGATTGATAGCAGTTAACTCACGCAGAAATATCTTAACCCTATCTACCGGATCAACTGCATGTAATTTCATCGCATTTATCCCCCAAGTATAACTTAAGCAAACAATGCCATATTTTGTATTGGGATAATCCAGACAGTAAGTAGATTGGGTTATTCCATCTGTTGCAATATAGGAAGGAATTTTTTTGCCAATCCAAAATTTTGTTTCGGTGCAGATATAAGTTTTCGAAGAAGCAATCATGGGCGAAATTTTAATTGCTTCGCGGGCTTCTTGCTCTATCAAAAAAACACCACTCTTTGTTTTGTTGGTTATGTTAATTAAATGAGCAGCGCACATGGAGCCTGTAAAAATAACAGCGCTATACTCAACTTGCTGTAGTACTTTATTTTTATCTTTGGTAATAATGATTGGGTTCTTGGTTTCCCTATTATAATCAAGAAGTACAACGGGCAAATTTAACTTGAGGACTGCGGTTTTTGACAATGAAGCGAGCCCTAAGGGAGTTTTCACCTCCAACTCATACAATCGTTTGATAAATTCAGATACACCTTCAGGAATGAGTAAGTTACCACCCATATAGTTATTGGTTATTATACGAAGTATTTCTAGAAAACTAGTTTGAAAAACTGGACTAAAACCACCATGGCCAATCCCCATAGTTCCATAAATATTGATCTGAGCGGTATTCATATGAGCTGAGAGGTCGCATAAAGCCTGGTATAAGCTCATGTTTTTAAATTGATCAATACTGAGTTGCCACAATTCACGAACCTTATCAAGATTTCCAAGTTCCCATTCTTTATGAATTTGACTAAATAAGGGTGTAGTAAATTCATCCCAGAGCTGCTTGATCTTAAAAAAGGGCTCTGGCAGATTGGTTTTTGCCCCCCAGGGGTAGCGTTTATTGTGAAAATAAATAAGGGAATTAACAAGTTCGGCCGCAGGAAAGGGTATATTACAAGTTAGTTTTATTTTTTTTGCATAATGTAAGAAGATTTGGCTTGAGATAGGAATTCTCATGGCACCTAATTCAGCAAAAGGTTTAGTATCTTCTTGGATTAGTTCAAATTTTTTCGAATACAATCGACCCCCTATTCGATGCGTTGCTTCATAGATAACAGGTCTTAACCCCATTTTTAATAATTCATGTGCAGCAAGGATACCTGCCGCTCCAGCACCGATTATCGCCACTTTTTTACCCAATTGTTCTTTAGGAAGGACGGCTAATGCCTCATCATTTAGAAGAGGTAGGTAATCATATAATGTATCTATGCAAGAGGGTGGGATAAACATGTATTCCTTTATATTATCTAAATAATCTTATATTGTAACCATTCACCACAATTCTCCCCTGCGGGTCGGTTCGTGGTGATGAAATTTGAGAAAAGTGATTTTTCGTAAAAAAGTAAAATAGTTCTTGACACGTTTTTTTGTATTTTTTTGAAAAAGCAA
>JACCWL010000250.1 GCA_013697645.1 Tatlockia sp. | reverse complement strand
GTGCAAGCACAGGTTGCTTTTCTTTTTGATAACTCACCCTATCCTTAGCAAGTTCTTCAATTGAGGCCACCCGATTCCAATTTTTTAATACAGTTTGCATATCTATAGTTGAGATCACTAAACGTGGCCCTGGATGAACAGAAAGTAGGCGATCGTAAATCTGATTGCTTTCCTCATCAGTCATGTTGTTTTTTTTATGCTCAATACTGAGATCTTCAAATTGATGCAAAACATTCACTTTCATAGGACGATCTAAATTAACTGCCCCCCAGTTAATAGCAAATACATTTTGACCAGACTGAGAAGCCATGAATTCAGCCATATAATCTATAAAGGAATTCGCTGCAGTGTTATCTAACTGGCCTAAGCCGCCAATGATTGCATTCATGCTGGAACAGAGAATGAAAAAACTCAAATGATGATCCTTAAAGGCCTTATGTAAATTATAAGTGCCAAAGACTTTACTCTGATAACTTTCTTGCAATGAGTTTTCTGTTTTTAATGAGATGATTCCGTTAACGGTATCCCCAGCAGCATGTATAACTCCTGTGATCCTGCCCATACGATTTTCAATGTCATGAATAGCACTTATTAGGCTAGCCTCTTCACCTACATCAGCAGAAAAAGGAAGAACAAGAGCCCCCCTTTTTCTCATAGAGATAATACGTTCCAACTTTGCACAGAGTGGTTGTTGGCCTTTAATAATCTCCTCCCACTCAGCCTCTGGCGGAATTTTGCTTCGTGCAAGCAATGCAATTTTATAACCTTTAACCTGCGAGAAATAATCAGCAATATCCAGCCCTAACTGACCTAATCCACCGGTAATGAGAAGCACCTTGCCGCAGCCTTTTGCTGCATGATGAATAGCCGGTGTCGGAATTGGGACGGAAATATAGTCACGTAACCATCTTTGTCCGGCGCGATAGACAATTTCTTCCTGATCATAGTGGGGCTTAAAAAGTTCCTGCTTTAATTGTTGCAATTGATAGGCTTTAAACTGTGGTCGATCGATCAAATCCCAATCGACTAACTGACTTTGAATGGCAATAAGCTCTTTTGGAATGACTTTAACAGCAGCAAGCAAAGGGGCTTTATGAGGCTCCAATAGGCATTCATTAGCCACTTGATTTAGGCGATTGGTTAACACGGTAAGTTTTAAGGGACAGTCAATACCATTTTTTTCCCAGGCTTGGACAAAATGAATAATACTTAATAAACCGTGGGATTGTTCCCTATCGAAGAGTTCACGGCTAGTTTCCTCCCAATTAGGAGTATGAGTCAAAGTATGCAGCAAGTGGGTAGGTAAACAATTTTGCCCTTTTAGGATACAAAGGAGATCAACATAATGCTCTGGACGAGCGAAATCCATGATAAAGGAATCATTGCTCTGATGAATAAATTCATTACCCTCTGCAACGATAATCACTTGTTTTCTCGGCAGCAAAGCGTCCAACCATTCAGGTTTGAAACTTTCTGCTGTTAAAAAAACAAGTAATACAGAGTTAATACTGCAGTTAGCGTCTGAGAAAATACTTTTACGCCATCCGGGTAAATAAAACCATTTATCCATTGAAAGACGCTTATGTTCATCACCAACATTCGCCTTATAAGCGTCTATCCAGTAAGACCTACGACTGAAAGGATAGACTGGTAAATGTAATTTACGAGGACGAACTAGTTGATAGTGGTCAGACCATCCTATTACATGACCCTGCAACCATTTTTCCTTGAGCTCGCTTAAATCGCTAGGGGTGCACTGTTCAATGGGTTTCGGGATAAAACGGTCAAGCACGAGTTCGCAGTGAGCGAAAGAATACTCAGAACTATCAATGCCAGCTTTTAAATCAGCTAAAGAACTCACAACCATAGCAGCTCGATAATTAAACTCAGCCCTGCCTTCTTGTAAAGTTCTTGCTAAACTGTATATCGATGTTGCGGGATTTTTGCCACAGTAATCACCATAGGCCGCGAGTATTTCTTTTAAGTCATGCATGGTCTTAGCTGAGAATATTAATAAGGCAGATCCCTCCAGTGTGGGTTCGGCTAAAGATTCTGCCTCTGCCAAAACCACATGGGCATTAGTACCTCCAATTCCAAAGGAACTCACCCCCGCAAATCGCGGACCCTCTTGCTTCCATGCTTGCTGTTCTGCGTTCACATAAAATGCCGTGTCTTGCCAGTTAACCTTCGTCGTGGGTTTCTCGCAGTGTAAACTTGCAGGAATTTTTTGGTGTGTAATAGCTTAAGCAGTTTTTATTAAACCAGCGATACCCGCGGCAACATCGAGATGCCCTATGTTTGCTTTTAATGATCCCAAGGCACAAAACTGTTTTTTTGGCGTTGATGAAAAAACTTTTTGCAAAGCAGCTAATTCAATCAAATCCCCTAAGGCTGTAGCTGTTCCATGCGTTTCAATATAGGAAATTTCTTCAGGTTTAACACCAGCTAGACCCTGTGCAAGCGCAATAACTTCGGCTTGTCCATCGGGACTAGGTGCGGTATAGCCAATTTTTTGATGGCCATCATTATTAATCGCACTACCTTTAATAACCGCATAAATTGCATCGTTTTCTAAAATGGCATCTGCATAACGTTTCAAAACAATAACACCCACGCCAGAACTAAATACCGTACCTTCCGGATTATCAGAGAAGGGTCGACAATGGCCATCAGGCGATAACATGCCATCAATAGAGTGCAAATAACCTTTAATCTGCGGTACCGAAATAGAGACGCCTCCGGCAATTGCCGCATCCACTTGATAGGACAATAAGTATTGACAGGCTTCATGTACTGCAACTAGAGAGGTTGAGCAAGCCGTTTGAATAGTCATTGCCGCACCGCGAAGATCGAGGAGATAGGCAATGCGAGTGGCTAAGTAATCTTGACCATTTGCAAACAAAATTTGCTGTAAATCCTCCGCCTGTCGAACATCGGGATAGGATAAAATATTATTCAATAAGTAAGTGTTTAAACTCGCTCCTACAAATAATCCTGTGGTGCCCTTATAGTGGCGAAGACTAAGGCCCGCGTCTTCCAATGCATGCCAGGTATGTTCCAGCAATTTACGCTGCTGGGGATCAATTTGCGCGGACTCACGCGGTGAGTAACCAAAAAATTCCGCTGCAAAGAGGTCAATATCATTCAAGAATCCGGCAACAGGAATGTAATTGGGACGCTTACGCTCTTCTTCGGCAACACCTGCAGCAATTAATTGTTTCTCTGTAAGGACTTGCAAACTTTCCTTGCCTGCCACTAAGTTTTCCCAAAATTCTGCTATGTTCTTTGCACCTGGAAATTGACCCGACATGCCAATTATTGCAATATCAGCCTCATTATTTTTGGACATCAAAGGACTCCTTGACAGGTTGAAATCTATGTCGAGCTGCT
>JACCWL010000198.1 GCA_013697645.1 Tatlockia sp. | reverse complement strand
AATCTTACCCGTGCATCCATTGTCGGGCCAGGGGCGCCGACCTACGATACGGGTTCAACGGTAAGTCTCTATGCGTTGGCATCTGAGGCTTTTTCCTTGATGTGCTATTTTCAACCTGGACATCGCTTCAAACCGTGTTAACATTAGCGCCTAAGGTTTGGGGCTGGTAATCACTTTCAGTGGCAAAAAAATATATTTCGTGCATAATCCTGTTTATTTTGTTATTATACTGAACAATTTTTATATTACCTAACCCATTTTTCGGGTATGTTTCACTTATTGGAATTTCTATGTCACAACAAGAATTATCAAGTTTTTCGAGCCTCAAATTGTCAGATAGTCTATTAAAAGGACTTGAAGATATGAAATTTGTAACCCCATCGCCAATCCAGGAGCAAACCATTCCTTTGTTATTGGAAGGGCGTGATATTATTGCACAAGCCCAAACTGGTACTGGTAAGACGGCTGCTTTCGCCTTACCTATTCTTCAGCGTTTATCGCCCAAATCGACTGTAGTGCAAGCACTGATCTTAGCTCCAACACGCGAATTAGCAATTCAGGTTGCAGAGCAATTTGAAGCCCTTGGTGCCCGTCAAAATGTCAAAGTTTCTGTCCTCTGCGGCGGCCAAGATTACCGACGCCAATTAAAAGAACTACGTGACGGTGTACAAATAATAGTAGGTACGCCTGGGCGAATTCTTGATCATATTGAGAGAAAAACCCTAGACCTTGGTCATTTAACTACTTTCGTGTTGGATGAAGCGGATGAAATGTTGCGTATGGGCTTTATTGAGGATGTTGAAACCATTCTAACTAAATTACCAGCAGCAAAACAAATGGCGTTATTTTCAGCCACTATGCCAAGCCGTATTCACCAGATAGCAACAAAATATTTAAAGGAACCTGTTTCTGTAGAAATCCGTTCCGAAACGGCCACAGTTAAAAGTGTTGAGCAGCGTTTTCTTTTTGCATCAAACGCTCAAAAACCCGATGCACTGTTGCGTGTTTTAGCAGTTGAAGAAGCTCAAGGTGTGATCGTTTTTGTACGGACTAAAAGTTCTACAGAAGAAGTGGCTCAACAATTACAACAGCAAGGCTATCGTGCGATGGCAATTCATGGTGATATAACCCAGACTTTGCGCGAACGGATTATTGCTCAATTTAGACAAGGTGCCATTGATGTTCTAGTCGCTACTGATGTAGCAGCTCGTGGTTTAGACGTTGAGCGTGTTACCCATGTTATTAACTACGACGTACCTTTTGATTGCGAAACTTATGTGCATCGTATTGGTCGTACAGGAAGAGCAGGCCGAAGCGGCGTAACCGTTCTATTTATAACTCCAAAAGAATCACGTATTTTAGGTTCAATTGAACGTCATACCCGTCAACGCATTGAAAAGACTATAATTCCTAATGATCATATGATCCAAGAAGCAAGAAAACGACGTTTTATGGCCAATATTGCTGCCCGTATGCAACATGAACACTTATCGGCTTATAAACGTATTATCGAAGAGTTTATTAAAGAAAACGATGCATCTGCAGTCGATGTTGCTGCTGTATTAGCCTTGCTACTTAACCAGGATAAAGCCTGGGATCGTGAGTTACCCAGACCAGCACGTCCTGCCAAAGAAGCACGTGTTCGAGAAGGTGACTTCAAATTTGATCGTGGATCTGAGCGTAATAGTCGTGGCGCTGATCGAAATGGAAGAGGATCGGATAGTCGTGGTTCTGATCGTGATAACCGGGGTAAAAGAAAGAATTTCGGCGATGAAGGCGCGCAAGAATTGTTCCGTATTGAGGTAGGTCGTGTCCATGGTGTAAAACCTGGAAACATAGTCGGAGCAATAGCAAATGAAGCTGGCCTTCAGAGTTGCAATATAACTGGCCTCAAAATTCATGATGATCATTCTACTGTTCGTCTGCCTAAAGGGATGTCGAAGGAAGTTGTTCAAGAATTGAATAATGCTTGGGTCTGTGGCCGACAATTAAAAATAACGTCTTTAGGCGCTGCATAGTATTCGGATTGGGATCGTAGCCTTGATGCAGCGACAGCGTAATCAAGGCAACACCTTTTTATTCCCCTTAATAATGACGCGATTGCAAAAGTTCTTTTAGAGCGTTTGGTAGTATCGATTGAACTTTTTTAGTAATTGCAGCTTCATGTTTTTGCCATAGAGTTCCCAGATAAATAATTATCAGACCGATAATCGTTAAGGCAATGGGAAAGAACATAGAGTCTTTAAATATTGCCGATGCAAGATGCCCAAGATAACCTGCTACACCTAGCCCGCCAAAGATTACAAACACTTTTCTAACCAGAATAAGGCCTAGACCGATAAGAACTAAATTAATACCGAGGTAAACCAATTTGGCCCATTCGCTGTCTGAATACTGAAAACTTAGCCCGCCCCAGAAAGTAATAACCCCAAACAAATAGAGCCAAAAGGCATAATCAGCAGAATGGCGAGATTTTACATCCACCAAAAAGGCAAGAATGAGAGTTGCCAAACCAAAATACAGCGAAACTGTGGATCTTAGAGTAAAATTAGCATCATCTCCACCAATCATCGCAGCCAAATCCATTGACATATACCATAGTGTTACCGCAATCGGCATTATCATAAAAGGATACCGATAAATCCAGGCTAATATTAAGCCAATCCCCAAAGTACCTAATTCCATAAAGATCCAATGCCATTTGATGAAATAATGATAATCACGATAAACCGTATCATCAGGCCACCATCCCACTGCCCGTTGTAAGCCATAAATCGCCAAAGGGGTCAAAGCAACAACAAAGGTAGCGCAGATTCCGGCTGGAATGGGGTAGTTTTTACGTTTAAATAAAGAAGACAAATACAAGCCAATAACCGCATAAACTAAGGAAATACCAAAAATTCCCCATCCCCCAAAGGTTTCCCAACCTAAATTCATAAATAAAGTCATTGCCCCGATAGCAATTAAACCGCCTAGATAATAAAGGACATTCGTTGTATTAAAGTAGGGACCTTGTTCAGATTGAGATTCTAAGAAAGTATATAAGGATTCGGCTTGCTCTTTAGAGATAATTTTGGCCTTAACCGCTTTAGAAAGAATAGGAGGTGTAATATTCATTGCAGCTTTCTTTTCCAGTAGATAACTTAAAATCAGTATAAAGGTTCTTGCGAGGTTTTGTATAGAGCAAGACCAAATTGTAACGATTTTGAGTTTTACGCTTCAATAAAATTGCTAGCGTGGCTTTTAATAGATTATAATTTGCTTCATTTAAGAAAAAACGAAGGTTATTTATGAAAATTATTTTGGCTATATTTGCTCTAGTGTTCTCAAGTATTACTCAGGCTAGCTCTTTAAATAATATGGTAATTTTCGGTGACAGTTTATCTGATGATGGTAATCTCTACGAATTGTATAAAATTCCATCTTCCCCCCCTTATTTTAAGGGCCGCTTTTCAAATGGTCCTGTATGGATCGAAGACTTAGCAGAACTTTATTTTCATGAAAATAGCAAAGCTCATTTGCAGAATTACGCTTTTGGGGGGGCTGCAATCGCTGATGAAGATAATGATGGCGTATTCTCACTAAAGCTCGAAGTTGATACTTATTTGGGCGCTCATCAGGATAAGGCTGCTGCAAACACTTTATATATCATTTGGATTGGGGCTAATAATTATTTGATGACACCTAAAGATGCTGACGGCACCTTGGCAAGCGTTAATACAGGAATTAGAAAGAGCATCAAAACTCTGACTAAAGCCGGTGCAAAGCATATCATGTTGGTCAGTATACCCGATTTAGGGGTAACTCCCTTTCCTTCGGAGTCTTATTCAGAGGATCTCGCTCCTGCAGTTAGAGAAAAACTATCCTCCTTTACTCGGCGTCATAATGAACTTTTATCCGAGACAATCACTGAATTGAAACAAAGTAATCCAGAGGTAGAATGGCTATATTTTGATGCATCTAGCAAATTTAAAGAATTTCTTGATACCCCGGATATCTACGGAATACGTAATACTAAGGACGCTTGTCACAAATCCGATACTGATAAACTTATAAAACATTCCATGCTGCAAATTGCTTCAAGAGTGCAAGAAAGAACAGAACCTGGTAGCTGCGATGATTATTTGTTTTTTGATGGGGTTCATCCTACCGCCAGAGCCCATAAAGTTATTGCAGAGCATGCCAAAGCTTATTTAGAGTCTGAGGGTGTTGAACTCGGTTAGATTCGTAGGTCGCGGGGAATGGAGAGCACAAAAATTTAATGTCGCAGGGGCGCTGATCTACGCGTTTTTAAAATAGTGTAGCCTGGTTAGCGCGCCAGCGATAACCGGGATCACCGGCTAATTCCATCCCTTCGCTTCACAAATTACATCATAAGCCTTAGTAATTTTTTGAGTTTTTTCATTAGCTATCTTAATCATTTCTTCTGGCAAACCCTGAGCAATCAGTTTATCAGGATGATTGCGGCTAATTGATCGTCTATAAGCTCGTTTAGTTTCTTGCTTATTAGAATTCGGATTTAATTCTAAAATCGCATAGGCATTAGCAAGTGTATTTTGAGCGCTTTGCTGTCCACTTTGATAGCCGCCAGAGTTGTTACCGTAATTATGGGAACGTTGATGACGTGATTGCTGAGAGGAGGTTGTTCGTCCAAAATCCTCATAATAACGATATTGATCACGTAAGGGGGCAAATCCTAAACTTCTGAAAATAGTATCAAGAGCATGGATTTTTTTCTCGGTTAAACCATCGGTTTGTGCTGCACGGTATTGGATATCCATGAAGAGCTTTAATAATTCAGGATTATCACTGCAATTTCCTTTTAACTCGTCAATGACCCTTCCTAAATCAAAATGTGCAGCCTTACCCTGGTTAAAAAAAGCCTGTGCAGTTTTTTTTTGTTGGTGGGTTAAACCCATGTCTTGCATAAGAGTATTGGCCATATCTATTTCTTGCTGAGAAACCCGCCCGTCCACTTTAGCTATATAACCCATGACTGAGAAAGTTGCTTCAAAAAACACATGCTGAATATGTTCCCTATTTTCGACATGATAGCGCCAATAAGGGTGGCTATAATGATCAAAGGTTGAACGGTCAATAAAATTACCGATAAGGATACCGATGAAGGCGCCCGCAGGGCCAGCCAGTAGGTAGCCAAAAAAAGCGCCAATTAATTTCCCCCACCAACGATTGCTTGTAAAAAATTCTTGAAAATTCATTAGAACGTATTTCCATTTTGAGTTACTAATAATTTTAACGTTAAAACCTTAGCTTCGTCACTTTAATTCTTTTACTAAATTGTTAGCCTGGAAAGGCAGAGTCGGGCTCAGAGTAGACTATAGATTCCTTTTCCTGGATAATTAGTGTTTTTTAGTAGAGACACGCATGCGACGGTTTTATTCAATTTTGATGTATTTGCTAACCCCTTACCTGTTACTACGCCTTTGGTGGAAGGGTCGCAGTTTACCTGCTTATCGCCAGCGTATTAGTGAACGCTTCTCGCTAGATAAAAGACCGGCAGAAAAAGTTGATATTTGGGTCCATGCCGTTTCGCTTGGAGAGGTGATTGCAGCTACTCCCTTGATTGATGCCCTCCTTGATAAACACCTGCGAATCATGATTACTACAATGACGCCAACTGGCGCTGAGCGAGTAAAAATTCGTTTTGGTGACAAGGTAATTCACCGTTATGTTCCCTATGATTTGCCTTGGGTTTTGCGCCGCTTTTTCAATAAGGTTAAACCACGATTAGGTCTCATTCTGGAAACGGAATTATGGCCAAATTTGATTCATTTTGCTAACAAGGCAGAGGTTCCATTATTTATCGTCAATGCTCGCTTAGCAGAGCGTTCATATCTAGGGTATAAAAAGGTAGGTTTTTTCTTTAAACCCTTGTTGAATCAAATTAACGCTATTCTTGCCCAAAGTGAGGATGATGCAAAACGCTTTAGAGCCTTAGGCGCAGATGAAGATAGAGTAGCTGTACTCGGAAATATGAAGTTTGATTTGCAAACACAAAACATCAATTCGGAAATCTTCTTAACCTTGCAAAACCGTTGGGGTAGTGAGCGCCCCGTTGTAATGGCTGCGAGCACGCATGAGGGTGAGGAGTTGCAGCTTTTGATGCAGGTGAGAAAACTGCAGCATGGCCTTAAGAACATGGTTTTGCTTATCGCACCTCGTCATCCTGAACGATTCCAAAAAATATATCAATTAAGCCAGGAGCAAGGTTTTAATACTGGCCTTCGCTCTAAGGCAGAGACTTTGAGCTCAGACAATGAGGTTATTGTTTTGGATTGTTTAGGGGAGCTTCTTGGTTTTTACCAGATTGCTGATTATGCTTTTGTGGGCGGCTCTTTTGTACCAATCGGTGGCCATAATGTGCTAGAGCCGATTGCCATGGAAGTGCCTGTGTTTAGTGGCCCGCATGTTCATAATTTTAAAACGATTTGCCGCGATTTACAGCAAGCTCAAGCCATAGAGTTGGTAGAAACTGCTGATGATTTAGCCTCTAAAATAATCGCTTTACATCAAGATGAAGAAAAAAAGAAAAGCCTTATTAGAAATGCTACTTCGGTTCTTGAATCCAATAAAGGAGCTGTAGCGCGTTATGTATCGAGGGTAGAAGCAATTTTAAATACGCATGAGACAATCGAGCAGGTTGAAACGATGTAAACGTCATTTAAATAATGAAGCAAATGGTTCAAGGTTAGATCTTTAAGTCTTGTTTCAAATAAAAAACCTTGATTATTGGACAAGTCAGGGTAGGTTTTGAAATTCTAGGGAAAGTTGAGTATGAAAAAGAATAGCAAGGGGTAGCCTTGATTACGCTGCGCTGCATCAAGGCTACATTTTATAATATCTCATAAGGTTAGGAGTGTTCAGCTAATTTACCTAGCCGCCTTGATTCTGACGTTCTTTAATTTCAGACAAGGTTTTGCAGTCGATGCAAAGTGTCGCAGTAGGGCGTGCTTCTAATCGACGGAGACCAATTTCGATACCACAGGCTTCACAATAGCCAAAATCGTCGTCGCGTAATCTCTCTAGCGCATCTTCAATTTTCTTGATCAATTTGCGTTCCCGATCGCGAGTCCTGAGTTCTAAGCTAAATTCTTCTTCTTGGCTTGCACGATCAGAAGGATCAGGAAAATTTGCGGCCTCATCTTTCATATGAGTTACTGTTCTATCGACTTCTTCCATGAGCGATTGACGCCATGCAAGCAATATTTTTTCGATATGCAGCAACTGCTTTTCATTCATGTATTCTTCGCCTTCAGTTTCCTGATAGGGGGCTATTCCCATACTGCTAACGGCGTCATTTTTCACGGTATGTAGTCTCTCGCTAGTTGAATCAATTAATTCTGGCATAATGCCTCCTGCTTTTGCGACTCTCCAACAAGCCATAATGGCATGGCCGAAAAGCGCTAGGTATATCAAAAAACGTCCTGGTCATCAAGTGTCAACTAAACCTTTTATTCGTTTTCCACCACTGACTCGGTCCTTGTATTGCCCATCCTGCCAGCACTGTAGTTGACTATACCCATAATTATTAAGCATAGACCTTATTACAGATTTTTGATCAAAGCCATGTTCCAACAATAATAACCCTCCTGGTTTGAGCCTTTCAAGGCTATGTTGAATGATATGCTGTATAGCGGTTAAACCATCATCGCCGCTTACTAAGGCAAGGCTTGGTTCAAAACGTAAATCACCAATTAGAAGATGTGGATCATTCGCCGCGATATAAGGTGGATTTGTGATAATAGCATCAAAAAGCTTCTTTGTAGCAAGGCTTGCAAACCAATCAGAAAGGCAAAAATTAATATTGGTTAAGCCAAGGCGAGTGGCATTTTCCTCAGCAATTTTAAGGGCAGCCGCACTGCAATCAATGGCAGTGATTTGCCAAGCTGGCCTTTCAAAAGCGCAGGCTAAGGCAATAGCCCCACTGCCCGTGCCTAATTCAAGGATTTGCGCCTGTGGATTATCTGCGAGTAAATCTAAGGTCAATTCGACTAGAAGTTCAGTTTCAGGACGAGGTATAAGCGTATCTTTACAAACCTTTAAGGGAAGAGACCAAAACTCACGAGTGCCGGTTAGATAGGCAATCGGCAGGCCATTCACCCGCTGCTTAACCAAATCTTTAAAAGCCTGCCATTGCTCAGTACTTAGTAGGGCATCAGGGTGAGTATAAAGATAGCTACGTGTTTTCATTAGGACATGGGCGAGTAAGATTTCTGCTTCCAGGCGAGCGGATTCTTGGGGTATAAGTTCATTGCTAGCTTGCAAAAGTGCCTTTTTTATCTCAATCATGGCGACCTAACTCAGCAAGTAATTCAGCATGGTATTCGCGCTTTAGCGCCTCGATTACTGGTGAGATAGCACCTTCCATCACATCATTAAGCTGATAAAGCGTTAAATTGATGCGATGATCTGTCAGACGTCCTTGTGGAAAATTGTAGGTGCGAATTCGTTCAGAGCGATCCCCTGAGCCAACCAGCGATTTGCGTGTTTGCGCTTGTTGTTGGCGCTGTTTGCTTTGCTCGGCATCCAACAATCGTGTTTTTAACAAGGCCATTGCCTTGGCACGGTTTTTATGTTGCGAGCGCTCATCCTGGCATTCAACCACTACACCTGTTGGCAGGTGAGTAATCCGGATTGCAGAATCGGTCTTATTGACATGCTGACCGCCTGCACCTGAAGAACGGTAAGTATCAATTCGCAATTCCTCAGAATTGATTTCAATTTCGTCTATTTCTTCAACTTCAGGCATAATTGCAACAGTACAGGCAGAAGTATGGACTCGCCCCTGTGATTCTGTTTCAGGGACACGTTGTACGCGATGGGCTCCTGATTCAAATTTTAATTGGGAATACACATCATGGCCACTGATTCGCGCAATGACTTCTTTATAGCCTCCATGCTCGCCGTGGCTTGCGCTAATGACTTCAAGTTGCCAGCCCATCGTTTCTGCAAAGCGGCTATACATGCGAAATAAATCTCCAGCAAAAATAGCTGCTTCATCACCGCCAGTGCCTGCTCGTACTTCAAGGTAAACATTACGCTCGTCATCAGGATCCTTGGGAATAAGATGCCATTGCAGTTGTTCATCCAGCTCGTCTACCTTAGTCTTTGCAGCGTCTATTTCCTCAGCAGCCATTTGCGCGAGTTCTTTATCATCACTCTCGATGAGTTCTTCTAAGGAGCTAAGATTATCTCGAGCGACTAAGAAGCTGTTGAAGCAAGCAGCGACTGGATCAAGTTGAGCATATTCTTTAGACAAATTTCTAAATTTGTCATGATCGGCAATGATCGAGGCTTCCGATAGGAGGCGGCTAACCTCTTGATAGCGTTCGAACATTTGCTCTAGCTTTTCTTCAAGCGATTTCTTCATAAGGGGTTTCGGTCAGTGAAAAATTAAATAAATATTGGGCTAAATCAAGAAGCTCTTCTCGTCCATCCCAGGCCGCTTGGCGCAGACCTACAGTTGGATGGTGAGTTAGCTTATTGACCAAACGCTCGCAAAACTCGCTAAGCACTTGATCTTGACTGAAGCCAGCCGATAGTTTCTGTTGAGCTCGAAGGAGTTCCTGTTGCGCTAAGTTATTCATTTGATTACGATAATCGCAAATCACCTCTTTTGCACGCAAAGAACGGTGCCAGCGAATATAATTATCTAATTCACAATCAATTAATTGTTCAGCTTGCAGGGCTGCTGAACGCCGTTCATCCATTCCCTTTTCAATCATGTATTGCAAGTCATCAATATTATAAAGGTGAACGTGTTCTAATTCGGCGACATCCGCTTCAATATCACGAGGGACTGCTAAATCAAGGAAAAACATAGGTGCTTCGTTGCGCTGGGCCAAGGCGTGTTTGACCAGACCTTTATTTATAAAAGGAAGTGGACAGGCGGTAGCGGAAATAATGACGTCAGCTTGGGAGAGATATTGAGGAATATCGCTAATTGTTAGAGCTTTTCCTTCAAAGGCCGCGGCAAGTTGGTTAGCGTTTTCGCTAGTTCTGCTTGCAATCAAAAAATTTCTAACCCCCTGTTTATATAAATATTTTGCAACAAGTGTGGCGGTTTCGCCTGAGCCAATAATAAAAACTTGCAAAGGTTTGAAGTCGGAAAAAAGTTGGCCGATAAGCTGAATCGCAGCATAAGCGATAGAGATAGGATTTGTACCAATACCGCTTAGGCTTCTAACTCGTTTTGAGGCACTAAAAATATATTGAAACACTTGACGCAAGTTGGTTTTAACAGTACCTAATTGGCAAGCATAGTGGTAAGCCTGTTTCATTTGGCCAAGAATTTGTGGTTCACCAAGCATCATGGAATCTAAACCACTTGCAACGCGAAGCGTATGACGAATGCCGCTGGAGCCATGATGCAAATATAGATAAGGTGTGAGTAAGTCCGGCGCTAATTGATGTTGTTTGGCAAGCCAGAATCCGATGCTTTCGGGTTCATCAGTATCACAATAAATTTCAGTGCGATTACAGGTTGATAAAATTGCAGCTTCATTAACTGGCGTTAAATCGATTAAGCTACGCAGCATTGATTCTTGCATAGCAAGGGGTAAAGCGATTTTTTCACGCACATTTATGGGAGCAGTTTTATGATTAAGTCCACAGGCGACAAACACCATAGATTTTTTTGCGCAACAGAATAATCTTGGGATTGTAAACCATTAACAGGGGAATTTGTAGATTTAATATAAAAGTCTCGTAATGCGTGAATGAGCATGATTATATAATGATAAAATCGAATCATTTATTGTCAAACTGGCTGATAATCGCATCATGCCTTGGATAATAATGCATGATGCTTAGTTGGTGATGTTGTGTTAATAAAATGATCGGGATCTATTCTTAGGATAGTTTGGACAATGCATTGCAAAAACTCTTCTTCAGCACCTGGCATTCCTTCTTCCAAAGAAACAGCAATTTCAGTAGCATCATATTCCCAAGAGCGTAATATCCTGAGCTTATCATCTAAAGTAAGGTCTGGATTATCGGCAACTTGTGTTGGGTTCGAAAAAATTGAACCCGGATCAAGAAGGGCTTTATCTAACCAAGAGGGTGCTTTCTTATGTTTATATTTTTTTGACATGATTCAATTCCTTAAACCTGACTTGTAATTTAATTATAGGCTTCATTGAGTACTGTTGTTTATTTTAGTTCGCCAGTTACTTTAGCCTTTATTCTCATAAACTTAGTGAAAATTGCAAAATAATATTTATAGTCTATTATTAGATTGGTTATGGTTTAGATTTTAATTGATGGGATAATTTTCGGAGGGAAACAAATGAAAAAACTAACAATTGCAGCCTTACTGATGGCTACAAGTACTGTAGCTTTAGCTGATAGCGTCATTGTTACAGACACTGTAAAGTGGACACCTGTTCCAATTACTGTAGACGCAGATCATGTATATACAGTTAATGGTACTTTACCAGTAGATGGAGATTACTATTATTCCTATTCTGGTTATCGTTGCTTTAATTCTGCAAGAACAAACGCTGGGGTAGAAGCGGTGATATACAAGCCAAAGGGTGGTACTGGCGCTACTATCTATTGTTATCCTGAAATGTAAACCACTATCTAAATACTCGCTGCTTCTTAGTAATGAGAAGTGGCGTTGTCTTTTTTAAAAAAAATCCCTCAACTCAGTCCTGAATGCTCAAGAAATCTGAGTTCAATAAATCAAAGCGGCCTAGCCCATGAGTTGAAGTACTAAGCGCAAGCCTAGCGCCTAATTTCTATTCAATTCGCTTCAACTAAAACCTTACAAATCTTATCCTCCAAGTTTTTGTATTTTAATGCAGGGTCGGTGTAGCCATTAATCATAATTGAAAAAATCAGCAATTGTTTATGTTTTGTCTCAAGGAAACCGGATAGTGAGGTGATGGCGGTTTCAGAGCCTGTTTTTGCAAATACTTTTCCTAAGATGATGGGATCTTTTAACCAGTCCTTGAGAGTGCCGTCCACTCCCGCAATGGCTAGGGAAGCAATAAAATCACTAGCATTGGGTGATTGATAGATTTTTTGCAATAAACGAACTATTTGTTCGGGTGTTAAAAAATTATAACGTGAGAGGCCCGATCCATCGATGAGAATAGTTTTTGGAAAGGAGAATGGCAGTGATTGGGTAAGGATTTCGCGAACTGCATTGTTGCCATTAATAAAACTACCGGCTTCATGGGAGTGAATGGCACCCATTGTCTTAAACAAAGAATTAGCAATCGTGTTATCAGATTCTTTTAACATAGTACTCACTAACTCTTTTAATGGCGGTGAATCATGGCGAGCGAAAGGCTTAGGGAAGGCTTCAAATTTTTTAAATTCAAAACCGCCGGAAACTTTGATTTGATTTTTCTTAAGAGAATATTGTAATAAAGATAAAACATTATCGCGTGGATTTTTAATGGCCATTTCAATTGCTTGCGGTTTTGATCCTACTTTAATACAGCCGCTTATTGTGTAAGTTGATACATCAGAGCGTTTGGTTTTTACTTGGCAATTTTTCTCTGTAGCCTCACCGGTTAGCACTTGATTTACAAAGTTCATAGACTGCGGATAGACCGGCAATTCAAGCTTGGCAGGCTGTCCTGCTTTTTCATCGGGCATCAATGTTGCGGCTACGCAATTATGGTTGATTATTAAGCTGCTAATAGGGGAGCCCCAACAAAAATCCTGATCCTCCCAAGAAGTTCCAGGGCTCATGGTCATTTGATCGAAAGCGCTATCATCAATAATCACCTTGCCTTTAATTTGTTGAACACCTGCTTCTGAAAGTGATTTGATAAGGGACTCAAATTTATCCACAGTGAGCGTAGGATCACCTGAGAATTGAAGGTAGATATTATCTTTTAAGCTATCCTTTTTAATCTTTTTATAGTCGGCAAATAGTTGAGTTTTGTATCTGAAATCGGGGCCTAAAAATTGTAAGGCTGCAAAGGCTGTAAACAATTTTTGGTTAGATGCTGGCATAAAATAACGATCAGCTTCCTTTTTATAAAGCACTTTGCCGGTATTTGCCTCTTTAACCAAAATGCCGATGTTTATATTTTCGCCTAAATTAGTTAGGAGAGTATTTATCTTTTCTGCCAAGAGTTCAGGGTCAATTGTAGATTTGGCGAAAGAGCACGTTGCGAAAAAAGAGACAGAGAAAAGAAGCGCTAATAAATAGTTTTTTTTCATAATTAATATCCCTCTATGTTAATCCTTCAGGGGCTACTTTCGCTTAATTTGGGAAACAGGAATAAACGTTTCTGTTCCTTCTCCTAAACGGCGTTGCTCACCTTTCCATGCATGGCCGTAAACTACCTCATAAGTGATGGGGTATTTCCCTTCAGAGGTGCGCAAGTTCTGGTATGCCGATTCAAAATTTTGCCAGGATTGTTTACCTGTTAAGCCTCTATTACGCGTTTGATTGATATTGCGCACACCCTGTGCTTTCAAATTTTCTAATAATTGTTTCAGACTAGCATAATGTACTGATAATAGTTCCATATCGACAACGGGATCAAGGAAATGTTCTGCCAACAAGCAATCGCCAATGTCATGCATATCCATAAAATGGTTGGTGTGAGCATAGTTATCAGCTAGCTGCCAGGCTTGTTTTATCTCTTTAAAGGTATCTGGGCCCAGAGTTGAAAACATTAGGCAGCCGTTAAAATTCATCACGCGATTTAATTCATGAACTACAGTGGCAAGCGGTTGCGACCAGTGTATTACTTGATTCATAAAAATTAGATCAAAGCAGCCATCTGCAAAGGGCAGAGCGGTCATATCGCCGTTGACCAAAGGCCATTTGCGACGCCACCCTTGTTTTCTTTTGGCTTGGATAAGCATTGCTTCTGATAAATCCAAACCAATGATTTGAGCTTGGGGATAGAGTTTTTTTAGCATAGGGGTAAAACGACCAGTGCCACAACCTAGGTCCAAAACATAACGTGGGCTAATTTTCAAATAATGTAAACGCTCAAACAAACGTTCGCCAATTTCGTTTTGAACCCTGGCGGCTTTTTCATATTCTTGGGCATGCTTATTAAAAGCATTGCAAATTTCAATTTTCAGATTCATCATTGGCAAGGAAAAAATTTAAGGAATCCAACGCTCGTGCGCCAGAAAATCGCCAGTATAACACAGATGCTGCGTTTGCCTTCGGTCTGTGTACTCTGTCAACAATACCACTCTCAGCCGGTTGCAGTTTGCGAACCTTGTATCAGTCTATTCAAGCAAATTGGGCCTGCTTGTCACTATTGTGCTCACCCCTTGCCTGATGAAAAATTTTTAGTTTGTGGCTTTTGTTGCAAACAAAAACCTTTTTTTGATAGAACAATTACTAGTTATGTTTTTGAGGAGCCGTTAAGAACTTTATTGCATGATTTTAAGTACAAAGAAGCGCTTTATTTGCGCAGTTTTTTAGTTAAATTAATGTTAGATGGATTGGCTAATTCGGGTCAAACTTTACAAACCGAATGTCTAGTTCCTGTTCCTTTGCATTCAAAACGTTTAAGGCAACGAGGGTTTAATCAGTCAGCTGAGCTTTGTAAACTACTAGCGAAAAAATTAAAGATAACCTGTGAATTAAATCTCTCTAAAAAAATAATAAACACCCAACCTCAAGTGAATTTGGAATCAAAGCAACGCCGAAAAAATTTGCGTCAAGCATTTCAAACAAAGCCGTCTCACTATGAACATATTACCCTGATTGATGATTTAATGACCACTGGCTCGACAGCGAATGAGTTGGCTAAGATGTTTAAACAACAGGGAGTGAAGCAGGTGGATCTATGGTGCTGTGCGAGAGCGGTAAACCTAAGGTAACCTACGAAGCCAATCATGAGCTTAAATAACGCTGCAAATCATTCATTAGCAAATGAAATAGCAAAAAGAAAAAAAATATAAAAGCCAAGCGATGTAATAAGAGCTCCAAGGCAACAGAGACTGGTTTGCCGCGAAATTTTTCAACTATCGTATAGATAAGAGACCCGCCATCAAGGCCGGGGAAAGGAAGTAAATTAACCACCCCAACCGCAAGGCTAAAGCTGGCTATAAAATATAAAAACACTGCTAGCCCTTGCAGAAAGGAATAGATCGAAGTTTCAAATAATCCAAGTGGACCGAGTAATACTGCAAAAGGAATTTTTTGAGTAATCAACTGCTTTAGCATGATTAGAAAAAATTTAAGCAAAAATAATATCTTTAAAATAGCTGCATTAAGAGCAGGAAAAAAAGATTGTCCGGGAATTCGTTTCGTGTTTAATTTTGCTGATGCTGGGTTTATTCCCAAAGAAACGAATAGAGAGCGCTCTTTTTTTTGATAACGCCATTGGCTTAAGTCAAGATTGGTTTGATGAGCAATTCCATCACGATTAGCTACTAAAATGGGTACCTTAGCTTTGCCCAAAGCCATTATGAAACTCATGCCGACTTCCTGCCAGGAATTCGTTTTTTGACCGTCAATGGCCACAAAACGATCACCTGCCTGCAAGCTTGCTTGCGAGGCAATACTTTGTGGAGTTATCTCCTTAATAAGTGGTATCTGTTGCTGAAACCCAAGCATGTACATGAAGCTCAGTGCTAGAAATGCAGTGAGTAAATTAGCCAGTGAGCCTGAGAGTAAAATGATGCAACGTTGCCAAATTGGTTTTTTATCAAAACACTGGCTGTAATCGCTTTGAGGTAGGTCTTCTATGCGTGAATTGAGTAGCTGTACATATCCGCCCAACGGCCAGAGTGCCCAAACCCATTCGCGCCCGGCCTTATCTTTCCAGGTCAATAAAGCTTTGCCAAAGCCAATAGAGATTCGACGAATTTTCACCTTAAACAATTTTGCACTTAGCGCATGACCCGCTTCATGGATTCCTACAACAAGTATCATGGTTAATACAAAAGCTAGTAAAGCCATAAACATAGGGAGCTCGGCAGGTTAACGTGTGTTATCGACCACCAATTGCAACATAGGCCGTCCTCTACGTCCATTCAATTCATAACCTGTTCGATAAACTTCAAAGATGCGAAAGGGTTGTGAGGTTTCGCTATCAATTAGTTCAACATCTTCATCCTGGGCATTAACTAGGGTTACTGTCAGATGCATTTCACGAAACTGGTCAATTTTATAGCGTTCCTTAAACAGGCGCAGCACGCTTAGTAAGCTTTCTGCAGCTTCTTCACTATTATGTTTCCCTTGAAAAATGATGTCCATTAGCCGCCCCTTGTCAGGATTGAATTTGAACAAAGCTCTTATTAAGGTTAGCGGCGAAAGAAAAAAGTACTTGAGGACTTTGCTCACTCGTTTTTATCTTTTTCGTTATGAGAGAAAAAAGTGCATAGGTTAAGGTTTAATTTATAATTAAGGTAGGCCTGATGCCTCAATGAAAGCTGTTGCCGAAGGGCAAAAAAAATACTGAGTCGTTGCCTCAGAATAGGTGTTGCTTTTGAGAGATTTTTTATTGTAATTAAAAAATAATTGTTATTGAGCCTGGT
>JACCWL010000182.1 GCA_013697645.1 Tatlockia sp. | reverse complement strand
TACAGAACAAAACTCATCCAAAATCGTTGCTTTTCCTTGACGTGTTGATTTCCTATATCGGCGGCGTATCTCTTCCAAATACGCCTTTCTCTGCTCTAGACTCATCATTTTTGGCAACCTCCACGGTAACCTTTAATTTGAGTCAACGATTAGTTTTTTTGCGACCTTCGGTTACATTTAATTTGATTCAACTCGAGGAAACAAAGAGACTTTGATTTTTTTATCAAATAGGTTAAAATATCGCGACTTTTAGCCTCTGCTAGAGCTGATATGCAAACGCCGGATTGTTTTGATTTTAATCAGTTGTCCTCGGACGAAATTGCCAACCTACTTAAACAGTTTAACCTTCGGTTAACTGTTGACGAAGCCCTCACGATCCAAAACTCATTCTTAAAAAGACCACCGACCTATGCAGAATGTGTTTTATGGTCGATTCAAGGTTCTGAACATTGCTCTTATAAAAGCAGTCGTACACATCTCAACAAATTTAATACCAATGCGCCCCATGTCATTCTTGGCCCAAAAGAAGATGCAGGAATTGTGTCCGTTGCTACCGATAAGCAAAATCGACGCTATGGTATTGTGGTAAGTCATGAATCACATAATCATCCCTCTCAGCTCGTTCCTTTTGAAGGTGCAGCTACTGGTGTGGGTGGAAATGTACGCGATGTCTGTTGCATGGGTGCTGAAGTGATTGCTGTTGCTGACAGTTTACGTTTTGGTGATATTAATCGCGCTAAAACCACTTGGATTCAACAGGGTGTTGTACAAGGTATTGCAGGCTATGCGAATCCACTGGGTATACCAAATCTTGCTGGCGATACTTATTATGATGAAGCCTATAATGAAAATTGCCTCGTAACTATTGTGACTTTAGGCATCGTTAGAGAAGACCATATTATTCATTCCTATGCACCAGAAAATGCCAAAGATTATCGTTATATTTTAGTCGGAAAACCTACAGATAACAGCGGCTTTGGCGGCGCAGCTTTCGCTTCTGCAACGCTTATTGAAGATGAGCGTGCTCAAAACAAGGGCGCGGTACAAGAACCCAATGCCTTTTTGCAACGCCATGTCTTAAAAGCAAACTATGCCATGTTTGAATGGTTGCGTGAAAATAATCTGATTGACCGCGTAGGCTTTAAAGATTTAGGTGCTGGCGGCATCGCCTGTGCCAGTATTGAGTTAGCAGAAGCCAGTGGATATGGGGCTGAAATCAATCTTGATCTTGTGCCTACCAGCATGAAAGATTTACTACCAGCCGTGGTGCTTTGTTCAGAAACCCAAGAACGATTTATGTGGATTGTCCCTGTTGAATTGGTTGATAAATTTTTAACTCACTATAACCAACGCTTTGCTCTACCAGAAATTTGTGATGGAGCGCAGGCTACGATGATTGGCCACTTAAGATATGATGGTTTGTATGTTGTGCATGCAGAAGGTAAAGAAATCGTTTCAGCTAAAGCCACAGATATTACCCAAGGCATTCTTTATGACCGGCCTTATTCTACTAAGTCACAAAACCTCAGTGAGCCGAGTCCTTTTAAAGTATCTGATTACAACGACTTATTAATACGTCTCCTGTCGCATGAAAACATTGCCTCAAGAGCGCCTATTTATGAGTGTTATGATAAACAGGTCCAAGGCCGCTCTCTAATTGAGCCTGGAAGGGCCGATGCTGGTGTTTTAACTCCTTTTAATGAAGATAAATACCCGGAAGAAATTCGCCAAACTGCGATTGCTTTATCAGTCGATCACAATCCTCGTTACAATAAGATTGATGCCTATTGGGGCGCTGTTAATGCCGTCATTGAGTCTGTGCGAAATGTGGTAGCCGTAGGCGCTTGGCCTCTTTCCTTGACTGATTGTCTCTGTTTTGGAAACCCGGAAAATCCAGAGCAGATGGGGGAATTTGTCGACGCAGTTAATGGAATTATTGACGCGGCTAAGGCTATCAAAATGCTTGATAATCCTGAATACAGCCTACCTATTATTTCGGGAAATGTGTCTCTTTATAATGAATCCGCGCAAGGAGCAATCCCGCCCTCTCCTATTATTTCTTGCTTAGGTGCCATGGCTGATGCCAACAAAGCACTTAGCTATGATCTAAAACAAAGCAATTCAATCCTGTTAATGGTTGGTGAGCGCAAAGATGAATGTGGCGGCAGCGTTTATTACCAGTTACACAAGCAACTAGGCTCACAAGTACCAAAGCCTAATCTTGCAACGTTTTGCGCTGAAATCACCGCAATTCATAAGGCAATCCAAACAGAATTGCTTCTATCAGTCCATGATATTTCTGAAGGTGGTCTTGCTGTCGCTTTAGCAGAAATGAGCTTTAAAAATAAAATTGGCGTCAATGTGTTTATTCCTGGTGACTTAGAGACTGATAAAAAATTATTTTCTGAAAGTGGCGGCTTTGTCCTCGAGGTTTCACCAAAACGATTAAAAGAAGTTGAGCTCTTACTTAATGATCACTCTATCTTCTTTAAAACAATTGGCGAAACCATTGAAACACCAACCTTGAAAATGAATTCCGTTATCAATTTACCAATCAGTACAGCCAGTCTTGCCTGGGAAAAAGGTTTAGTAGAGAGGATAATATAATGTCGAGCATTGATTACAAGTCTGCAGGCGTCGATGTAGAAGCAGGAAACGAAGCGGTTCGCAATATTAAAGACAGCATTGAATCTACTTTCTCGCCACAAGTTCTAACCAGCATCGGCAGTTTTGGTGCGATGTATGATCTTAAAGATCTCATGCGACACTATGAGCATCCTGTTCTAGTACAAAGCATAGATGGTGTCGGCACCAAAATGATGGTCGCCAAAATGATGCAAAAATTCGATACAATTGGAATTGACCTAGTTAGCGCCACGACCAATGACATCATTGTATTGGGAGCAAAACCACTTACCTTGCTTGATTACATAGCCAATCATAAATTAAACCCAAAAATCGTCGAAGAAATTGTAAAAGGCATGGTTATCGCCTGCAAGGAAAACGACATCTCGCTTGTTGGCGGCGAAACTGCCGAAATGCCTGGAACTTATATCCAGGGTGAGATGGATTTAGTAGGCGTCATCACCGGTGTGGTTGAAAAAGAAAAGGCTATCGTAGGTAAAGATATTTGTGAAGGCGATATTGTTGCGACCTTCCCCTCAAGCGGTCTGCATACTAATGGCTATTCACTCGCCAGAAAGCTGCTTTTTGAAATTGCAGGTTATAAGGTGGATTCACATTGCCCAGATTTCAGTCAGAGCATCGGCGAAGAGTTACTAATACCCCATCTTAATTACACTAAGCCAATTTTAAGTATTTTAGAAAAAAATATTGCAATAAAAGGAATGGCCCATATCACAGGTGGTGGTTTATTAGAAAATATACCGCGAATTTTACCTCCAAACTGTTCCGTTGAAATTCATAAACAACAAATTCCTGAGCTAGCTATTTTTAATTTGCTGCGAAAATTGGGCAATTTGGACGATAAGGAAATGTACCGTACTTTTAATATGGGTGCGGGCTTAGTTCTTTTTCTATCGCCTGAGGAAATTTCTCCGATTCGTGAAGTCTTGCGTGATTTTCCAGGCTTTCCTCTTCATGATATTGGCCGAGTAGTTAAAGGTGGCCAAAAGGTAGCATTGCTATGATACGAATTGGATTAATTCAGTTTCCTGGTTCAAATTGCGAGCGTGAAACCGCATTGGCTGTAAAACGTGCTGGTATGGAAGCTGTGGAATTTTTATGGAATGAGTCTTTGGATAAATTAGCAAGCCTCGACGGATACATCCTAATCGGCGGCTTTTCCTATGAAGATCGTTCTCGCGCCGGAATTATTGCCGCTCTTGATCCAGTCATGCAAGAGATTAAAGTTCAAAGTGAAAAAGGCAAACCCGTACTGGGAATCTGCAACGGCGCACAAATTCTTGTTGAATCTGGCTTAGTTCCAGGACTTAACAGCCCTTTCTGCATGGCTCTAACTGAAAATAGACGTATTGCCGAAGGCAAAATAATTGGTACGGGTTTTTACAATAACTGGGCAACTATCCGCTTAGCGAGCAATCACCAACATAATGCCTTTACCCGCCACCTTTCTCCCACTGATTTAATCAATCTTCCTATTGCTCACGCTGAAGGACGCTTTCTCATTCCTGATGAGCTCTTAAACGTATTAGAAGAACAAGGGTTAAACCTCTTTCAATATTGCGATTCTGAAGGGAAAATTTGCCCTAATTTCCCCGTGAACCCAAATGGTTCAGCAGGCAATATTGCAGCCATTAGCAACAAGGCAGGGAATGTGATGGCAATGATGCCTCACCCAGAGCGGACAAAGAATGGTGATGCAATTTTCCAGTCGATGCGCGACTATATTGCTGATGCACGGCCAGTTTTAGTTGAAAATCCACTAAAAATTGCTCATAAAGAACCTCTAAAACTACAATCATTTAAGCAAAAACTGGCCAGCCAATCTTGTCTGGTTAAATTAGTGATTACCGATAACCAAGCGTTGACTGTCCAAAAAACATTAAACCTTCTAGGTTTTCCTGTGATTGTGAATCGATATGAACATTGGGAAATTGAGGCTGAGTCCCCTGAAGGTTTTGAAATGCTAAAGAAATCAGGGCTCTTATATTCAGAACGTAAAGAGCAGGAAATTAGCAAACAAGAATTCAATTCGGAATCAGATTCCGCCCTATCTTACCTTGTTCGACCTAAAGACGATCTCAAGGGACAGCAGATTTTGCAGACGCTTAAAGCACATTACGATATCCCACAAGTTAAACAAATACATCATGGTGTTGTCTGGCAGTTTAAATCGAAGAAAGCCAAAATTGCTGATCTAATAGACAACATACTGCTAACTCATATTATTGGAAACATCTATGCCCATGAATACTTCTACTATGAATACCTATAGATCTAAAATTCAATCTGCAATACCTTTTTGCCTTGATCAAACCAGCCTGCCAATCGCTGGGAAATATCAAGGGAAGGTAAGAGACTCTTATGATCTTGGAGAGCAGATACTCTTGGTTACAACAGACAGACTTACTGCTTTTGACCGACCTCTTGCACTAATTCCCTTCAAGGGCGCTGTTCTTAATTTAACTTCTGCTTGGTGGTTTGAACAAACTGCAAACTTGCTTCCCAATCACATTATTGCCATACCCGATCCCAACGTTATTATTGCTAAAAAATGTAGCGTTTTTCCTATTGAATTTGTAGTCCGAGGTTATATTAGCGGGACAACGTCTACTTCTTTGTGGACACAGTATAACAACGGAGTTCGCGAATATTGTGGTATTACCTTCCCCGAGGGATTAAAAAAGAACCAAAAGCTAGCGGAACCCGTTCTAACACCAACAACTAAAGAAAAAATTCACGATCGCCCAATCGCCCCTGCTGAAATTGTTTCACAAGGATGGATGAATGAAGACGATTGGTTAGAAGCCTCGGCTTTAGCAATTAAATTATTTAAACGCGGTGTCGAACTAGCAGATAAACATGGTCTCATTTTGGTGGATACTAAATATGAATTTGGCAAAGATACCAAGGGAAACATTATCGTTGTTGATGAAATCCATACCCCTGACTCAAGTCGTTATTGGCTTGCAGACAGCTATGAAGCCCGCTTAACTGAAGGTTTGGAACCTGAAAATATTGATAAGGAATTTTTACGGTTATGGTTTGCTAAAAACTCTGATCCTTACCAAGATGAAAAACTCCCCAAAGCCCCACAAGAACTCATTGAAGAGCTTTCTCTACGTTATATTCAACTTTATGAACGTATTACAGGAAAAAAATTCTGTTTTGCAGACCATGAAGAACCTGCAGAACAACGAATTCTGCGAAATATTGCCAATTACCTGAGGTAAAATCCAACAAATGTGTGGAATAGTCGGCATTTATAGCCATGAGCCAGTCGCTTATGAACTTTTTGAGAGCCTCATCCATTTACAGCATCGAGGTCAAGATGCTGCAGGTGTGCTCACCTGCGATCAGCGCTTTTACACTAAACACGGCCTTGGATTAGTTAGAGAAATTTTTAATCCGGAAAACATTTTGCAATTGAAGGGAAATATTGGCATTGGCCATGTTCGTTATCCCACCGCAGGGGGAAATGCCGAATCAGATGTACAACCCTTATGGATTGGAAGTCCACGGGGTATAGCCCTGGCACACAACGGCAATCTAACCAATTACCAGGATTTAGCGGATGAAATTCGAATCAAACAACTTCGCCACCTAAATTCTTCACTTGATTCAGAAGCTATGTTGCTAATGCTCGCTGATCAATTATCGACTGGTTCCTATGCCAATGAAGATGATGAACGTTTTTTTGAATTACTTTGTAAGGCAGTTGAGCATATTTTCAATCACATTGAAGGCGCATACTCCATCATCTCAGTTATGATTGGAAAAGGACTTGTAGCATTTCGAGACCCCCATGGCATTCGGCCTCTAGTTTGGGGAACCCGTGAGAATCCTAATGGTAAAGTCGATACTATTTTTGCCTCAGAGACGACACCTTTTTATGGCTTAGGTTTTAAACCTCAAGGCGACATTTTACCTGGCGAAGTGGCCTACATTGATCTCTCTGGCAAATTACATCGGCGTGTGTTAAAAAAATCGGAATTTAGACCCTGTGTTTTTGAGTATGTTTATTTTGCTCGTCCAGATGCAACGCTCAATAGTGTCTCTGTCTATCGTGCTCGTTTAAGAATGGGACAAAATCTTGCCCAACAGTGGAAAAATAAATATCCCGATTTAATTCCTGATGTGGTTATTCCTGCCCCTTCGACTGCAAATACAGCAGCCTTATCGTTCGCTCATGAATTAGGAGTTCGCTACTCCGAAGGCTTATATAAAAATCCCTTTATTGGTCGTACCTTTATTATGCCCAATCAAAAGGCGCGTAGCCGCTCTATCCGCTATAAATTAACACCGCAACGCACTGAGATTAAAAACAAGGTGGTTATGATTGTCGATGACTCCATTGTCCGAGGTACGACCTCACGCGAAATTGTCAAAATGATTCGTGAATTTGGTGCGAAAAAAATCTACTTTGCCTCTACTTCGCCAGCGCTGATAAACCCCTGTTTTTTTGGCATAGATATCCCTTCTCGCAAAGAATTAATCGCGGCTAATCTCACTGAAGAAGAAATAGCGAAATACCTTGGGGTTGATGCCTTAATGTATCAATCCAAGGAAAATCTGATTGAAGCCGTCACTCGTAAGGGCGATCATCACATCATAAAACCTTGTATGGCATGCATGGATGGTGATTATTTTTGTAAAATTTCAGACGCTAAAATGAAACAATTGGAACAAGAACGCGATGCAAGCAGAGTACCTAATATTGACAAGATAGGAGATGTTATAGAATGAAAATTCTTGTTATAGGTTCTGGCGCGCGCGAGCATGCCATCGTGAAAGCCTTGCAACGCTCCTCCCAGCCCCTATCAATTTATTGCTACGGCACTACAGTAAATCCAGGAATTGCACAATTATCCCAAAATTATGTAGCTGGTGATATTTGTGATAATGAAGCGATTATCGAAAAAGCTAAAGCCTGGGGAATTCAATTAGCGATTATTGGCCCAGAAGGCCCGCTTGAACAAGGCTTGGCAGATGAGCTCTGGCAAATAGACATCCCCACTATTGGCCCTAAAAAAGCACTAGCTCAAATTGAAACGTCAAAAGAATTTGCCCGTGATCTTATGAAAAAATATAAAATTGAGGGACTTCCCCGTTACAAAACCTTCACCGAACTTGAAAATGTTGAACCTTTTCTTCGCGAGCTTGGTGAGGGAAACTATGTAATTAAAGCAAACGGCTTAATGTCTGGTAAAGGGGTGAAGGTAGCAGGCGAGCATTTGCATTCTTTTGCAGAAGCAAAGCTATTTTGCAATGAAATTCTTACAAAAAAACAAACTGTTATTATTGAAGAAAAATTAATTGGCCAAGAATTTTCCTTCATGTGTTTTGCAGACGGAAAAAAACTTATCCCGATGCCTTTAGTACAAGATCATAAACGCGCTTATAATGGTGACTTAGGCCCAAATACCGGAGGGATGGGTTCTTATTCTGATACGAACCACAGCCTACCTTTTTTAAATGCTGATGATTATAACAAAGCCCTTGCCATTAATAATGAGGTTTTTAAAGCACTCAGCGAAGAATGCAAGGAACCCTACATTGGCATTCTCTATGGTAGTTTTATTGCTACTCGCAATGGGGTTTGCGTTATAGAATTTAATGCCCGTTTTGGCGATCCTGAGGCTTTAAATATCTTATCTATTCTTGAATCGGATTTTTTTGAAATTTGTCAGGCGATGATCACTGGCGCTTTAACCAAAGACAAAGTGAAATTTTCACACCGTGCAACTGTTTGCAAATACGCGGTTCCCTTAGGTTATCCCGATAAGCCCATGAAAAATTTTGTGGTTAATTTTTCCAGAGTTTCTGATCAAACCAACTTATATCTTGCCTCAGTGCACAAAACGGATCACATGTTAGTCGCAGCAGGTTCACGAACAGCAGCCTATGTTGGCATTGCAGATACCCTTGCAGCCGCGGAAAAGCAGGCTGAAACCCAAATTACTATGATCGACGGCTTTTTGTTTCATCGCGAAGACATCGGTACGGAACAACTAATTCAACAACGTATTGCCCAAATGTCGAGGCTGCGCGCACCATGATTCGCTTGGCCATTTTAGGTTCAACACGCGGCACTAACCTAAATGCTTTAGTTGAAGCGATTGACAAAAAGGACTTAGCTGCAACGATAGAGCTTGTTATTTCTAATAAAGCCGATGCTCTGATTTTGGAAAAAGCAGTTAATTTAGGCCTGGAAGCACTCTTTGTTGACCCTAAAAACTTAAGCCGCCAAGCTTACAATCTGCAATTATCCAAGCTACTAAGTGAACACAAGGTTGATTTAGTTGTTTTGATTGGTTACATGAGCATTTTATCTTCGCATTTTGTTAGTGACTGGCCAAACAAAATAATTAATATCCACCCTTCGCTCTTACCGGCTTATTCAGGATTAATGGATCTGGCCGTGCATCAAGCAGTTTTGGATGCTGCTGAGTCTGAGTCTGGTTGTACAGTGCATTTTGTCACCGAAGAAGTCGATTCCGGCCCTATTATTTTGCAAAAATATTGCCCAGTTATGAAGTCTGACTCTGCTGAACTTTTGAAAGCAAGGGTACAACAATTAGAAGGCAAAGCACTGGTTGAGGCGATAAAAATAATAGCAAGCAAAGCGAACTATAAATCCACCAATCATAAGAGGTAATTATGGCAAATGTACTAGTTTCAATTTTAATGGGTTCAAAATCAGATTGGACAATCATGGAAGAGGCATCTAAAACACTGGATAGTCTTAATATTCCACACGAAGTGCGCGCACTCTCTGCACACCGCACTCCTGATGCCCTCTTTGAGTACCTAAAATCCGCGGAAGACCAAGGTGTAGAAGTCTTCATCGCAGCCGCTGGAGGCGCCGCCCATTTACCAGGCGTTGTAGCATCAAAGACTATACGGCCAGTGTTAGGTGTACCAATGCCCTCTTCCACTTTTACCGACGGCCTCGATGCACTCTTATCTATTGTACAAATGCCAGCCGGTATACCCGTAGCTACCCTTGCAGTGGGTAAAGCCGGAGCTATTAATTCTGCAATTTTAGCTGCCTCAATCCTTGGAAATAAATATCCAGAATATCAGGAAGCCGTTAAAAATCATCGTGCAACCCAAGCAAAGAAAGTATTGGAAAATTCAGTGATTAGATAAACGTATTTATTCTTTAACGTAGCCTGGTTAGCACGCAGCGTAATCAAGGTTCTTCAATAAATCGTTACAGAATTACGATTAACCATTTCTGGGTCAACTTAAAAAACACGTAGGTCGGCGCCCCTGGCCCGACATTTCTTA
>JACCWL010000155.1 GCA_013697645.1 Tatlockia sp. | reverse complement strand
TCCGCGGGTAGGAATGTCGGGCCAGGGGCGCCGACCTACGCGTTTTTAAAAAATCCTCTTACCACTGGCTCTAAGCTCCACCCACTCTACTCCCCTGATTTAATTTTTTGCCTTAATAGTTTTTGTCTACCATGCTTGGTTTTATCGTCTAGCATCTTAAGTTTTGAACGTCTAGAACGTCTCTTTTTTTGGCGTTTTAGTTTTTCAATTTTTTGCTGTTCCTTTGATTTTTCCTCACAAAGGGTTGCATGTAATTTTTCACAAAGCCGAACACGGGCAAAGTATCGATTTTCTGCCCGAGATCGGCTTTCTTGGCATTTTACTTCGGTTCCAGAGGGTAGATGGTTTAAATAAACAGTCGAAGCTGTTTTATGTAATTTCTGACCGCCTTTGCCGCTGCCGATAATAAATTTCTCAATGAGATCGCTATCCTGAATTTGCAGCATTTTCATCCAGGCATTGAGTTTTTCCCATTTATCGTTGCTTATCATTGGTGATTAAAATCTAGTTTGGTATGCAAGGTTTCTGCTTCTTGTTCTGCGTTTGATTTTGGCACAAAAAGACCCCATCGAGTAGTTAATCCGTAACTTATATAAGCTAGCAATTCTATAAGAAACTTTGCAATAGCTTCACCCCAATTAAGGTGTTTTCCTAGAATGGGTTTGACAGTGGAAATTGCAGCTTTGCATTCCTGAATAAACGTATTTTTTGCACTATCCTCATCCTCTTTCGATTCTAAAAATTGAAATTTAGCTTGTTCTAAAGCTTTAGAAAAAGCGATTGCAAGAGGGCGATCATCTTGATTAATTGCACTACAAATAGCGTTAAAATTCTCTAAATGTTTATTAAAATGGATGGACGAGAGGTAAGAAATCTTAGATTTCCAACCTTCAATTGCTTCGCTAATTTCATCTAGTTTATTCGAATAGGCACCAGTAATTCTAAGATTTTTTTTAGGAGTTAGAGGCTCTTTTTTTACTACATCGATTAAAGTTTCGCTAGCTTCATAAAATAAATAACTACTACAGGCTGCAATGCTATGTTCAATAGCATCTCCTTTACAGTCAATTTTTATATTATTAATCGTGTTAATTGCCGCATCAATCAGCTTTTGTTTTTCAGCTACCTGTATTTGAATTTCATTTGCAATTTCAATAAGTTTTAGCTCGAGCTCGTCTAAGGTTGGTCTTTGAGTGGGGTCTTGATTTATACAGGTATAACACAACTCACGAACATCAGGCGCTAGGATAGATTCGGTAAGATATTTCATCATGCTGCCTAGTGAATAGATATCCATTGCTTCGGTAGCCAGGACTCTATCTAAAGAAAAGCATTCAGGTGCATAAAAGGAATAATCTTTTATTTTGTTTTCTATATCTTCTTGTGATTTTTGTTGAAAAATTTCAGCAATCATCCTTCCACTTTTAACTGAAAAACCTCCATCAATTAAATAACTATGGTCTGTTTCCTTATCATAAAGGATATTATCTTCTTTTAGGTCAATAACAATGAGACCATTTTGGTGGCAGTTTCTCAACGCGCGGATTGCAGATAGGAACATTGTTCTTGCTTCTTCTTCATGAGCAATGATTATCTTCTGAAAGAGTTCCCCGGGGAGTAGGGGTAGGACAAGTCGATAGGTAGATTCGCTTTCTGATAAGTGAACTCCCTGATTTTGATAGAGTGTTTTAAAAAATTTATACTTTCGATTTATTTCTTTAAAATCTACTTTTTCAGGCTCTGCAGGTTTTAAAACAGCCTTTGTTTTATCTTGATTTTCTTTGGAGTAAAATCCTCTTGCTCTGGAAAATTCACCTATACCAATATCATCACCCGGCTTATAAATAGTCCCCTCAGCGCTTTCATACTCTGATTCACTACTCTCATAATCCTCGTCGCCTGAGGTGTGAAGGGTGTATTTACATTTTTTTTCTTCCATAAATCAGCCTATTATTTTAATTTTACTTGTTGTACAATTTGACATGGTTTATAAAGGGCCATATCGTATCATTTTTCATTAATCTGATCAAATATAGTTATATTACGGGTAAATTTTCTACTGTGATTTATAAGATGAGTTCGAGTATATGCCCTACCATCCCTTCATGAAGCTCATGTCTGAATTTGTTTATTTATTTTCTCTGAGTCGTAAGTAAAAGGGTATGAATAAATTTAATGCTAGCGAGAATACTGTCCCGCAGCTTCCGAGTCAATGATTTGAAAATCAAGTTTTAAGTCAGGCTAAAGCCCTAAGGAATTAAACCTTTTATCCAATAAAAGAGTATATTTTTCCTGCATTGCCGGGGATAAAAAACTTTTGCTCAGACACCTTTTCCAAAGCAGTTGGACTTCTTTAATTTCTTGCAAAACCTTGTTAATTACATTTTGATTCAAGCCCAATCGTTCGACCGCAAAATAGTCTATAAAATCCTTCTTTCTTAAATTAGATTTTTTACCATTCAAAGGTAAGGCTAATTCTTCTTTGGTATTGAAGGCAATTGAAGAGTTTAGTAAATCATACATCGGCGAGAGAGAAATGATTTGGTTTTTAGTAATCAGCGAAAAATTCTTTAAATGCATATCTTCATTACCAATCAAATAATTAAATAAGGTAAGTTTAAACAATTTTAAAAATTCAATTTTGGGAAAAGTACAGAAATTTGCAATGACAAAAATCACATTTTCCATCGAACTTTTGTATTTAGTATGGCGATCATGGCCCGATAGTTGGGCAAAATCTTCGAGAGCTAATTTTTTATTTTTGCCTATTCTATCAAAGCGTTTAATAAAATACGTCATGCTCTGGTCCTTGGAATAGACTAAGCCATGAACGGGTACTTCCAAACCCAGAGTGGCTGCTAAGGTCATCGTAATGGCTTCGTTTTCAGGTAATTCAGGATAGTACTCACTTTGCGGTTTTAAAATAAAATGTCCTTTATGATCGACTAACTCAAACCGTTCTTCTGTAATTTTTAATTGAGCACTTAATTTAGTTTGTACGCCTTGAATTGACATTTTGCCTACTCGAGAGATTGCTTCTTTACGTTGTTCATCAGCGCTTAATTCCAAGGCTTGTAAATCGCCTAGCTTAGGCGATAGCAGATTCAATCCGGATTTTGAATAATTTCCCGATTCTGCTACTGGTTCATAAGAGATAGGGCAGCGTTTCAATCTATGCCCTCAATGGTAACCGCACCAACGACATCTTCACCGACAGAGATTAGTTGGGCAAAATAATCATTTCTATCGAGTTTATATTTTTTGAGCAGCGCCTCAAGCATGTTGCCTTCTGGCAACAAGCCTTCAAAAAAAGGGGGGAATTGATTAAATTCATAAATAGAATTTTTTAAAGGCATGGTAAGGGATACTGGAGGGCCGGAATAATCTTCAAGATAGCTAAAGCGGTATTTATTCGACTCCAGTTTTTCCAAAAAACCAGCAATTAGACCATTGACTAAAATACGTGCCTTAGACATTAATCATTGCCCTCCATAAGCTTTAAAGGTGGTTCAAATTTTAAACGAATATTTAATACTTCAAAAACCTTGATTAAGGTAGCCAATTGAACCGTTTCCTTTCCCTTTTCAATATCAAAGATCACGGTTTTACCAACGCCTGCTAACTCAGCTAATTCCTTCTGAGATAAGCCGCTTTGTTTACGGCAGTAATGGACTATTTTGGCTAGTTCGGTAGTCATTAGTATTCCGAGGGATATTAATTACTGTTATAGCAGTAAATATAACTAACTATTGAGAAAAAAGCTAGTTAATTTAGTAATTGTCAGTATAAATACTGCTGAAGCGGTAACATTTGTTATTTTTTGAGACATTGCCTTAGATAAACTATCGAAAAAGTTGAAAATTACTGCTTTAGCGGTACTTAATGGGATAAGATAAATGAAACGTCGGGCCAGGGGCGCCGACCTACACTGATTTAATCTCTTTGGCTTATGAATATTCTTATTATCAAA
>JACCWL010000146.1 GCA_013697645.1 Tatlockia sp. | reverse complement strand
TTAGGTGAAAGATAAAAACCCGCATGGACAGCTTGAAGGGCCTTTTTCAGATCAATATTTTTTATCACCACTGAGAGATTACGTTCAGAAGACCCCTGAGAAATTGCCGTAATATTGATATTAGCTTTTGCTAAAGCCGTGCATAGCTTCGCAGCGATACCCACGCTGCCAATCATTTGCTCTCCAACCGCAGACAAAATTGCACAATCTTCTGTGGCAAAAATCCCTTCAAGTTCCTTTCTGTCGATTTCTGCTTGTAAATGATCCTTAAGAACCTTCATTGCTTTGGCAAGAAAAGTTGCGGGTATGGCAAGGCAGAGGGAATGCTCAGAACTGGCTTGCGAGATAAGCAAGACAGAAATTTGAGCTCGATAAAGAATATCCGCAACTCTGGCAGCAATCCCTGAAACAGAGATAAGACCGCTTCCTTCAATATTTATCAGAGCCACGTTTTCAATACAGCTTAGACCTTTGACTAAAAGCTCTGTTTTTTTGCTCCAGGCAGAAATGAAAGTACCCTTTGCTTGCGGGTTAAACGAATTTTTTATATACAAAGGAATTTGTTGTTCCACCAGAGGTGCAATGGTCATTGGATGCAAGATTTTCGCGCCAAAATAGGCCAACTCGAGTGCCTCTTGATAGGATAAAGAATCAATGACAAAAGCTGAACAAACGAGAGAGGGATCTGCAGTATAAATACCGTCTACATCCGTCCAAATTATTAACTCTTTTGCTGCAAATAAATTTGCAAAAATAGCTGCTGAAAAATCAGAGCCATTTCTTCCTAAAATAGTTCGCTCACCCTCGAGAGTTGAAGCGATAAACCCCGTAATTACCAATTGCTTAAAATCATTATTTTTCAAGTAAAGTTCTAAAGCCGATTTGCTTTTAATCCAATCAATAGAGATCTGACCTTCTTTTTCATAAATGTATAAGACTTTTGATGCGTCTAAGAAGGCAACCTTATTCGATTTTCCAAGGAATTCTTTTAAAATTTTAGCTGACCATAATTCGCCATAGCCTAAGATATAATTTTGGATTTCTTTGGAATAAAATCCAGTTAAATAAATAGCATGCAAGATATCTTTTATCTTCACAATATCACTATGAATTTCCAGAGTAAGCTTTGGTTCATCTCCATCCAGGACTAATTCATTGATAACTGATAAATGCTTTTCTTCCAAGTTTTCCAAAATCGGCACATAAGACAAGCCTGCTCTGGCTAAATCAAGAATAGACTGCAAACTGGAAGTAACGCCCTGCATGGCGGAAACCACAATAATTTCATTAGTAGCTTTTAGTAAAAACGGAATTTCTCTAAATTTTTTTTCATGAGCAAGACTGCTGCCACCAAATTTATGAACAGAATAGAATGGATTAATCATAATAGATCACCAAAAATTTAATTAAATTTTTATGAAAAAATCAAAAAATACAAAGCAATAAAACAATTTGTTTTTTGATAGGATAAATTAAAAAATTGCTTGATTAAGCGGTGGGGGTTATGGTGGTGGTGATAGCAGAAGAGGAAGAATTAGAGATTGATCTGGCGGAATTTTTTTGAATAACTACTGACAGGATTTGCCTTAAATTTCTTGGCACAAACATCTTAAACTCCCAAGTTAATTAGAACAACTTGTAGGCTATCATGAGAATTATTAATCTGTCAATTCTCATCAAAATTATCGGGTATTTTCGTGAATTTTATCAATTTGGTGTAAAATGCTTACTCTGTAGAGAAGGAGCAACGATGAAGCACTTTTTAATTGGATTGATTTTTGTTTCAATGTTTTTCACCATGACATCCGGCATAGCAGCTCAAACAGATAAACATAATTTCTTAGTGATTTCCGATATCCATTTGGACGTTGCATCGAATCACACAATGGAAATTTCTCCAACAACACATTATTACGGCAATGATCTTGATAATCACAGCTTCGAAAAACTGATTAAGCAAATTGAACAAAATATAAAAACTGGTCTGGTCGCCCCACCGGATTTTATTGTGATTTTAGGTGATATCTCAGGGCATTTCCGCTGGTCTTCCACTAGTGTTTTTGACAATGAACAAGCAGTTTTTAAACGATTAAAAAATACCTTTCCCAATACACCCATTTTCTATACCTTTGGAAATAATGATTCGCTTAAAGAAAATTACGGTTCCTTTTACGATACGAATCGCTCTGGAGAGGTTAAAAGTCCCTATGACCTTGCCAAATTTTCAGCGGGTTGGTTGGATGGTTTTTTATCGACAGGAACTCTTTGCAAGGATAATAAAAATTCTTACCCCTGTATTATAAATGAAGATATTATCTCGGGTTTTTATTCGGCCTATCTCAAATCAAAATTTCGTTTTATTTCCTTAAACAGCGTGATGTTTTCGCCAGCTAGAAAAGGAACAACGGAGCAAGATGCCTTAGATCAAATAAACTGGTTGGGAGAAGAGCTAAAAACAGCAGAGCTTAATCAAGAATCAGTCCTTATAGCGATGCATGTTCCACCAGGTTTTAATATCTATAATCATGCCAATTTTTGGCTGCCAAAAGAGCAGGATCTTTTTTTAAAACTAATAAAAAAATATCAAAGTTCAATTGTAGGTATGCTGGCTTCGCACACTCATGGCGAGGAACTAAAAATCATTAAAGATGAAGCGCAAAAAAATATTGCTGGCATCTATTTTGTCTCTGCCTTATCCACCTCTCATGGCAATGAACCTTCAGTAAAAACCTTCTCTTTTTTTAAAGAAAATGACCTATGGGTTTTGGCAAATTATGAAACCTTTCATTTTTCTTTAGCAGGCTCAACTCTGTTGTTTTCTAAGTTGTATGATTATCTCAGTTATTATTGCAGCAATCATGAAACTAAATTATTTCAATGCCTTGCGAATGTGACAGCCGAGAAAATGGATAAATATTTTGCTGCCGGAAATAAACATTATAAAGGAGGAAAAATTAACTCACCGGATGATCTCTTCATAAGCGCTTAATAATTTATATTACCTTTTCAAGTAACATCTAAATTCTAGCTAGAAAACAAAAAAGAACTTAGGTATTCTTAGTCCTCTTAAAGCGCAAATAAATTGGAAGTCTATGTTTTATAAAGGACAAGGAATGAAAGGTTTGAAACTTGCTTTACCCTTAACTTTAGCTTGCAACTGCGTTTTGGCAGGAACAATGGGTCCTTACCCAACAACCTCAGGAACAATTTTGACCTTAAGTATGGGACCCTCCTGGAGCGTTCCTGGTGAAACCCAAACTATTTTGCTACAAACCGATTTTCCGCAAACTTATCCAGCAATCAAACATTTAGAAACCTCCTATAGTGGCGAAGTTTTTTTAGGAAGACTACTTGCTTTAACACCTCGTTTTTATCTGCAGTTTGGTTTTGCACTCGCCGGGACCACAAGAGTTGGCCTGCAAGGCGATATTTGGCAAGAGGCCGACCCTGACTTCAATAATTTTTCCTATTCTTACAAAATTGAACATTTGCATACAGCAGTGAAAGGCAAATTACTGCCTAACATCAATAGAAGCGTGCAACCTTATTTGAGTGCCAGTATTGGTGTCGGTTTTAATCATGCTTACAATTTCAGCACTATAGCCAAATCTACAGAAGTAGATGAAGAAGCTCCCTTTGCCTCAAGGACCCAATCCTCCTTTACTTATACCTTAGGCGCCGGGCTGCAAAAGAAATTCTGTACTCACTACGCAATTGGTATAGGCTATGAGTTTGCTGATTGGGGACGCAGCCAACTAGCAAGTTCACTTGATCAAACGATTGGCAGAGGATTGCGATTAAACCATCTGTACACTCACCAAATACAATTCAGCTTAAGCTTTATTGCATAGGAATTGCATCATGGTCGGATGATCTGCCAATAAATTCACAGGAATTCCAATGAGAACTAACACTACTGCCTTTTATTTGCTGTTCAAAACTACTTCTGCCCAATAACCGATGAATAGTATAATTATTGTTATCCTGTGGTTACTTGGCTCTGCTGTCGCAATTTATCTGTCCTGCGAATATTTTGTAAATTCTATCGAGTGGGTAGGCAAGCAATTTAAGTTAACTAAAAATGCGACCGGAACTATCTTGGCGGCCTTTGGTACAGCCTTACCGGAATGCGTGGTTACCTTAGTGGCTGTGGCTTTTGGGGGTAGCCCTGAACAGAAAGACATTGGTGTGGGGGCAGCGATTGGTGGTCCTTTAGTTTTAGCAACTCTTGCTTATGCTGTGGTGGGATGGACTTTTCTCAGTTCTAAAAAATGCAAAAATAAACCTATTATCTCGAAAGCCACTGCACTTCGGCTTGGATTTGATCAGATTTGGTTCTTAAAAATTTTTATCTTTAAAATTATTCTTGGCTTGATTGCTTTTGGATTTAAACCCTGGCTTGGTCTAGCCTTTCTACTTGCTTACGCACTTTATGTCAGACAACAGTTGGGCGGAACGGATGATTTGGAGCATTTGGATTTTATCGAGCCGCTTAAGATTAGACCTCATGATTCCAACCCTTCGCCTCATTGGGCATTGTTACAAACTGCCCTGGCCATTATTGTAATTTTTTTCAGCTCACGCCTCTTTGTCCATCAACTTGAAATTCTTGGCCCCTGGCTTGGTGTACCACCTCAGATGGTCGCCTTGTTATTTAGCCCCATTGCGACCGAGCTTCCCGAAATTATGAATGCAATCATCTGGGTGAGACAAGGAAAGCAGATTTTGGCCTTTGCCAATATTTCGGGGGCAATGATGATTCAGGCCACTTTGCCAAGTGCACTAGGGATCTTTTTTACAACCTGGATGCTTGATAAGGCTTTGATTTGGGGAGCAATGATAACCATGATGTCTATCTTAGGACTCTATTTCCTATTGAGAAAACACGCTTTGACTAGTCAGCGCTTGGCCTGTTTTGGATTATTTTATGTCTTTTTTCTTATCGGTCTTTATTTCATTTAAAGACTATCCAACAATATAACCTTAATGCAGCAAAGTGTTTAGTGACACATGGTTTACACTTTTTTATTTAAAACGTAGGTCGGCGCCCCTGGCCCGACAATGGCTTCGCGG
>JACCWL010000142.1 GCA_013697645.1 Tatlockia sp. | reverse complement strand
TATTCTTTTTATTAAAAGAGCAATTATGTTAGATTGCAAAGATCATAAAAATGGTCGATGTCAATCTAACCTGCCTTAGCCCCTCCTATTTAAATCATTAAGCGACAGCAACTAGTTTTGGCTAGCGGCGTTAATCGCGTTAATGAGAAAATAATTGAAAACTGGGTAGGTGAACCCCTTGTTAAAGCCGATGCAGATTTTACTCGTGATAAAACCGGATTTGCAATTGGCGGGGTTCCACCTATAGGACATAAGCAGATAATTCCCTTAATCTTCATTGACGAAGATTTATTGCAACATGGCCAATTATGGGCAGCAGCAGGAACACCCAATGCTGTATTTAGTTTGCAAGCTAGTGATATTGAGCATTTAACTCTAGGTAAAATAGTTCCCATTAAATAGGTGCTATCTACGTAATTCTTTAAGGGCTGAAATCATCCTTATATTTGAGCCCCATTAAATTGATATTCCCCATCTTCTATCGACTCTCGGGAAAATAAACCAGACTGCGAAAACATCCCGATTTTGGAAGATGTAGTCGATTGTATTTCTTCATTTGAAGACAATGAAGGGAGGAAATCCGGGTCAAAGATGAGTTCACTTAGGTTAGGATTATTGACGCGCAAGATTTTAAGGATTAATTTTCCTGTCGTAGTTCGTGAAAGCATTGTTAGAGGTGTATTATCAATAGCTTTCCCTAAACCCGAAGAGCCTGGCCGGCAAAGCGCCTCACGAGTGATTGAATTTGCCAAATTGGGATTTATAGTGAGCAGATTTTTTAGTATGTCATTTCCTGCGTTAGTTTTGGCAAACCAATACAAGGGCGTGGTATTGACAAACTCTCTTTGCAAAGACGTTTCCTCGATGTAGTTAGAATAGATCGATCCTTTCAAGGCAAAATTATTAATACTCGAAGAGGGCGCAAAGGGTATTTCCTCCCGTGCTTGGCACAGAGCCTTGTTGGGGATTTCTGAGAAGCAATCTAGATACTGAGGTGTTCGCATACATACAAATAATGTTTCTATCTTTGCTTTATCATAAAAAAGAGTTGTAAATAAACAAGCCCCATCTTTTAAAGGTATATTGTATAAAAAGTGTTTTGCCCTTTTGTTCTTTAAAAAGTTTAACAAGGTCTCCACAGTGACGTTTTTAAGTAATTTTTTTATTTCATGAGGCACTTTCATTTTTTTTGAATTATTAGAAATTTGGGACGTAGTTGTTGAAGGAGTTTTTGTAGGTTGATTTTTAAATAAATTTTTTTCTGTTAGTGGCTTAGATATTTTTTTGTTTTGCAACCGGTAACTTAGCTTTTTTTTCTTCTAATGGGATTGTATCTTCACATCCACCAAATAAAATTATTTAATTGTTCTTGTAATGCATTGTTATTATTGTGTTTTTCTGAAAAAGATCCTTCTAATTCAGCCAGGGCAGAGCAATCTATCATTGTATTTACATTTTTTTCTACATTAGGGTCTTGTTCAGTAGGCAGAGTAAACTCCCGTTCTAATTCCTCGAATTCCTCAGCGGACTTCCCTAAAGGGCCCATGTAAAGCTCTCTTGCCTGTTCTAGATGCCCTTGGCTTAGTAGGACTTTGACGTGCTCAAATCTATCTGCGTTAAGTTTTTCAGGGTTCAAAATAGGAAGAGGAATTGTTTCTAAAGACTCTTTCTGTTCAAGGGGTATAGCCTTTTTAAGGTGAGCAATGATGTTCTTTAGTTTGTGATTATCCTCTTGAAAGACATAGAGTGTATCGGTTGTTCTCGTGCAAGCGGTGTAAAAAGCATTAAAGGGCGGGCCAAGGTGCTCTTTGCCCTGGTTTTTCTTGGCACGATGGTCTGATTTTTTGCTAAAAATCGAAGACTTTTCGCCAATCACTTTGTCGGCTTCTTCAAACAAGGGGTTAACCCATAAGCGATAAGCCATTATGTGTTTGTATTGCAAGCCTTTGATTTCTTCTGGGGTAAAAACAAGTGCGGTGTTAAATAATTTTTTAGCTTCATCCTTGTATTCTTTGGCGGTGACGATGGCAAAATCAGGGGATTGAGCCAGTTGTTGCAATTCGAAGAGCCTTGAACCCTCAAGATTGTCAAACCACTTCACTGAACCTTGTGCTTGTCCGGGCGGGATTTTAATTTCTGGCTGGCCATAGTCTGTTGCTATGGCTTTAAGCTCTGCTGTCGCATTAGCCATGATAATGGCTGCAGCCGGGCAGCGGTAAGAGACTGTTAGGTCAGTCTGATTTTTACCTACACCCCAATCGTGAAATAATTTTTCAATAAAGGGGACTTTCGATTTATTGTCTGAAAGGCTCTGCCGATTGTCTTCGCAATAACAAATTTGCTTGTCGCAGGCAAGCTCCCCCAGAGCCCTCAATTGCAGATGGGAAAAATCTTGCGCTTCATCAACGACAATGCGTTTATATAAGTTGTGTTTGGAAAGATTATAAAAGGGGGCATGGATTGACGAGGAATCCTCAAGCTTTTTTTGATAATCCGTGTAGGCTGTATAAAGCCACTCTTGTTCTTTCTCATTAGCGAAAAGCGAATTTTTTTGTCCTAGCTTTTTATACTCATCAAAGCTTTGGCAGCCTGAAATAATCCGAAATTCCTGATACATTTGGTTGATGTCAGCATAAAATTCGTCACATAAAGCATTTCCTTTCACTTTTGCGAGCTTTTTATCAAGTTTGATATAACCGTCTAACCATTCTAAGCAGTTGTCTTTGCCCACAAAGTTCATGTTAGCCGTTCTAGGCTCAAGCTCTTTGATGAGCTGTTCGTAACTTTTAAATTGGACATCATTGGCATTAAGCTCTTGAGCAATGGGGAGCGACTGCCAGACTAATCGCACGTGATTGGCAAGTTGTTCTGATTCAGTGACATAAAGAATGGGGAATTTGTCTTCAGCAAGGGTTTGGACGTAATGAGATAAACTTGATAAAGCTACACAAGATTTCCCAGAGCCTGCGGCTCCGCTG
>JACCWL010000085.1 GCA_013697645.1 Tatlockia sp. | reverse complement strand
GTGTTTCACGGATAAGCCACTGGGTGCCATTGGCCCAACATTTCTCTATTCTTCTATAGCTAAGATTTCCTCTTCACTGAAAACAGATTCAGTTTCATTAATTGTCGAATTAATAAGCTGACTTTCCAGGGTTTTAAACTGCCAGTGATCTTGATCCATCAATTGGCTAGGCTTAAGACTCTGTAAGGCATGCAGAATATTAGAAGGAACCTTGGGGTTTTCTTCAGCAAGTTGATCAATTAATTTTGTGATACGTTTACGCATCAGATTTTCCTGCGAACCACATAAATTACAAGGAATGATAGGGTAAGCTTGTTCTTCTGCATATTTTATAATATCTCGTTCCTGGGCATAACATAGTGGGCGAATTACGATATGTTTTTTATTATCACTCAATAGCTTAGGTGGCATTGAGCGGATATCACCATTATAAAAGACCGACATCAACAAGGTGCGGATTAAGTCATCGCGGTGGTGACCAAGAGCAATTTTAGTATAACCATTCTCCTCAGCATAGCGATAAATGATGCCACGCCGTAAGCGTGAACAAAGGGAACAGTAGGTTTTGCCCTCTGGAATTTTATCTTTGACAATAGTGTAAGTATCGCGAGTTAGAATTTCATAAGCGATATTTCGTTCCTCAAGCCAACTACGTAGCCGACTATCGTCCCAACCGGGTTGGGCTTGATCAAGCGTAAAAGCAAAAACCTCAAATTTATTATTGGAACGACGCCGTAGCAGGTGCAACAGAGTAAGTAGAGTAAAAGAATCCTTACCACCGGATAAGCAAACCATCACCCGATCGCCACGTTGAATCATATTAAAATCAGCAATCGCTTTGCCGGTGTAATGTAATAGTTTTTTTTCAGTAATAGATGGGTTTGTAGACATTTTTTAACCTAAGTTTATTTACAAAAGAAGACTTCCGTTATCCCGAATGCAGTAAGGGAACACCTGACACGGACACTTTACCCGGCAATGATCCCTCACTGTATTAGGATGACCTACTCATCCAAAATGACGTAACTCATCCTGAAATGACAGGCTATTTCCTTTTAACAACCCGCTTTATAACAGCTTGTTCTGCAGGAGGAAAGCTTGAAATACGAGTGGATGCTAGCCAGGAATTAATCTCTTCAAGATCATTCACATTTAAAGTGCCGGACAGGTATTTCAAATACAAAATCGAATTGATTAAAGTATATTGATCAGAGGCAAGTTGTTGCTGTGCTTCAAAGAGTCGTTGTTGGGCATTGACTACATCAACCATAGTACGGGTTCCCACCTGAAATTGAGCCTCGGTACTTTCTAGAGAATTTTTTTGGGAAATTATAGTTTGCCTGTCTGCTTTTACCTTAGAAATGCCGTCAACAATGGTATTAAAAGCAATACGGCTATTCACTTCAACATCGCGGTATATTTGTTCCAATTTTTCACTTGTCATTTGAAAATCAAACTGAGCCTGCCTAGTTTGTGCTTGAACTAATCCCCCTTGAAAGACAGGGAAATTCATTGTAACTGCAACATTGGAAACAGTCTGTTTGGAGGGCAATAAAATAGAGTTTTGATTTGTCGCGAAATTGCCATTATGGGTTTGTGTTGAACTGCCTTGCAAGGATAAAATCGGCCAGTTACCGGAAGACTGCGCTTTTATTAATTCACGCGCTGCCATTAGTCCAAATTTGGCGGCAAAGAGTTTGTAATTTTGTCTTAAACCTGTATTAACCCATTCATTGACATTGTCTGGCTCGGGCCTGATAAGTGGGATACGGCTATCTCTAAGAGGAGACAAAAATTCATAAACATGATTGGTCAATTTTCGCAAATTTTCATTTTGATTGATCTGGTTGTTTTTAGCTGAAATGACTAAGGCAACTGACTGATCATAGGCGGCCTTTGCTTCATAAACGGAAGTGATCGCATCAAGCCCCACTTTAAAACGCTGCTCTGCCTGATCAAATTGACGTTTGTTTGCACGTTTCTTAGCTTCAGCAAAATTAAGGGTATCTTTAGCTAAGAGCACCTGGAAGTAAGCGGTTGCAGTACGCAATATTAAATTCTGAGCTGAATCATTAAAATCAGCTTGAGCTGCTTTTACTGAAGCTTTAGCTTGTTGCACCTTTGCCCAAGCTTGATAATTAAAAAGAGCCTGAGAGGCATTCACCTGCCATTGATTCGAATTATAGAGATTCTGGGGCGGCCCGGTAGGCGTTAGCACATTCTGAGAATTCCGAGTCGTTGAAGCATTCACAACCAGTTGAGGAAACAAGGCTGCACGTGCTATAGGAATAGACTCAGCATTCGACATATAGAGGCTATAAGCTTGCTTAAAAATTGGATCATTTTCCAGCGCCTGCAGATAGATATCCATGAGATCAGTTGCATAGGACAAGCTAGATAAACTAAATCCGAATAATAAGCATAAGAGCGTTTTTTTCATACGACTTATCCTAGAAAACAAATTCGTTCGGTTTTGATTTATCAATTAAATTGGGTAGATATGTTTCAAATGATAATTCAGCATGCCAGTTGTCATCGTGGTCTAAACGATGTAACTGACCTTGCATTACGGGTTTGCTACCCACAATTGCAAATAATTTGCCACCAGGCACAATCTGTAAACGTTGAGTTTCAGAAAGGGTTTCGATAGCGCCGGTAAAAACAACAACATCATAAGGTGCTTTCTCAAGCCAACCTCGACAAGCATCGCCGGTTATTAATTCTACATTAGTGCAGTGGTGCTCATTCAATTTTCTTCGAGCATGTTCGGTAAAATCTTGGAAATAGTCAATAGATAATACATTTTTGCAGAGACGGCTTAAAAGTGCTGTTAAAAAGCCGGTCCCCGTTCCTACTTCCAAAACGCTTTCATTGCCTTTCAGCGCGAGTGCCTGCAAAAGTTTACCCTCTTCTAAAGGGGTCATCATGCGTTGACCATGCGCTAAGGGAATCTGCATATCCGAGTAAGCAAGGGGCTCATAAGCGCTAGGTACAAAATCGTGGCGTGGAATTTTATCAAAGAGGGAGAGAATGGTTTCATCAAGAACGTCACCAGTACGGAGCTGTTGTTTGATCATATTAACCATATTAATACGTTCGTTTTGACCTGTAGTCATTGGTTCACCATCTAATTAGCGGAAAGCGTGCTTCTGTAAAATCGGAGTTTTGATCGGTATTCAATCAATTTTGCACACGATAGGTTAAAGGGTTGCAGCGATTTTAGCAAGAATTGAGGAAAGGTGCGAACAGTTCACGAACAATTTGAGCAATTAAAGTTTTTAGACAAACTTAATCATTTCGTAGTGGACTTGTTTAGAATTTGTTATTATCACCCCCATCATTTTAAGTGCAAAGGAGAATAAAGTGCTTCAGCAATTTACTGAATTTCTACAATCCGAAATAGAAACAGTTAAAAAAGAAGGCTTATATAAATCGGAGCGAGTTATTGCCAGCCAACAGCAAGCGGCGGTAGTTGTCAAAGAGGGCGAGGTTGTCAATTTGTGCGCCAATAATTATTTAGGGCTTGCAAATCATCCCACCTTAATTGCTGAAGGTAAAAAGGCGCTTGAAAAATATGGTTACGGCATGGCTTCTGTGCGCTTTATTTGCGGCACACAAACAGTGCATAAAGAATTAGAGCAAAAAATTTCTCAATTTTTAGGTACTGAAGACACCATTCTTTATTCCTCTTGTTTTGATGCCAATGCGGGTTTGTTTGAAACTCTTTTAGGTCCTGAGGATGCAATTATCAGCGATGCGCTTAACCATGCCTCTATTATAGATGGTGTGCGTTTGTGTAAAGCGCAACGATTTCGCTATGCCAATAATGATATGAAAGATTTAGAAGCTCAGCTTATCGCTGCGAAGGACGCTCGTTTTCGCCTAATTGCCACTGATGGTGTTTTCTCAATGGATGGTATCATTGCGAATTTAGCCGCAATCTGTGAATTGGCGGATCGCTATGATGCAATGGTCATGGTCGATGATTCGCATGCAGTTGGCTTTATGGGTGAAACCGGCCGTGGCACGCCAGAATATTGCGGTGTTGCGGATAGAATAGACATCCTAACCGGCACTTTGGGTAAGGCCTTAGGCGGAGCCTCAGGGGGTTATACTGCTGCTAACGCTGTTATTGTGGATTGGTTGCGCCAACGTTCAAGACCTTATCTATTCTCAAATACCCTAGCGCCTGTAATTGCTCACAGTTCTATTGCTGTTCTTAATCTCTTGCAAGATAGCAACGAATTGGCAAAAAAATTGAAAACTAACAGCCAGTATTTCCGCGCTGGTATGACGAAACTGGGATTCGATTTAGTTCCAGGTGAGCATCCTATTATCCCAGTAATGTTAGGTGATGCTGCTTTGGCAGGTCAAATGGCGGAATTGTTGTTGAAAGAAGGCATTTATGTTGTTGGGTTTTCCTATCCTGTTGTGCCTAAGGGCAGGGCAAGGATTCGGACGCAACTGTCTGCCGCTCACGAATTGGAGCATTTAGATAAAGCCTTGGCAGCTTTTGGCAAGGTTGGTAAAGCGCTTGGGATAATTAAATAATAGGCCTGTATTAGGGAAGCTTAGAGAAGTTTAAGAGGTAATTTAAATGCGATCGTTAGTAAAGGCTAAACCTGAACCTGGAATTTGGATGCAAGACGTCCCAGTACCCGATTATGGTGTCAATGATGTGCTTATCAAGATTCACAAGACTGCAATCTGTGGCACTGATATCCATATTTATTCCTGGGACGAGTGGGCACAGGCGACAATTCCTGTTCCTATGACCGTAGGGCATGAATTTTATGGTGAAATTGTGGAGCTTGGCCAAGAAGTAAAAGGTCTTAAAGTGGGCCAACGGGTTTCTGGAGAAGGGCATATTACCTGCGGTTTTTGTCGAAATTGTCGTGCTGGGAGAAGACACCTTTGCCCACATACCCTGGGGGTTGGTGTCAATCGTCCTGGTTGTTTTGCGGACTATCTGTCATTACCGGCGTCAAATGTCATAACCCTGCCGGATAATATTAGCGAAGACCAAGCGGCGATCTTTGATCCTTTTGGCAATGCCACTCATTGTGCCCTAGCCTTCGATATGGTTGGTGAGGATGTGTTAATCACAGGCGCAGGCCCGATTGGCGTTATGGCTGTTGGTATAGCTCGCCATGTTGGTGCGCGTCATGTGGTGATTACTGATATTAATGATTATCGCCTGGAATTAGCCCGCAAAATGGGTGCGACCCGCGCGATTAATATTAAGACCCATTCAATCAAAGATGTGATGGATGATTTAGGTATGCTTGAAGGCTTCGACATTGGTTTAGAATTGTCAGGTAGTCCTACGGCCTTAAACGATATTGTCCAGGTAATGACTAATGGGGGTCATATAGCCCTGTTGGGTATCCCACCGCAAAAAACAATGATTGATTGGAATCAAGTTATTTTTAAAGGACTGGTAATTAAAGGCATCTATGGTCGTGAAATGTTTGAAACCTGGTATAAAATGATCGCTATGTTGCAAAGCGGATTAAATATAAACCCAGTAATTACTCATCATTTCCCAGTAGCCGAATACCAGAAGGCATTTCAAATTATGGCAGCAGGTCAGTCAGGGAAAGTAATTCTTGATTGGTCTTGAGCGCTTGTTTTTATTGGAGTAATTATGTCGCAGTATATTTTTACAATGAATCGCGTATCTAAAATGGTTGAAAATCAACGTTTTATTTTAAAAAATATTTCTTTAAGTTTTTTCCCTGGCGCTAAAATTGGTGTTTTGGGCCTAAATGGCTCAGGAAAATCGACTTTGCTACGCATCATGGCCGGAGTGGATCCACACTTTGACGGTGAAGCAAGACCACAGCCTGGTATTAAAATTGGTTATTTAGAACAGGAACCACAGCTTGATTTGGATAAAACAGTCCGTGAAGTCGTTGAAGAAGGTGTGCAAGAAATAAAGGCTAAATTGGCCGCCTTCGATGAGATTAGCATGCGTTTTGCTGAGCCAATGAGCGATGATGAAATGGATAAACTGCTAACCAAACAAGGCGAATTGCAAAACGATATTGAACTTCATGGCGGTTGGGATCTTGATAATCGTTTGGATATTGCTGCAAATGCTCTACGTTTAGCGGATTGGGATACTAAAATCAGTGTTTTGTCAGGAGGAGAACGTCGCCGCGTTGCCCTTTGTCGCTTAGTTTTATCAAGTCCTGATATGTTGTTATTAGACGAACCAACTAACCATTTGGATGCAGAAAGCGTTGCTTGGCTTGAGCGTTATTTAGAGGAATTTCAAGGGACTGTGGTAGCAATTACCCATGATCGCTATTTCCTTGATAATGCTGCAGAGTGGATACTTGAGCTCGATCGCGGTGAAGGTATTCCTTACAAAGGTAACTATACGTCCTGGCTTGAGCAAAAAGAAGAACGGCTAGCAATGGAAGACAAACAGCAAGCCTCTCACCTGCGAGCAATCAAAGCCGAATTAGAGTGGGTTCGTACTTCGCCAAAAGGGCGTCATGCTAAGAATAAGGCAAGGCTTGCTCGTTTTGATGAAATGAATTCCAAAGAATTTCAAAAACGCAATGAAACCAATGAGATCTATATACCACCAGGCGAGCGTCTGGGTGATTTGGTGATTGAAGCAAAACAGCTTCGTAAAGCCTTTGGCGATACCCTATTAATTGACGATTTAAATTTCCAATTACCAAAAGGCGGGGTGCTTGGAATTATAGGCCCAAACGGTGCTGGTAAGTCGACTTTCCTAAAAATGATTACTGGACAAGAGAGTCCGGATAGCGGTGAAATTCAGGTCGGAGAAACGGTGAATTTAGCCTACGTCAATCAGATGCGTGATCATTTAGATGATAATAAAACGGTTTGGCAAGAAATTTCTGATGGCCATGACATTATGCAAGTAGGGACTTTTCAAATGCCTTCGCGAGCTTATGTAGGGCGGTTTAACTTTAAAGGCGCTGATCAGCAGAAAAAAATGTCGCAACTGTCAGGTGGTGAGCGCAATCGTGTGCACTTAGCCAAATTGCTCAAACGCGGCTGCAATGTACTACTGCTTGATGAACCCTCCAATGATCTTGATGTAGAAACCTTACGGGCTTTAGAGGAGGCTATTTTAAACTTCCCAGGCTGCGCTATTGTTATTTCGCATGATCGCTGGTTCTTAGACAGGATTTGTACCCATTTGATGGCTTTTGAAGGTGATTCACAGGTAGTGGTTATTGAAGGTAACTACAGTGATTACGAAGCAGATAGGAAACGACGCTTAGGTGATGATGCCGATAAGCCTTCCCGAATTAAGTATCGTCGTTTGCGAGGATAGATATTCTGTGTCCTAGCACGAGAGATTCTTGTTAACATCAATGATGTGAAAGAAAGGTAAATGGTTACTAAATTATTGAGAGTATTATTATTATGAAAAAGTTGTTGTTGGCTAGCATGTTGTGTTTTGGGCTTGCCGGTTGTATGGAATATTATGATGAATCAACCTTAATTACTGATGATGCAGGTTATGTGCATCGCACTACGCACTATCTTCGTGATAAACGGGGCCGTGACTATTTCCCTATTAAAGCAATGGCAACAGGAAAGAGGCAATTTATTTTTGATCCGAGAGCTTATGCTTGGGCTGCTTATGATCCAGAAGGCAATCGGGTCATGACTGGTGGTGCATCAGGTGGTAAAGATGTTTGTGATGAGAATCCAAACCAATCCTGCCGTACTGTTATAGGCACTTTCCGTGTGTATAACAAAAGAGGGCTTGAATGCCGTTCCGGTGAATATCCTGTAGAAACGACAGGCGGGGCAAAAATGCCTTATTGCATGTATTTCCTAAGAGGATTTACGATTCATGCCGCCTATGAAGTGCCCTATGGCAATACCAGCCACGGTTGTGTTCGCGTATTACCGAGTGCGGCCAAATGGTTAAATGAGCAATTTATTACTATAGGAACTCAAGTTACTGTTCTGCCTTACGCAGAGGAAAATACGAAACTATAAGAAAATGGAGGTCAGGTCTGAATGTCACAGGATTGTTGATTTTTATTATGGTTGTCGTCCCCGCGGGGACGACATGCAAAAGGTGTCGATACCTCAGGGCCCCAGGTCAGGTCTTTCCTTTTTCCCTATTAAAAGAACTGACCCCCATTTTTTGTCTAGGAAGATCCTTCTCTACGCTCTGAATGACGTGCAGATGGATTCAGAGGAAAAGAAGATTTATAGGAAGCCTATTCCCTGATCTAAAAAAACTAGTTATGCTAGGAAGTTTTTCAGGTATTCTGATGAATTGTGATTGATAAAACTGTTTAGGGACGAATTTATGAAAAGGAATAGATTGTTAGCAGGTTTTTTTAGTTTTTTCTGCATCCTTGCTCCATCAGCAGCCCTTGCCTATGATCAACCCTTTGTAAACCTTGGTTTTACCAGCTTTTTGGATGGTGGTCCGCCATCTGGCCCCGGTGTTTATTTTCAAAATTATTTACAATATTACACTTCAGACCTATTTGCTGACGGAAAAGGCAATCCCTTACCCTTTCCATTGAATAAACTGCGTGCTACTGCAGACATTTGGCAGCTTATTTACCTTTCAAAGAAAAAAATATTCGGCGGAAGCCTTGCTGTATCAGGTATCCTGCCAACTGTGTTGCAGGCTAGAGTAGATGATGGTTTACCCAAAGAAGTTCTTAAGTCGACAACCGGTATCGGTGATTTGACCATTGGCCCTGCTTTACAGTTTGATCCAATTATGCGTAAAAACGGCAAAGATCCCTTATTTGTACAGCGGCTTGAGTTAGATGTGATAGCACCTACAGGTAAATATGATTCTGACTTTGCCATTATGCCAAGCTCCAATTTTTGGTCGATTAATCCTTACTGGGCGGCCACTCTGTGGATGACCCCAAAATGGGCGCTCTCAACCCGTATTCATTATTTATGGAATGCAAGAAACAGAGATCCCAACATCTCTTTTGGCTCAGAAATTGGCTCAACTCAGGCAGGCCAAGCAGTTTTCGCCAATATTGCTACTGATTATGCTCTGAAAGAAAAATTACATGTGGGTATTAATAGTTATGTATTTGATCAATTTACGGATACTCGTGTAGATGGGGTCCCAGTGAAAGGGAGACGTGAAAAAATTTGGTCAATTGGTCCTGGAATGGTCTATACCATTACAAAAAATCAATTTTTATTTTTAAACGTCTATTTTGAAAAAGGGGCGAGAAATCGTTCTCAAGGTACTAGTACAATCCTGCGTTATGTCTTGCATCTTGGCTGAGATGACGGTTTATTAGCTTTCCCCATAAGATAATGGGCCGCGCTCCTAGCCTAAGTACAGAGATTAGGAAAAGCCATAGAATATATGAGCCCCCAAGAGGCTTATCGTGGACCCCGTATCGTGGATCGGCGGCCCTGGCCCGCGGATATCCACGAGTAAGAAATGTCGGGCCAGGGGCGCCGACCTACGCTTTTAAAATAACTTCTTAAAATCTGCTATTGGCCTCTTAAGCTGATGTTTCCATCTTCAGATACAAATCCAGTTTGTTTTAAATCCTCTCTGAGCCCAAAGCCAAACAAAGAATTCGATTTATGATCTTTTTTTTTCATTAGGGTCTTCTTAATATTCAGCTAATGTTTTTATTGTACACTTTACCTAATAGCTATAGGCAAATTTAGGTGAGTTATGAAAGAAAAAAAAGAAACAGTAAGTAAGTATTTCGAAAAGTTGCTTGAAGTTATTACAATTTCTCAAAAATTCACTAAAAGCCCAATAATTAGGGCAAACCAAGAGAGTATTGAGGTTCTTAATCAAAAATTAACCGACAACTTAAGTATTGAAAATCTTGAAGAGATCTATAAAGAAGGGCGTAGTATCGCTTTAGATACTGAAAAGAATTTATTGACCCTAATGATTGCTAATCTTAAAGTGCTGGGAGCGAGCGATAACTCTGAGCTTCAGCCCCACAAACATGATTCAAGAATTCATGAGGTGATGGCTCACGGTCTTAGTGCAATTGAAAAAGCCATTACGCAGAAGATGCCAACAGCACAAAGACAACTGATTGCTCGTATGACTTTGATTAAAAAAAATTTAGAGAAAGGTAGTCAAATTATTTATGACCTAGATAAATTTGCCCATTTAATCAATCACTACCAGGAAAAATATACCAAACAGACTCCTTCAGATGAAATCAAAGCAACTGAACAAGCAGTAGAATCTGCCTTGGTAGTTACGAAAATAACTTCTAAACCAAGGAAGAAAAGTCATTCTCAAATCGAAATTAATGAATTTACCGAAATAAAGCCCTTAGCTAAATTTAAATTAGATTTAAGTGACCTAAATGAGGAATATAGCAAGTTACTTAAAACGACAAGAAATGCACTTCAACCCTTAATAAAGAAAAGGGCTCAACCTCAGATCTTTAATCAGGTAAAAATAATTGATGCGGTTGAATCTGAAAATCCATCTCAATATGACAAATTATTGCAGGGGTTTGAAAGGGCAATTGCACCTTTGAAAAAGAAAAAAATTAAGGAACAAGGCATTATCGATACTAATCTAAAAGCGGGTGGTTTTAGCATCGGTGAACTTAAAGATATGGGTTTTAGTGCAGGTGAACTCATGCAGGCGGGTTTTACTACCGCAGATCTAAAAGTGGCGGGCTTTAGTGAAACAGAGCTTGATGACGCCCTTACAAGTCCAATAATTAAAGAATGCGAGCAATTTAGCCAACAAGTTGAAGCCATTGAGAAAAAAAGAACCTCTAATATACAAGAATTAACAAATACTGATATTTTATCACCCGAGATAGAAGCAGAAAAATTTAATATTCAAAAACAAATACAGTATACGCAAGTTGCTTTGAAGGAGCTAAAGGCGATTGATAGCAAACTAACTAAAATAAAGGAAGAAAAATTAGCTAAATACAGCTCAGTAATTAACTCTTTAAATGAAAAAATCTCTGAACTTAGCCTAACCATCAGCAACATTAAGGCTAATAAAGCCTACAGCAGTGTAGCTCCTTTTGATAAAACAATAGTCTCTCTTGATAGAAGTTTAAAACGGATAATTACTACTCTAGAAGAAAAGCTTAATCTTTTTAGCCAAAATCCTCGTCAAGAATCAATCGATACAAAAGACCTAATAACGCAGCTCGAATTTATTGAGGGACATTTACCCGATGGATTTAAGACTATTAATAATCATTTTTTGAATAAAGTGACTCAACTTCATTATGAAATTGTAACTTTAAAAGCGCGATCTGAGCACTTTGATACGGCAACTAATGCAGAACATCTAGCTTTAGATAGTCTGCAACAGAGGCTGAAAGATTTAAAAAAGCCAGATATTGCTAATGATACGAACTATTTAGAATTAGATGCAGATGAAATTAAAAGTATAGATTTAGGCATTCAAAAAGTTAAACAAATTAATCTGTTGGATATGCATCTTTTTATATTGAAAGAGTACTCTAAGTCTACTGGTGTACAAGCTACAGAAATACAAAATTGTTTAGAAGGTCTTCAAGTCAGACTTAATAAACTTTATATCGATTTAAGTTCTGTGAAATTAAAAGAAGAGGATTTAACAAGCCTAGAAAATGATATTACAAAAGCAACCAAATTTAACGAGATGAACAAAGGTCTCTATGCTTTAAAAGAAAACAGGAAATTTATTGGAGAAGCAAATAAAGACGCACTAATTGATTTAGGTCTGCTTCAAAGCAGACTGCTTGAACTCTATAAGGATTTTAGTACTGTTGAGCCAAAGTATATAAAAAACTTTGAAGAAAATTTTCATGAAGCGGGGTTACAAGCTGAAAAACTGGAATCAAACGAGATTAAGATTGTTAGCAATTTGCTGGGTAAAATTCAGAAGGAAATTATTAGGCTTGTTGAAAATGATCCAGATGCAAACGATGCAAGAATCGAAATCCTGCAAACTATAGATGCTAGAATAAGAATTACTAATGAAGACTATTTGCTTGGCAAAGTTGATAAACATATGTTTAAACAGAATTTAATAAAAGCAATAAAAGATGAAGTGTCTGAAGATAAGTTAAAAGAACTAACTTATCAGGCTCCTGATGTTGTAGCCTTAGGAGATTTCGGACGCTTCCTGCTAGAAATCTTCGATGCAATTGCAGCATTCTTTGTAGAAAAAAAGGCCTACAGGCCACAACTGTTTGCTACAAAAACGGAGACCAACATCACTCAGGCTGTGGCAAGTGCTCAAGAGGAATTAGGTGAAATACGTTGTGTAATTCAAGAAACTCTGGTTAATGCCAATTCAGTTCAATTAAAACACTAATTACTATCACTTGTAGCCTGGTTAGCGCGCTAGCGATAACCGGGTTATCCACCCACTGAGGTTTAGCTGGGTCTCGTGTTATGCCATCCTGGTTATCGCTAGCGCGCTAACCAGGC
>JACCWL010000027.1 GCA_013697645.1 Tatlockia sp. | reverse complement strand
GTCGTGAGTCTGGTGAAGGAAAATATATTGAAAAATGGCAATTAATTGTGCCGTTGACGATTATCAATCGAACATGGGAAGAGCCTGATGTTGAAAATATCTGATTTTGAATTACGACAAGAAGCTAAAGCACGCGGCTACCGTCCAGAAATGCTTGAAAAAGTTTACCATTGGGAGCAGATTAGTATCGAACATGTTAAATTTTCTGTGAAAGATATTCGTGACAAGTTAATCCCTGTTTTGAAAAACACCGAAGCACCTGATATGCGATTTCCAGCCACACAGACATGGGCAAAAAAATTGCTTGATGAATGTAGAATTGCGCTTAGTGCAGTTTTACCCTTTCGGCAAAATGAAATAGATTTTTTAGAGCAATTGCAGTCGCATGGTGAAATACGGGCGGACTTATTGATTGATGATCCTGACTTTTGTGAACGAGTAAACCAACACCCATTATTAAATTGGCGCAAACAACAATTATTGAAGGGTAGAAAAATTGGCTCATAAAGCAAAAAGTGGTGCTGAATATCCTGGAACAATAAGGATGAAATATGCTTGCATGTACCTGGAACGTTACCACAAAGCGGGCCACTCGGCTTGCTTAGAAAAATTATATCAACAATTGATGAAAGTATTAGATGATACGCAAAGGTGTATCGAAATATGGCTTAAACAAAAGTAATGGGATTTTCAATATTAGTAAATCTAAATAAAGTGTGGATCAGTTCTATAGAATTTCTAAACTACGAGATGAATTGCAACCTGCCTCCCTACAGCAAACGCAATCATTGCGTCAACTCTGCCGGCAAAACCCTTTTTATAATTTCAATTGTATCGAATTATATAGGGTTGTTTAGAAAAAAAGCATTAGTCCATAATAGTATATTAAGCCAAGAAACCTCTTGCTGGGGCTAGACTATTATGTATTTTTTATTGTTAATGAATTAAGACTGTCTCATCAATACATTTCAACCACAAGCGCTGTTTTATTGGCAATTAGCTTATGTATGAATTTGATAACTTGCGCTGTATGTAATATTTATTTTTCCTCAAAATATGCTAAAGTGGCGCAGCTAAATTTTATGGAAATGAAGATCATGAGCTATAGAAATGAAAAGGAACCATTCTTACGAAGCCTAGTTCATCAACTTACAAATTTAGTCGGTTTTTTGTTAGAGGTCATCAAGCAAAAAAATGAACAATTAGAGCCAAAATACAAATTAGTCGACTGGACACAAAAAAAGGGAATCGGGTATTGTAAAATTCACTTAGTTGGAACAAGTGCTGTGTATGATTACACCCCTGAAACAATTGCAGCAGATGATGATTTTATTTCTGGTTTTTGTCATGTAGACGTTAGAACTATCACTAACTTGGCGAACCTAGAAAAATACAAACCTAAGGCAGTTGTTTCATCTATTCATCATGAAGAAAAAATAGTTGAGATTAAAGCAATGGGAGAAGAAGTTCTAACATTGGTACCAATCGATGGCAACCTCAATAAAATAATAGAAAAATTTAGTCAAAACGATGCTTTTCATTTAGGAAGAGTGGTAGGTGAGCAGGATGTTCAGCCCTAGCAGTTCTTGGATGTTAGTTTTTATTTTCGGCGAAAGGATTGTATAGAACGATAGGTTGGTTAGAGGGTATTTTTTCTAATCTTCTTAGAATTTGTACGAAAATAGAACTAGGGTATGACAAGCAGATAATGACTAATATCTTGGCCGCAATAGTGGTTAAAAATTGTCTAATTAACATTTCAGGCTGTACTGTATCTATATATAGAGATGGTATGACAATAATTGAAAATGAAATTTGTCCTATAATCGAAGCACCGATTAGCCTGATAAAAAAATATCTTCCTTTTAACAAAACCTTCCACTTTGAAACGAAAAAAGCATTCACCAAATCCCCAAACAAAAAGCCTGCGCTATATACGCACATTACAAAGAGTGCATGATCAAATACTAGAGAAAACGCTTCATTATGAATTGCATCTAAAGGTGCATGGAATTTAAGAAGTAGATGAACAGTTATATTGAAAACAAAAATGCAAATAAAATTCCCGAAGATAATAATTTTCGCGTGTCTATATCCATACGTTTCAGTGACTATCGCAGCGATAATATAAGTAATAGCAAAGGGAATAACGCCCCCTGGAGTCAGAAAGGGTCCAAATTCAATTATATGATAGGTAAATATCATCGCAGTAATTAAAAAACTTATCGAAATCATTGCAATGATCGGTAGTGTTCAAATAAGTGTGTCAGCTCTTTAAGAATTGTTATAATTTTTACAAATAGGAGAGCTGTAGCATGAATAATAAAGAAATAGATTTAGCTAATTTTGATTTCAGTCAATTTCAAACCG
>JACCWL010000026.1 GCA_013697645.1 Tatlockia sp. | reverse complement strand
TGTCATTGCAAAATTGTATTGCAACGCATTGTTCTCACTATATTTATTAGGGTTTTTAAAGCAGTGGCTACTCATAATAGAAAAATCGTAGTTGAATATACGGGGATTTATATTACATAAAAAATTGTTAATAATACAAAAAAAATTGATCCCAGCTCTTAAAATAGAAAGGGTGATGAGGATCCAGAAATGGGTCTTTTTTTTTCTGGTTAAAGATAGAAGGTAAATGTACGCCATTATTAAAAAGTGAACCAATTGCGCTTCTTAAGGAATCTAGGTCAAGAAATTTTTTTTCTGAAAAAGATCATGGACATTAAAGCAGTTTAGTTCAGAGACAGCGGCATTGGCTCTTTAATTGGTAGTCATGAAGCAGAGCATGAGTATAAAATTCTCATCCAAAACAAGGAGAATACTTCACATCCTTCTCTAACCATTTGTATTTTTGCTACTTTTTGTGCAATCGGCGAGTCTTCAACGATTAAAACATGTATGGCTTTACTCATTGTGGTCTCCTAATAATGACTGTTTATCACGTACAAAGTCTGCAATTTCTTTTACAGTTTTACTGAGAAATAAGCCCTCAAAAAAGGCATCCACACCTAATTTATAGGCTTTTTCTTTATTTTCAGGGATATTATTCACAGTAATGGTGCAAAGAAGGGCTTCTTTATTAATGACTGCTAGTTTTTTTATTTGGTCTATTAACAAGAAACCATCCATAATTTGAGTTTGGCTAATTTCTACTAGGATTAAATCAAAATATTTTGTCAGAGCTTTACCTAAGCCTATTATTGCATCAGACGCGGTATCCACATCCCAACCTAATTTAGCCATGTTCAATCGAATGGCTGCTTGAATCTGCACGGGTTCAATCAGAAGCGCCCTGATTATTTTCATGTTCTTCCTTAGCCTATTTATTAAATAATTCAATACTGTCATTAAATTATAGTCCGATCAAAAAGGGATTGGGTGCTTACGTTAACTTCAGTTAGACATTGGCTCGTGTAGGTAAAAAAGTTTATTGAATGTTATCTTTAAGCAGGGGGCTGAACAGTGAAATAATATAACCTATTGATATATAATTAATTTTATTTTAACTTACCTTTCTGTTCGTTTGGACTTGGATTTCTTTGATAACATCTCTATACGGAAAAAGAGGGGGGCAAGTTTTTACACTAGGATTTATTCTCAGGGCAACTTTTTTCTGCATTATTGATGAAAGTATTAGAAGCTACGAAAAGTGTATCGAAACCTGGCTTAAACTAAAGGAATAAGATTTCAATACTAGTGAATAAAATAAAGTGTGAAATAAATCCGATAGAATTTCTAAACTACGAGATGAATTGCAACCTGCCTCCCTACAGCAAACGCAATCATTGCGCCAAATCTCCCTGCAAAATCCATTTTATAATTTGCAATTCATCTGCGTATAATTATATTGGATTGTTTAGATAGAAAGCATGAGGCTTTAACAGGATAATGAGCTAAGAAATCTCTTGCATTGGTATAGCCTAATATGAAATTTTTAATTATTCGTAAATAATCGAATTGTTAATGATCAAAAAGTTAGCCACAATTGATTTTGTCTTGATCTTTGACCCAGTAACAATTGTAATTCATTACTTTTAGTTTAAGCGACAAACTATATGAAAAAAAAATGATAGAAATTTATGTTATGAAATTTTTTAATGCAGTTTTAAAAACCCCTATATTACTCAACTGTTCTATTGTGCTAATAAAGGCCATACAATCATTTAACTAATTTTTTTAAAAAAGAGATGGAAGTAGGAGATTATCTAAGTGAGTCAAGAAAATAAGTTAAATAAGTTCTCGTGCAATGTACCTTTTAATCTAATTTCAGCATGCTCATTGGGAACAATACTAGAATGGTATGATTTTTCTTTGTACGCATATGTAGCGCCAACAATATCAACACATTTTTTTCCGAACAAAAATCAAATAACTTCTATTATGCTCGTCTATTCTATTTTTGCTGTGGGTTTTATTGTAAGACCCCTTGGTGCAATACTTTTTGGCCACTTTGGCGACCGTGAAGGTCGAAAGAAAGCATTAGTTGTTTCCATGCTCTTAATGGCTAGTATGACTTGTGTAATGTGTATTGTACCCACCTATAAGCAAATAGGATTAATGGCACCAGCTTTACTAATTATTGTAAGAATCCTCCAAGGAATAGCTATAGGAGGTGAGACAATAGGGGCCGGATCTTTGATTATAGAATCAGTACAGAATATGAAACGAGGCTTTCCAACAGCATTAATTTGGGCTAGCTCAGGAATAGGTATATTGCTATGCTCAGTTGTTGTAGCTTTAACCACAATGATTTTTTCTCCAAGTATATTTACTGAATGGGCCTGGCGAATTCCTTTTGCTTTAGGGGGTGTAACGGGTCTAGTTGGTATTTACTTTAGAAACAAAATTAAGGAATCAGCTGTTTTTAGATTAGTCCAAGTTCGGCATGAAGTTGTTAAAACCCCTTTTTTGGAGGCAATAAGTAAATTTAAAAAAGAGGTATTAATTACTATTGGCTTATATGCATTGTGCGCAATCACGCTTTATCTGCTTTTTGTATTTATGCCTGTTTATGCTTCAAAAATTCTTGGATTGCCTTTCAAACAAGTAGTTTTGATAAATAGCTTAACTATGGCTTTCATGATTCTTCTTGTTCCTATCGCAGGTTATTGTTCTGATATTTTTGGCAGAAAAATAGTTTTATTGATAAGTGCCTCCGGCTTTTTGATATTAAGTTATCCAGTATATCTTTTTACTTTTAATGGTTCTTTATCAGGATTAGTAATCGCACAATCAATATTTGCTATATTTACTGCAGGATTTCATGGCCCAGTTACTAGTGCTGTTTTAGAGATGTTCCCATCCTATGTACGTTACAGTGCAGTTGCTGTTGGATATAATGTTAGTTATTCATTATTTGGGGCTACGACTCCGTTAATAGCTGTTTATTTAGTAGAAAAATTCGAAAACAATTTAGCTCCTTCCTTTTATTTAAGTTTTGGAGCATTGCTTGCAATTTTCGCGATAATAAACATGAAAGAGACATATAAGGCACAATTATCTTGAATTCACCTATAATCAACAGCTAGTTTTATCCAGTTTCCCCTTACTATTAATAGTAAGATAGTATATCTTATGTATACCGGCTTGCTGTTAATAATGGGTAGTATTAGTAATGATAGTGTTTTTTATCCCAGGATTACTGTGTACCGAAGAGGTTTGGGGAGACTTGAACTTAATTCGAAAAAAATATCAATGTTATGATGCTGATGTATCTCATTTTGATTCAATTGAAAAAATAGCAGACAACTGCATTAAAAATATACCAAATGAAGATGTTGTGATTATTGGAATTTCGATGGGTGGTTATGTAGCCATAGATATTGCAGTAAAATTGGGAAATAGAATTAAGAAATTAATTTTAATCAATACAACATCAAATTCAGTAAATTTAGAAACTCTCTCAGAAAGAGAAGAGGCTATAAAATTAGCTGAAAAAGGGAAAATGAAAGAAATTGTAAATATGTCAAAAGGATTTTGTTTTTTTAACCCTAAGGATGAGTGGTTATTTTTAGAAGAAAAAATGGCGAATCAGATTGGGTGCGAGGCCTATATTAAACAACAGAAAGCAATAATATCTCGGAAAGATAATTCAAATGAAATAAGCAAGATTATGGCAAATTCACTTATAATTGCAGGTAAAAATGATAATGTTATTTCTTATGAGAAATCTTTATATTTATTTAGAAATATTCCAAAGGCGAATTTAATTATATTAGATGAATGTGGCCATTTATCAACCATTGAAAAGAGCACTGAAGTATATAATTATATAACAACATTTATGGGATCAGGTAATGAGTACAATGACTTATCAAAAAACGCAATGTTTTGAATTTCCTGAGCATAGCGAGATTAAGTTATTTAATATATTTAAGTTGCTAAATATAATTTATGGCGCTACTTATATGTCATATACTTTTGACCTGGCAGATACCCTCAGATTTAGTTTTAGAACAGATTCTAGATGGGCATATATCTATCATAATGAAACAGTAATAGGTAAATCACTTATTGAACTATGTCCTTTGGATGTTGCATCAAGAGAAAAGAAAAACTCTTTAATTTTATGGGACTTATATCATCATAGATCCCAGCCTAAAATATATCGTGAGATTATGGGACGAAGAGAAGATATTGGTTTACGTCATGGAATTACTTTATCTACCTACTTTGGAAAGCATCACGATGCAATAGCTATTGCGACTGAAGAGCAAAAAATTGATTTATCGACAAATGTTTTATTGGATAAGAATGCCTATTTACTGAAAAAAAGCTTATTGGAATGTAGACAAGAAATAACCGGTTTGTTTAATCAGAAAATTGGTCCTCAGTAATATGAAAATTACAAATAAAATAAGTCGTCAAGCCTCTCGATTGAAGAAAATTAGATTGTATTTAGGGATGACTAGGAAACAATTTGGAGAGGTTATAGGAATTAGTCAATATACTATTAGGAGCTGGGAGAATGGTGAAAAAAATTTCACGGCGAATGGCGTGGAAAGGGTTATTCTTTCACTACAGCAGAAACTAAATTTCTCATGTTCATTCGATTGGTTAATGCATGGATCTAGTTTGTCTCCATTATCACTATATGAAGATAGTAAAGTAAAAGAATTTAATGACATTGACTTTGATCCTTTACAAGAAAAATTACTCAATGAAGTAGTTATTTTTAAGCGTTCAAATAAATCCGCTAATGTTATTGTTGTCTGTGATAATACCTTCAGTCCCATCGCCGAGATTGGTGATTATATTGGTTTACTTCCAATTGAAATATCAGACCTGGACAATTTTATAGGAAAAATCGTTTTTATTGCTTTACACAATGACAATCGCAATTTCGGTGTGTTGCATAAACATCTTCTCGGATATCATGTTTCTCATTTGGCTAATGATCTCGACTATATTTTTTCAAATGAGGATATTGAAAAAATTCATCAATTTATCTGGTTTAGAAAAACTTGTTAACAAATACATAAATATTCCTTGATTTTATCAAATTTAATGGTGTATATTTCAAATACGAAGGTATACTTTATGAATACTTTTCTCGTGAATAGATTAGCTATAACTGGACCATTAGAGTTGTAACGGAGAATAATTAAAAATGATAATTAATGATGCAGGACCCACCTGTTTTTATCATCCGATAAAGGTCGTTTTCCTAGATGATAATCGTGCATTTTTAGATGCATTAGATTTAGAATTTAGTACTCAGATTAATATGTTAATGCATACAAACCCTGATACAACAATGCAGGAAATTACTAATCATAGCAAAGATAATACTCAATCGATTTTTAAACTAATAAATGATATTAACTTGGATACTATCAACAATCGGGTAATTAATTTTGATGTAAGTAGTCTGTTAAACCTTATTTATGATAAGACGCGCTTTGATAATGTTGCTGGATTAGTTGTTGACTATGAAATGCCAGATATCAATGGGATTGAGATCTGTAAAAAACTAAAAAAAAGTAAAATTTTTAAAATTATGCTTGCTGCAGAGGCCGATAAAGATACGGCAATTAAAGCGTTTAATCATGACCTAATAGATTGGTTTTTACTTAAAACCAGCGACGATTTGTATCCAGAAATTACGTTAGCGGTGCAAGAATTAACTCATCGTCATTTTAGAGAACTCTCTCCGAATGGGTATTGCAATCCAATCAATACTCTATTTGAAAATGAATTATACCAACAATTATTTTCCCAAGTTGCCTCCCAAGCACAAGCGGTTGAGTATTATATGGTTGATAATTCTTGCTCTGTTCTCTTTCTCGATAAAGATGCAAACCCTACATGGCTTATTATTAGAAATCTTGAGGAATTAACCGAACAAATAGATTTGCTTCAAGGCTATGATTTACCTGAGCAGCTCATGACTTCAGTTGTTAAAAAAGAAAAAATTTTATTCCTGTTATCTGAAAAAGATTATAAAAAACCGATAAGCCAGTGGGTTGATTATTTGTTTGACTCGAAAAAAATGGATGATAATTATTATTACAGCATTATCCAAGATCGTTTAACCGATTCTATAGATTGGGGTAGAGTGGCTTCTTATTCAGCTTACCAAGCTGAGGCAAATCAATGATTATTCATTCATAAGTATTTGAAAATAATTTTCAATTTTTGCTGTTTGCTCTCGTATTGTACTCATAGAATATAAAAATTTTTCCATTTGTTTTTGATTAATATTTTCATCTATGCAAGGTAGAAGTTTATCAAGGAAATTTGAAGCCGATTTTGTCATGCTGTTAATGATAACAATGGAATTTAAAAAATCATGTTTTAATTTATCTTTCTCAGCGGTGTTCATATTAAATTCTCATTTGTGGTTAGAAAAGGTGGTTCTTTTCCAACAATTGTTTTGATCCACGGCATATTACAAAATTGATCTTTTGAGTAACCTGTAGCTAGGTGAATTTCAATAAAGCCTTCATCAAAAAGCTGCTTTGCACATAGCTCGCCTTTGATATTGTTTCCCAGGTCAGAATCAATATAAATGGCAGTGTTCTTATTGTAATAAGATATCTCTTTTAAGAACTCCTCAAATGAGGCATAGGTTGAAATAGTAATCCCAGCCTCTTCAGCAGCAAAGAGCCAAATAGTTCGCATCATTTCATCGTCATCGACAAAAACAAAGGAAGAACTATGATCGGGGTATGGCTTTTGAATGTTGTGTTCTGCGGAGTCACAACTCTCTGAATTGCTGATGGCGTATTTCATAATTTTGCGATAACTCGCACAGGTAATCCATCCATTTCCGGGATGTTAATGGGCATGATATAAATTTCGCATCTACCTAAAGGAGCTCCTTTTAATTCTAATCCTTCAACAATTAATATGTTATTTGACAATAAGGAATGGTGCACTGGAAGGTTTTCCGCATCGTATGAATCAACATTGATATAGTCAATTCCAACTACTTTAACTCCCTTCTTTATAAGTTCTTCTGCTGCATCGGGATTAATGAATACGTACTTTTCTGTGAATTCTGCTTGTTTTGATATTTTTGAATTGGCTGTTTTAAAAAATACAAAATCGTTTTGACAAATAGATTCTAGTGACTTTATAAAGTGTTTAGTAATGGACATTTCTGTATCTGGTACTTCAATTATCAAACCAGAACCAATCAAAGATTGAATGGGGAAATCACTACTGGTTTTGCCTCCCTGTACAACATGGGCAGGGAAATCAATATGGGTTCCAGTATGATTTCCTAAATGCATGTGACATAAATGAAACTGAGATCCGCTTTCCAAGGATACAACATTTTCAGTACTAAACCGTGGATCACCCGGGTAACCAACTGTATTAGCTGTGATAGGTGCAGTTAGATCATAAACTTGTGGGGATGAGGAATAAGTGGGTTTGCTCTGACCTTCTTTTAAAGAGGAAATTGTAAACATAAACTCTACCTTTTAGAAACTCAATAAAATCAGGGTAATGAGCTTTTTACAAAGCTTTAGTGGGTGGACTAATTAATCATCCTGGCAAATTATAGCAAAATAAAGACAATAACCACCAATCCTAATCAACTCTATTTTAGAATAACTAATAGACAGCACACCTGCGAGTACATACAAAAAATTCTTTTGTATTACTCAAGAAATTATGCACTGTATTTTTGCTAATTTCTCTCCAGAGCTTGATTTAAGTTTAGGGGAGACGCGTGCTAACCTTCATCCATATCCACAACCATTCGATATCGCGCCTTGTTGGATCTTACTTTTTCGATAGCAGCGTTCACTTGGCTAAGAGGGACCACTTCTACTTGAGCCGCAATCCTATGCAACGCAGCAAAACCTAACATTTCTCTCATTCTTTGACGATTACCTATGTAGCTGCCACTTACCGATTTCCCACCATCAATCAAACTAACGGCGGTGATGTTGATGGGATTGGGTGGAACTCCTACGAAGCAAAGATGACCTTGAGGATGCAGCAAATCTAAATAAAGAGACCAGTTCTGATCCACGTGTATAGTGGAAAGAAGGAAGTCCAAAGAGTCCTTTCTTTTTTCTAATTCTTTTTCATCTTGGGTTACCACAAAATGAGTGGCTCCAAAAGCTAAGGCTTCTTGCTTCTTATCTTTGCTTGAAGAAAATACGGTCACCTCACACCCAAAAGCCTTAGCAAATTGCACGGCTAAATGACCCAGTCCACCTAAGCCAATAATACCTATATGATTAGTAGGGAGCACACCATAGCGCATCATGGCATTAAAAACTGTTACACCCGCACACAAGAGTGGAGCTGTTTGGGCGGAATCCATACCTTCTGGGATAGGAAAAACAAAACGATGATCTGCAGTAACATGAGTCGCAAATCCACCAAATCGTCCGATACAAATGGGTTGATGTTTTGCGCAGTAATTCTCATTTCCAAGGTTGCAAG
>JACCWL010000014.1 GCA_013697645.1 Tatlockia sp. | reverse complement strand
TTTGCAAGGATCTGTAAAAATACCACAGTTTAAACATAATCTAGCTCTAGGTGTTTTCTTAGGAGACTGACAGAGTGGACATCTATTTATAACCAAATGTTCTTCGAATGTTTTACAGATTCTTTCCGCTTCTTTTTCACCATACCTAACGAATTGGTCCATTAGATCTTGGTCTTTAATAAAATTCAGGTAGTAATCACGTAAGTATTCCCACACTGCTCCTCTTGGCTCTGTAGGTGGTAAAACTATCTCTGGAGCCGTGGAAGGGCTCTTGTAATCTCCATTAGGAATTATCTGAATATTTTTTATAAATGTTCCATTTGAAAAATGGCCAAAAATTAATTCGTCACCATCACTATATCCCATGGCTATACCTGCATTAGCAAGGTATGGATTATCTTTTATATTCTCCATTGTTTTTAGGATAGTAAATGCTGAAAATAGATAGGTCAGATCTGTGATGGGTTCAGGAGGGGAGTTTACAATACTCTTAGGATCTAGTTTAAGAGCAGTGGCTAATTCATAAGATAATAATTGTAATAGATTGCCTTCTCTATTGCCGTCATCAAAGTCAAAATCCGCGTTTGCTGCCCAATCTGTTTCATTAAAATATTGCGATCCATGGATGCTAAAATAAAGCCCATCATCACCTAAACAAAAATACACACCCTTTATTTTTGGTAATAAAGTGATGTTATTTCCCTGTCTTGCATCAGAAATAATGGAAGAATTGTTTAATGACGTGATGATGGAATCATGGAATTGTTTATGATAATCATCCCAAGGGCATAATGAAATTTTATCGAGGTCAATTCTATGGTCGATAAAAGGATTTATCTGCACAAGAAAATTTAAAAAATGCTTATGAGAGATGAATTTTTTTACCTGCTCATCTTTAAAAATTTGTTTAAACAATAACATTTATCATCCTTCTTATACCTGCAATATACCATTATAACCAAGTTTGTCGGTCATGTGTTCGACTAACCCGCGCTTGGGGAGTAATGGAACAGCTGTATCTTTGATTATTACCCAGGTCTGCCAAGTGACGAAGCCCACGATTTTCCGGATAGGCTTTTAAGATCCCGTATTTTTTATTTTCATTTAAATTTTTTAAACATCATGTTTAAATATGTTCACACTGTATCGTAAAAGTAACTTAATTATGATAATTACCACTTTAAAAGAAAAGCAACTCCACCCAATCGCTGCGAAAATACCAATGGATTTATGGTTTGAAGTATTTTATTCGGGTTTTAATGAAGACGAACTTAAAATAGGCGACAAAAGTTTTAACGAAATCAAAAGAACTGATTTTCCTGAAAATCCAGAGCAAGCCTTACTATTAGTAATGATATGCTATCCCGATATCCCCCTAGCGAAATGCCTAGCATGCTTGGGATTATCACCAAAAAATCTAACGATTTTTACCTTCAGTGTAAGCCTAGGCCATCTAAGCCCCCTTAAAGGGCTCAAAGAACAAGCGCCCGATGAATTGATGGCTATGATTCAAGCGGATAACTATAGCGCATTTCGTAGGGCTTCAAGAAACGGTCATCTAGACATCATTAAATGGCACAAAGAACAAATGCCCTATGAATTAAGGGCTATGATTGAAGCGAAAAGTTATTCTGCATTTTCCTATGCTGCTAGCAACGGCCATTTGCACATCCTTAAATGGATCAAAGAAGAAGCTCCTAATGAATGGTTGGCTATGATTCAAGCGGGTTGCTATTATAGATATGGCCGAGACTTTCTCGAGCGCAATATATCTTTTAAATGGGAAAACAACCAACTAGAAACCCTTAAATGGCTCAAAGAACAAGCGCCCAATGAATGGAAGGCGATAATTAAATCAAATAACTATTACCCCTTTTATAGAGCTTCAGAAGACGGTCATTTAGAAACTCTTAAATGGCTCAAAGAACATACGCCTTACTATGACTGGATGGATATGATTAAAAAGGATGTGGATGTCTATTACGCATTTAGCAAGGCGTCTGAAAACGGTCATCTAGACATTCTTAAATGGCTCAAAGAACACGTCTGGTACTTCACGAATATAATTAAATCGAAAGACTATTCCGCTTTTATCACTGCTTTTAACCGCGCCACTCACAAAAGATTTTCAACTAAAAGTCATCTGGACACCGTAAATTGGCTCTTGCTTACTCCCACATGCTTTGCCCATGCAGAGCAAAATGTCAAATACAAGGAGGTAGTGAATCCATTCATTGAAGAAACACTAGCATCCTTACATCAAAAAAGTGAAACGTTCAAAATTCTCAACCCAAAGAGAGTATATGACATCAAGGAGTATGAGTCTTCGCAGCTTTGTTTCTATATACTTAGAAACCTCATTAGACGTAATGACCCGTCGTATGATGAAGAGCTCCGATTTTTGCTCAATATCCCTTCAGTGAAAGCGCTAGCTCATGAAATTACAAGTGATAATTCCAATGAGTTATTCAAACTCGCCCTGTTGATGGGTAATGAAACAGCCATCAATCTTTTGCTAAAGAGCGACGCAGTAAGGGGTATAGCGCCACAAAGTAAAAGAGATAACACAAAAATACAAATTAGAAAACTTCTTGATTCCCCTGATCTCTTCCCCCAAAAACCTTCTGAACGAGTCAAGTTTGCAATGGCTTTCGCAAATCTTTTGCTGGGATCATCTACTGAAGCTCCTTCAGAAGCATGTAAACTTAAAGTAGAAGCTGGCCATATAAAACGCGCCAGGTATATATGGACTGCATTAATGGTATTTGGAAAGAATCTCCCAAATATGTGGTTCGATCACAGGGCCTTAGATATAAGTGGACGGTGGCCAGATGGTTATGGAGATTATGGAGATAAGTTTAAAGCGGAAAAAGAACTTGGAGGATATTGGTCGACTTTTTCATCAAACTCACTTCACGAAACTGTTTTTAAGCATTATCTAACTAAAGATATGCTTTTACTAAGTGATAACCCAGAACTGTTTGAAGGCATCTCTAATAAATTGCATAAATCTGTTGTTGGCCAAATAAAGGCTCAAGAGCAAAGAATACCCGAAGAACTAAAAAAAAGAGAGGCAAAGAAGCTGCAAATTTACGAGCTTCTTAATACCCCTCTTTTTTTCCCCGAAGAACCTTCTGCGCGAGTTAAATTTGCAATGGCATTTGCGAATTTTTCCCTTGGGGATATTGAATGCCCTTCAGAAGAGTATCCATTTAGTCTAAGAAGATTCTATGATAAGGAAGAGTTTTGTAAGTATTTATGGACGGCCTATCTGGTATTTGGAATAAATCATCCAAAGTACCCTTTTGATCATAAAAGCATAGATGCTAGCTTTCCATTTAAGTCAAAAGAGCTGGGAGGGTATTGGTCGACTTTTTCATCAACTTCACTTTACGAAACTATATTCAAACATCATTTGACTAAGGACATGCTTGTGCTGACAGAGAACCCAGAATTCTTTGTGGGCATTTCTAGCCAAAAATACAAAACCGTTGGTGAACAAATAGAGGCAAAGAAACAAGTAATAAAGGACCCACTATGGGAAGAAACCAGAAGAATGGAAGAGGCCAGAAAAAAAATAGATGAAGCCAGATTATTGCAAGAAGCTAAAAAAATAGAAGAAGAGAGAGGAATCCAAGAAGCCCAAAGATTGGAAAAGGCTAAGAAAACGGAAGAAAGAGAAAAAACCTTTGATAGTTTATTGAATTCAACAAACCCAACAGCAAGTGACTTTTTAGATCTAGGCTTGTCCTATT
>JACCWL010000007.1 GCA_013697645.1 Tatlockia sp. | reverse complement strand
TGTTTAATCCAATTTTCTATTCAATTTTAAATGGCCGCTACATTTTGTCGATAAAATATTGACTAAACAATTAGTTCAGTTATATTGCGGACAATGAACAATAAATCTACCCCCTTGTAAAATTTTCAGCAAACAAACGGATTTGTAAGCGCTTCAATGTTTTACAGGCGATTACATTAGTTCCCATCGCATCACGTATGGTCTGACTGCGAATATTAAGAGGATTAAATTATGTTTGTTTTAAATTTTCATGGGGATTCACGAATAAAAACGATCGAAGTTTCGGGTCGCTTTATTAGTATTTCAATCGAGAAGGCTAAATTAGAAAGTTTCCTCAAACGGTATTCCTTTGGAACTTATTGGCACCATGAAGAAAATGATCCAGACATCGTCTTATTATTACCTTTACCCAATCAAGCGAACGAGGACAATTTAAAAACTTTTTTAAGTGGCTTAGCAGATGAAGATTTAAGCTCGGAAGAGAAGAATGACTTTTTAGATGCTTACCGTCAGTTTACCACCAAGCCGTCGATGGATTATCTGTCTTATTTAATCACACCCTATTCAAGCATCCTTAATATAGGTATTGACGTTATGGAAGCAGAGAGTCACTTTTACAAAGATACAATGCCAATATATGTAAATTTACTCACTCATATTGATTCTTTAATGAGGAAGGAGAATTTGCCTGCAACTACTATATTTAATGGTACGGAAGTCGATATTAAACAGATAATAACTGAAATAACTGTATTAAATAGTCACGTTCAAAATTTTTTAGATCCCTTAAATTTAATCATAAAGTTCTTAGCCAAAGAAAAGGATTTAATTCTTAGAGAACAAGTAATTCCAGAATTAGCACAATTATATCATTTAGCTTCCAATACACCCATTCCCCTATTTAAAAACGTGTTGCCTTCACTTTACGTAGAATTGTCAAACAATTTACCTTTTGTAGATGAACGATTTAACGATTTTTATAAACTAATTGATGAACAAATATCACAGATTTTAGAAGTAGATAATCTTCATATTAAACCTCAGATTTTTCCAAATCCTGATATTAACAACTATATAGTTGTGGATTTGCAAAAGAAAACTGTTACTAATAATACTCCGAAGCTTCTTAAGCAAGAATCACCCACTAATGAGTCAAGTAAAACAGAAACGCCTTCAATAATAAAAGTAGATTTCTCACCCTTAAATGTCAAAACAGGATTTTCACCCAAAAACCCCAAAATTATTAAGAAGATTTCTCAACCTCAAAATTTAGAGTTCAATTCACCTAAAGCTGAACAAAATAAAACAAAAGAAGAAAAACCCCAAATACCACCTCAACACAAGACCAGTCTAGGAACTAACCCACCCACTTTGTCTTCCACAGCAGAAACTCTCCCCCTTAGTCCTAAAATTGAACAAAATAAAACAAAAGAGGAAAAAACCCTAACGACACCTCAACACAAGACCTGTCTAGGAACTAACCCATCCACTTTGTCTTCCACAACAGAAACTCTCCCCCTTAGTCCTAAAGCTGAACAATATAAAACAAAAGAAGAAAAAACCCTAACGCCACCTCAACACAAGACCAGTCTTGAACCTGAATTTTTTATTTTTGATGACGTTCTCTCCCACACTAGTATGCGTGGCGATTTTTATGAAATCGATTCTAGCGAAGGCCAATGGAATTCCGACAAAATTATGGAAGGCGGAAACATCGGTCATAGACCCAGTGTGAAATCAGGTTATTTCCCAGTCCCGCCGGTTGATTCATTACAAGACCTTCGTTCGGCCATTTGTGGAACTAACCCACCCACTTTGTTTCCCACAACAGAAACTCTCCCCCTTAGTCCTAAAGCTGAACAATATAAAACAAAAGAAGAAAAAACCCTAACGCCACCTCAACACAAGACCTGTCTAGGAACTAACCCATCCACTATGTTTTCTACAGCTGAAACTCTCCCCCCTCGTCCTAAAGCTATCAAAAAATTATCCCCAAATAAAAAGGTCGAAAAAGATTGGGTATTATCAGATTGTGAGATGTTCTTATGCTTCATATCTGTTGTAGGCTGGTCGGTTCTTATCGCTTATGCTATCTATCACAGTCCCTGCTTTTCAGAAGATGAAGTTGATGCTTCTGAAGATAATCGCCCTACTTATTTATTGTTATAAGGCGCTTGACCTTTAACGCCCA
>JACCWL010000281.1 GCA_013697645.1 Tatlockia sp. | reverse complement strand
ACTCTTTTATTAGCTTGCGCCAGTACTCTTTTTCTAATTTCACTCCGGTCTCCCTCTTTTTATTGAGGGACTTAGTTTAATTGGCTTTTATTTTAGTGATAGGTGTAGTTCCCCGAACTGATACATTTTTATTAGAGGTTCTGTTTTTAGAAATAGTTCTTATTTGATGGCATTGAGCTTTTGAGGTTTTCGCCAACCGCTTTCATTAACATTAAGAAGGACTTTAAAGGGATACACTTTAAGTACATTGAGGTAATAGGTATGATGGTAATTGTGTTAGCAACATTATTATTAGCATAAGTACCAGGCAAATTTTTTTTATTTCATCGCCTCCTGTAGGGTCTAAATTAGCAAAATAAATCTCACCACGCTTCATTTTCTACAAGTCCATCTAAAGAGGTATTTTCATAGGCTGAATCAATTTCTGAGTTCGCTTCGCTGTAATAGGCTTCAAGTTGTTTTTGCTGCAACAAACAAAGCGCTTTTTTAATTACTTCAGAACGGCTTTTTAAATGATGATCGACAAGGTATTTTTCAATGAATTCACATTGCTGTTGAGGCAAGGAAATGGATAGTTTTTGAGTATGCATTGCAATTTCCTCCTTATATTCTTACTTATAATACCACTACAAGTAGCTAGAAATTACAATGATTATCAATAGTTCTGTCATACCAAAATAAAAATCTCTTTGATGTCCAATTTAAAATTTAGCTTCAATAAGTTTTTACTAATGACTTACAAAAATTTAGCAGCTTTAACAATCCTATCAATCGCTATTAAACTTTCTAGCAAAGGTCTCATCTCTGCAAGTGGCCAGCTATTTGGGCCATCACTTAAAGCCTTCTCAGGTTCTGGATGTGTTTCCATAAAAAGGCCAGCAATCCCTGTAGCGACTGCAGCTCTTGCTAGGGCAGGGATAAATTCTCTTTGCCCACCCGAAACACCATTATTACCGCCTGGCAACTGCACTGAGTGAGTCGCATCATAGACAACTGGGCAATTCGTTTCACGCATAATCTGTAAAGAGCGCATGTCAGAGACTAAGTTGTTATAGCCAAAACTAACGCCTCGTTCGCACACCATAATGTGCTCATTACCGCAAGCCTTTGCTTTTTCAACAACATGTTTCATTTCCCAAGGTGCGAGAAATTGTCCTTTTTTAATATTAACTGGTTTATTCATCGCCGCAACTTTTTGAATAAAATTAGTTTGTCGACACAAAAACGCCGGCGTTTGCAGCACATCGACAACTGACGCCACCTCTAATAAAGGAGTGTCTTCATGCACATCGGTTAACACTGGTACGCCTACTTGTTTTTTTACCTTTTCCAAAATCATTAGCCCCTTTTCAAAACCGGGACCGCGATAACTAGCAAGGGAGGAGCGGTTGGCTTTATCAAAAGAGGATTTATAAATAAATGAAATTTTCAGTTCATCACAAAGCTCTTTAAGATAACCTGCAGTTTCCAAAGCCATGCTTTCACTTTCAATGACGCAAGGTCCGGCTATTAAAAAGAGGGGTGCCTCGATTCCTGCTTCAAAACCGCATAAGATCATGGTTTATCCTTTTTTTGGTGGTAATCACGCACGGCTAATATATAGTTTAAAAAAAGCGGGTGTCCATCGCGAGGAGTTGAGGTGAATTCTGGGTGAAATTGGCAGGCTACAAACCAAGGATGATCTTGAAGTTCAATCATTTCAACTAAAGAATTATCCGCAGAGCGTCCAGAAATTACCAAACCATAGTCCACCAAAGATTCAAGAAATTGGTTGTTAAACTCATAACGATGACGATGACGTTCGATAATTTGCGTCTTAGCAAAAATTTTATAAGCTTTCGAATCCTTATCAATTTGGCAAAGCTGAGCGCCTAAGCGCATTGTGCCACCCTTGTCTGAATTTTCATCACGAAGACTGATAGAACCGTCCGCTTCCTGCCACTCGGCAACCAAAGCAATCACGGGGTATGGCGTCTTTTTATCAAATTCGGTAGAATTTGCTCCCTTAAGTCCTGCTACATTTCGGGCAAACTCAATCACCGCAGTCTGCAAGCCTAGGCAAATACCTAAGAAAGGAATTTTGTTCTCTCGTGCATATTGAATAGCCTTAATTTTTCCTTCAATACCCCGCTCACCAAAGCCACCAGGTACCAAAAGTGCATCAATATTAGCAAGTAATTCTACGCCATGCGTTTCAATCAGTTCGGCATCGATATAGCTAATTTCAACCTTGGTTTGACTATGAATACCCGCATGCATCAGTGCTTCATTGATTGATTTATAAGCGTCATTTAATTCGGTGTATTTACCAACCATGCACACTTTCACTGTCATTGTTTGTATAGCTTGTGCATCAACAACTCGTTGCCATTCGGTTAAATCAGCAGGCTTTAGCTCCAGACCCATTTTTTTGACAACGATTTCATCCAAACCTTGTTGATGCAGAATCATGGGAATCTGATAAATAGACTTGGCATCTTCCAAAGAAATAACCCCTTCTTTTTCAACATTAGTAAACAAAGCAATTTTAGCTCTGTCAGCGAAAGATAAGGGTTTTTCAGAACGGCAAATCAAAATATCAGGCTGTATACCAATAGAGCGCAATTCTTTTACCGAGTGTTGAGTAGGTTTCGTTTTAGTCTCGCCAGTCGTGGCTATATAAGGAACCAAGGTGAGATGAATAAACAAAGAACGCTGGGCCCCAAGCTCTATGCGCATTTGACGAATAGCTTCAAGGAAGGGTAAGGACTCAATATCGCCAACTGTTCCACCAATTTCGATCATGGCAATATCGTAACTATCAGCACCTTGCTTGATTGAGCGTTTTATTTCATTAGTAATGTGTGGAATAACTTGAACTGTACCACCTAAATAATCACCACGGCGCTCTTTTTTGATAACCGATTCATAAATTTTACCTGAGGTGAAATTATTCGATTTAGTCATTGTTGTACGCACAAAGCGCTCATAATGACCAAGATCAAGATCAGTTTCGGCTCCATCATGGGTTACAAATACTTCGCCATGTTGAAAGGGACTCATAGTACCTGGATCAACGTTTATATAAGGATCGAGTTTGATAAGCGTTACACTTAATCCGCGAGCTTCTAAAATTGCAGCGAGTGAAGCGGAAGCAATCCCCTTACCTAAAGAAGAAACCACTCCGCCAGTGATAAAAATATAATTCGTCATAACTGACCCCGTTTGAAATGCTAAAACAGCCGCACAAGCGACACAAGAAAGACGCATGTGAACGGGATTGAAGTTTATCAAAAGAAGAAAGGAAAAAACACCTTAATTCCACAGTTCAGCTTATTTATCCGCAAGTTCATTAGAAAGATTTGAGATTTAGCCCGTTTCTTTGAGATTTAGGCAAATTCAAGGTAAGTTTTGATTCATAAGCCGACTTACCTCGGACAAGCCGCAGTAAGTCGGCATTTACAACTCAATATTAATCAATGCTCCAGCTTAGGTATCTCACGGAACATTAATTAATATGCCCAAGCTTATTTTTTTTAGAACAGCGTAGGTCGGCGCCCCTGGCCCGACATTTCTTACCCGCTCTCCTAGGGTCTTAGCCAAGGCCCAGACCTGAGGTACCGACCTCCTCATGGCTTTCAAAGCAGGTTTTAATTTATCGTCGACTTACTCAATATTTATTATATGGCCAAGCTTTTGTTGTTTTGTTTTCAGATAAATGCGATTTTCAGGCGTAGTTTTTACTGTTAAAGGAAGTCGTTCGGACACTTTTATTCCATAATTTTCAATCGATTCGACTTTCTTAAGATTATTAGTCAGTAACCTAATCACATTTAATCCTAGGTACTTCAAGATTTGAACACCAACGGCATAGTCGCGATTATCGGCGGGGAAACCTAATTTTAGATTAGCATCAACCGTATCATAGCCTTGCTCTTG
>JACCWL010000257.1 GCA_013697645.1 Tatlockia sp. | reverse complement strand
ATCTACAGACATGCCAAGACTTTGCAACATAACAACCATTTCGTCTTCAGCGATGGTTAATCCTGTTAACTTTTTAACCTTAGTTGGATTAAATGAAACTCTATTCTTTTCAGGAATAAAATCCGATTCGGAGGCCATTAATATCGGACCAACTTTACCACCAACTATCTCTAGTAGAAGTTCAGTAGCACGTTCAAGAGCTAAAATTTGCAAAGCGGAATCAACACCCCTCTCGAATCTCTGTGAGGAATCACTATTTAGCCCATAAGATCTTGCAACGCCTGCAATAGTTATAGGATTAAAAAAAGCGCTTTCAAGAAAAATATCTTTAGTCATTTCTTGAACGGAGCTTAGCTCCCCGCCCATCACACCAGCAATTGCCAAGGGTTTTTCTTCATCAGCAATGACTAGCACCTTGCTATTTAAATTAACCTGCTGGCCATCAAGTAAGTCTAAGGTTTCATCATCATGGCCAAATCGGACAATAATCTCACCTTTAATTGCTTGAAAATCAAAGGAATGCATGGGTTGACCCAGTTCAAGCATTACATAATTGGTAACATCGACGACGGGATGAATTGTACGTAATCCTGCTCGAACTAATCGCTCACTCATCCATATTGGAATACGCGCTTGTGAATTAATTTCTCGAATTATCCGGCCACAATAAACAGGACAGGCCTCAGGCGCTAGTAATTTGATTGGTAACGACTCATCAATAGTGGGTTTGCAAGTTATTTTGGTAATTGGTTTTAGTGGTAATTTCGTTAAGGCTGACAATTCACGGGCAACACCTAGAATACTGAAACAGTCTGCGCGATTGGGGGTCAAATCAAGATCTAAAATGTGATCATTAAGTGCTAAATAATCACGTAAATCAGCTCCTATAGGGGCATCTTCTTCCAGCTCCATAATGCCATCAGATAAATCCGTTAGACCCAATTCAGTGGTAGAACAAAGCATCCCCTGTGATAGTTCGCCACGCAAAGTAGTCTCTTTTATTTGTAAACCACTAGGAAGTGTAGCCCCTATTTGAGCGAATGCTACTTTCAAACCAGCGCGAACATTTGCTGCACCACAAACCACCCTTAATGGTTTATCATCACCAATGTCTATTGTACATAAGGTCAACCTATCAGCTTGAGGATGGGGCAAAGTACTCAGCACCTGGGCAACGATTACCTTATCAAAGGCACCAGCAACAGGACTGACCGCATCAACCTCTAAGCCTGCCATAGTTAAACGAGCAGCCAATTGTTGCTCATCTAAAGGAGGATTCACCCATTCACGCAACCATAATTCACTAACTTTCATCGTAAATACCTTTTTATTCTGTGGTGTTGATTTTGCTAGGCTGATTGGTTCTGTCTTAAATATCGAGTTGCTGCACCAGGCCACATCTCAATAAACGGAGGATCGACAAGGCCTTAGAATTGTCTTAAAAAAGTCAAATCATTCTCAAACATCATACGTAAATCATCTATACCGAAATACAGCATCGCAAGTCTATCCATCCCCATACCAAAAGCCCATCCTTGGTATTCCTCTGGAGAAATATTCACTGAGGTCAAAACATTGGGATGAACCATACCGCAACCAAGCACCTCAAGCCAACCTGTAAACTTACACGATCGACAACCAGATCCTGAACATTGTGTACATTCGATATCAACTTCAGCCGAAGGTTCTGTAAAAGGAAAATAAGAAGGTCTAAAACGCAAGGCCAATTCCCGTTCAAAGAAATAAGCAAAAAAATCTTGTAATAAACCTTTAAGGTTAGCTAGAGTTGCCTGCTTATCAATTAGTAGGCCTTCAACCTGGTGGAACATTGGGGTGTGAGTTTGATCAGATTCGTATCTATAAACACGCCCTGGTGCTATTAATCGTAAGGGCGGCTTTCGTTTTTCCATTGTGCGTATTTGCACAGAAGAGGTATGAGTACGCAGCAATTGGCCATCACCAAAATAGAAAGTATCATGCATTGCCCTAGCTGGATGGTGTCCAGGTATATTGAGCGATTCAAAATTATAAAAATCAGTCTCAATCTCAGGTCCCGCAACGATATCGAAACCTAAACGGCTAAAGTAATCATTAATTCTTTGTTTAACTTGCGTAACGGGATGTATAGAGCCTGATTTACGGTGTCGTCCTGGTAAAGTTACATCAACACGTTCGCCAGCCAATTTTTGCTGCAATTGCATTTCTTTTAACTGTAGCATTTTTTCTTCAATCAGGATTGAGATATCCCGCTTAGCCTGATTAACTAATTGGCCAAATTTGGGTCTTTCTTCAGCAGATAAAACCGATAAGCCTTTGAGAATTTCTGTTAACTGCCCTTTTTTACCAAGGTAATCGACTCGAATTGCTTCCAAAGTAGCAACATCTTGCGCCTTTGTTATGGCATCAGCGGCTTGACTCTGTAACAGGTTAATATCTTGCATAGTAAACCTACATGTAAGGTCACAGGTCAAAGGCGTTAAATTAAGCAACACACGAAATTAGGGTATCCATCTTCAGCTTTGATACCATAAATTAAAACCACAATAATTCGATGTGGTTTAATGCACTAAGCTTAATTTAACGCCCTTGGGTTTAATAGTACTTGCTTGAACAACAATTCATTAAATTTCGATTCCCGCAGACTGGCTGCGGGATTGAAATTTAAAGTTCTGCTTTTTATGCAAGAGCTGCTTTTGCTTGTTCAGCTACAGCAGCAAAAGCAATCTTATCAAAGACTGCCATGTCAGCTAAGATCTTGCGATCCAGCTCGATGTTTGCTTTTTTCAAACCAGCTATTAAGCGACTGTAGGATAAACCACACTCACGAGCCTGAGCATTTATACGTATAATCCACAACGCACGAAATTGACGCTTTTTCTGGCGACGATCACGGTATGCATATTGCCCAGCTTTGATAACAGCCTGTTTGGCAACCCGATAAGTACGACTTCGGGCACCGTAATAACCTTTGGCTTGGTCTAAAATTTTCTTGTGACGTGCTTTAGCCGTCACACCACGTTTAACTCTTGGCATTTTTCATTCCTCCCCTTAACTACCGTGCAACATACGTGAAGCCAACTTTGCATCACATGGCTTCAAAGTACCTGAAGCAACGCGTAAACGACGCTTCTGCTTGGTGGATTTCTTGGTGAGGATATGATTTCTATAAGCACCACGACGCTTGATAGCACCACTTGCTGTCTTTCGAAAGCGCTTTGCAGCACCTCGATGTGACTTTAATTTAGGCATAATTACTCCGCATTGTTCTGCTACTTAATATTATGTAGCGTTGTTATATCAGCTCATTTTGAATCCGCCTTTATTGAAGTATTTTCGATTAGAAAAATATCAATAAGGACTGAAGAAGATAAGATATTTCAACAACTACTTAGTTTTCTTAGGCGACAAAACCATCAGCAACTGTCGACCTTCACGTTTTGGATGCTGCTCAATTACTGCAAATTCAGCAGTATCAAGCTGCAAACGCTCCATGATTTTCATTCCAAGTTCCTGATGTGCCATCTCTCTACCGCGAAAACGCAGTGTTATTTTGACTTTGTCGCCATTTGTTAGGAAACGGACCAGGTTGCGTAGCTTGACCTGATAATCCCCATCTTCCGTCGTTGGACGGAATTTCAACTCTTTAACCTGAATTTGCTTTTGCTTTTTCTTCGCTTCAGCTTGTTTTTTACTCAGTTCAAAAAGAAATTTACCATAGTCCATTATACGACATACTGGAGGCCTGGCTGTAGGTGAAATCTCTACCAAGTCAAAGCCCCCCTCTTCAGCAGTTCGCTGAGCCTCTCGTGTTGATATAATTCCTACCTGATTGCCTTCTGCATCAATTAAGCGTACCTCAGGTACATTGATCTGTTCATTAATCCGTGCGCGATCGCTCTCACGCTTATTTGGTGCATTAATAGCTAAGTCCTCCAGATAAGTTTAAACACGACTTTTAGCAGCAATTTCTTGTTGCAAAAGATCGCAAATTGTATCAATTTGCATTTGACCCAGCTCTGCACCCTCGCGAGTTCGCACTGCAACTGAGTTAGATTCAACCTCTTTATCGCCAATAACCAGCAAATAGGGAATCTTTTGTAAAGTATGCTCGCGGATTTTAAAGCCAATCTTCTCATTTCTCAAGTCAAAATTTGCTCGAATTCCTTGTTTTTGCAAAATATTAGTTATTTTTGTTGCAAAATCATGCTGCTTATCACTAATTGTAAGCACCGCAACCTGTACCGGGGCAAGCCAAAGTGGAAAACGACCGGCGCAATGCTCAATCAAAATTCCCATAAAGCGTTCAAAAGCGCCAAATATGGCTCGATGTATCATAACCGGCATTTGCTTAGAACCGTCTTCAGCGACATAGAGCGCCCCAAGTCTCTCTGGCATCGAAAAATCAACCTGGATTGTACCACATTGCCAAATACGTCCCAGACAATCAGATAGTGAGCATTCAATCTTAGGTCCGTAAAAAGCGCCTTCTCCAGGCGCATCAATCCAGCTAATTCCTTTATCACGCATTGCATCTTTTAATGCATTTTCCGCCTTATCCCAAACTTCATCAGAGCCCACTCGTTTTTCTGGACGTAAGGCCAGGCGGTATTTAATTTCTCTAAAACCAAAATCAGCATAGGCCGATTGAACCAATTCTAAGACCATCGCGACTTCAGGCTGAATTTGATCTTCTGTACAAAAAATATGGCCATCATCCTGTACCATATTGCGAACACGCATTAATCCATGCAAGGAACCCGAGGGTTCGCAACGATGACAATTGCCAAACTCGCAAAGGCGCATAGGTAAGTCGCGGTAAGAGCGCAAACCGTGATTAAATACTTGGACATGGCAGGGACAGCTCATTGGTTTCACTGCATAAACACGATTCTCAGTCTCCGTAAAAAACATTTCGTCGCGAAAATTGTCCCAATGACCGGACTTTTCCCACAAAACCTTATCAGCTAATTGTGGGGTTTTAATTTCCTGATAGCCAAACTCAGCCAAACGGCTACGCATATATTGCTCAAGCAACAGATACACAAGCCAACCTTTTGGGTGCCAGAAAACCATACCAGGCGCAATATCCTGAAAATGGAACAAATCTAAGGCTTTACCCAGTTTACGGTGATCGCGTTTTTCAGCTTCTTCGATGCGGTGTAAGTAATCCGCCAGTGATTTTTTGTCTGTCCAGGCTGTACCATAAATACGCTGTAACATCTCATTGCTGGAATCGCCACGCCAGTATGCCCCGGCTATCTTTGTTAACTTGAAGGCTTTCAAACGGCCCGTGGAAGGAACATGTGGACCACGGCAAAGATCTTCAAAATCGCCTTGTTTATAAAGGCTAAGCGTTTGATCAGCAGGAATATCTGCAATAATTTTAGCTTTATATTCTTCGCCTAAGCCCTTGAAATAACTGATTGCCTCATCACGCGATAATTCCCGGCGAGTAACGGGTAAATCAGCCTTGGCCAATTCATACATTTTTGCTTCAATGCGCTCTATATCTTCTGGTGTGAAAGGTCTAGCAAAGGCAAAATCATAATAAAAACCATCATCAATAACTGGACCTATAGTGACCTGAGCACTGGGAAACAAACTTTTAACCGCCTGCGCCAATAGATGGGCCGCAGAATGTCTGATCACCTCAAGACTGGCTTGTTCTTGTTTTTCGGTGATAATGACTAATTCACAATCTTGTGAAAGGGTGTAACAGGTATCAACCAAACGACCATCAACTTGGCCCGCTAATGCGGCTTTGGCCAAACCAGGACTAATTGTCTCTGCAAGCTCATAAACAGTTATGGGGTGCTCATAATGTTTGACAGTTCCATCAGGTAACTTAATGTTTGGCATTGCTTATTACTCCATCCCTCTAAACCGAAGATAGTGAAAATACTTAGTTTGACTTTCATTTTTCGTCTAAAAAGCTGTTAGAAAAAAAAACCCTGCTCAGCAGGGTTAGTTTGGTAGGCACGAGTGGGATCGAACCACCGACCACCACCATGTCAAGGTGGTGCTCTACCACTGAGCTACGTGCCTATTATTCGCTCACACAGAATAACTGGTGACGATTATATAAAAGCTGTGATTACAAAGCAATAAATATATTGTGCAATAACAAGGATTAACCTTTTCATTGAAGGCTTTATGTAATTCCGTCGATCAAACCTTAGACTATTGCATGTTAAATGAGGAGGATTCTTACACAGGCCCCCGCCAGAATTTAGAAGCTGGCGGTAAAAGGGCCTTTGGTGAGCTGACTATAACGCTTAAAAGTCAGAGTGAAACTTAAACGGTGATAGTTTCTTTATTAGAATCAGGGATATACGATTGTGATCTGCTATGCTGATCAAGCCTATGGCAATAATTTTGGCGTTTAACTGGATCTTTCTCTTTCGCACATTGCTCTTGATAAGCATCAAGAAGATTAGAATTATATGCATTGCCAGCAAACGAAAGGACGGGAACAAAACAAGCAATTATTAGAGTTAACTTTTTCATAAAGACCCTTTTCTTTGTTCGGTTAAGACTTAAATATTTGAAGGAAAAATCAACTAAACTCTCTTCAAATGCGAGCTTAATAACTGGTACATAATAACACAACTTTGCTTTTTTCCCAAATTTATTGGATGAAATTAGAATAATTTGATTAAATAATTAAGGTCAATTTGCCATTTGTTTTACTTTTTATGCGCTCTTTAATTGACTAAGCATGTCCTTAATTACCATTTTTGCCCCAAAATGATAAATGATCACCATTGAAGTAATAAGGCAATACGCTATTCCGAGCCATACACCACCTGTGCAGCAGTTGTTTACACAATCGGCGGCCTGCAGCAGATGTAAGTTTGATTCGTTGTGTCTTTGGAAATATATTTTATCGCTTACTCAAATCGATTTCTAAGATTCCAATAAATCCAAACGCGACAGATTTTCGTTTAATAAATAGACAAGTTTCAAATTTTTAATAAACAGTTTCAAAGAGCGAAACATGTTTCTCAGGGGAATATTACCTAAAATGGGCTTTAAACAATTTAGTGTTAACTATAGAGCCTAACGGCATTTGCGGGCGAATCAAAATATTCGCTTTCTCGAATGTTACATTTAGCCACCTCAGGGATCCTTTCCTGGTAATAGACCTTTGCATGCTGGTATTTCTGTAGGCGTTGCATTTACAGCTATGTCTTTTGTGCTTATATTGGGCGCCATTATTAGTTATTTTATAGATCGCACCATACCTAACAGTTGGGCGACTTAGTGATCTAGCTCCTTCTTTTTACTGGCGATCAATTAATTGTGCTCGGCATAATGGGCGCATATATTGGAGGAATCTATGAAGAAGAAGTAAAAGGGCGCCCGAGGTATATTGTCGATGAAGAGATTGTAAATGAGGAATCAACACATTTTGAAGTACGCATATCTGGAGTCTCGGAGAACCAGGGCAAGATCACGAATGCCTTTAAATTAATCTGATTATGTGATCTCATATCTCCTTTAAATAAAAAAGCAAAAAGGATGACCACAATATCATTAGTAGAGCGATATAAAGTAATATTACAGCCTGATTATGCGCGAAAGTGCTAAATGGCATAATTCGAGCACTCATGCGTTTGCACTGCAGGAGAACCCCTTATTAAAAGATACCATGCTTTCCAGATCTAATTTCTCAAAATTAATTGTTGCCCTGATAAATACATTTGATTATTTCATTGCAAAATTCGCCTCGCATTGGTATGTTCTTTTTTTGAAAAAAACATACAATAATAAGCCTGCTCCTAATATTACAATCAAATGAATTAGATACATAAATTGAGACATCCAGGGACCCTGGCTCATAAAATACCATTGTAATGGAAATTCAAGGGTAGTTTGAGGAGGATTCGTATACAAAGAAGGCCACTCGCCGTGGTTAAGAGGTAACCAACACTTTGAGATTAAGACAGAGAGCGAAACAAAAAAAAGAGTAAAACTCCAGGATAAAACTTTTCTATTCAATATTTCGGCAGTTAAAAATACAGCGATTGGAAAAAAATTAATGAGTTGTCTTGACTCGGATCCAATAGATAATATTAGGCATATTCCCGTAACAATAAAGAGACCAACTCCTTTTTGGCTAATATATTCAACAACTTCTTTCCAAGCATATAGAAGAAAAAGAACAATTGGACCATAGTAAATAACATGACTAATAAGAAAATTAAAAGGATAAGCTAAAGCCTGATTTGCAATATGGATGAGATAAATAAAAGGCGTAAGTTCGCTTTGACTATCACCAGAAATCAGGTTCATTATGATTGAGACCAATATATAAACTAGAATACAACATAAAATTCTACCAGGTTTTTTAATAAAACCTGACAATGCACTTAGGTAATAAACCGTCATTGGTCGAAGAGCTAAAAAAATATATAAGAATAGAGCAAAACTACTAAGGGTCAATACGGGTAATGAATAATTAGATCCCAGAGCAATCGCTCCTACATAGTTATACCTCATGTGCAATGATATACAGACCCCTGTAACTAGTATTACTTGCAGTAATGTAATAGCCACTGGAAACGGGGTTGTATTTTTTAAGACTTTAGAATTGCCTATATTAATTGGGGAAATAAAAAATATAAATCCCACATACAGAATAGTAGGAAATGTAAAGGCTCCTACAATACTAGTAGCGAGTAACCAAGCCTGTTTTTTATCGACATAGCAATAGAGCATAAACAATCCGAGTGTAAACGCCGTAGTATCCGTCAAAGTGGGATAATAAAAACTCATTTTTAAATTAACGTAATTTAAAAATAAACCAGAAAAGCTAATTATTTGTACGTATAAATTCCAATTAAGTTTTCTTGCCAATTTAAACCATATAAAAACAGCGGCTGTTAACATACATGCATTAAGTATTGAAAAAAGAAAGGGAGCATTTTTTTCTGTTACAGAAAAATGAAATACCTTTGACATAACATAAATTAAAGATGATGGGATTATTCGCTGAACCGAATAGGGTGATAAGTCATGATTAAGTATATTATTATAAATATTCTGGGCGAACTTAGTATACATCACGCCATCCCAGCCAAGGCCATTGCTTGCAGGTATATGCTCTGCTAAAAAAATACTAAAAAATACCCAAGTAAAAAATAACGAAATCATTACTAAAATGATATATGGAGATTTTTCGCGAATTTCCATTTTTGATTGCTTTCCTATTCCAGTAGACATAAACCCAAGGCATTATAAGCGTAATAAAAAAAAAGTACAAAGGCAATGCAGACGCACTGTCATATTTATTTTCAATATTCCCTTCTAAGCTCACTAACTTAGATTCGTGCATTTTGTCTTATATATTTAATCAATTGATTTCCTAATCGAACCCCTGGCTTTTCAATTAATTTTACCGTTGAGAAACTTATAATAAATAACATAATTAATGTTGTACTATTATGCTGAAAGATGCCACCTGCAATCTGCCAGTTTCTTAGGGGGATAAAAGCCAACCATGTAATGAATAAACAGGATAAGTGAGCTCGGAGAAAATAGTACAATGCTATAGAAGAACAGGCGATCTTATAACCAAAGAGTAAAAAATAATAAGAAGCCTAAACAGGCAAAATGGGAATGCTGCCAGATAGGTAAGCCGGTATCGATATGCCAATGTTGGATAAATGCCATACGGTAAAGATAATTATCATTGAAATGGGAATTTTTTTATTTTCATATAACCAAAAAAATACCCCTACAGATAAAAATGGCCCCTAAGTATTTGAGTAACCATGACTAAAAAATGATTCACTTGGAAATAGTGGAAGATAATTCATCAGCAAGGTTATTACTGTTAAAATTAAAGCAAGTGAGTATTCTCTTTGTCCTACTAACTTTAAACACCGTAATATAAACATTAAAAAATAAAATAAAATTTTAGTAATTGTAAGTAGCATGGAAGAACGCAAAGAAAGAAAAAATTCTTAACCAATCAAGAAATACTACTCGTAGCATAATTAATCCGTTTCTTTTATAAATTATTCCCTATCATTTAGCAATGAACTTATTGATAACTAAATCCAGCATCTTCTAATAAATTTAGTAAATATTGTCCATAAGGTAATTTGCATAATCTTTGCGCCTGTTGCTCTAATTGTTCATTACTAATCCATTCTTGCCGCCAAGCAATTTCTTCAGGACATGCCACCTTAAATCCCTGACGACGTTCGAGAGTTGAAATAAAATGTGAGGCTTCTAACATTGATTCATGTGTTCCAGTATCAAGCCAAGCATAGCCTCGTCCCATGATTTGAACTTTTAGCATATTAGCTTCTAAATAAATACGATTAACATCAGTAATTTCCAATTCGCCTCGAGCTGATTTTTTTACCGATTTGGCAATGCCAACGACATCTGCATCATAAAAATATAAGCCAGTAATAGCATAGCGAGATTTTGGATTTTGTGGTTTTTCTTCGATACTGATAGCTTTTCCATTTTTATCAAATTCTACCACTCCGTAACGTTCAGGATCTTGAACAGGGTAGGCAAAAATCGTTGCTCCTTGTTGATTTACATCTTGTTCTAATAGTGATTTTAAATTGTGTCCATAAAAAATATTGTCACCTAAAATTAAAACGGAAGGACTACCATTCAAAAAAATCTCCCCGACAATAAAAGCTTGGGCTATCCCTTCTGGCTTTTCTTGAATTGCATATTGCAAATTAAGTCCCCATTGGGAGCCATCTTGCAGTAAATTTTCAAAATGTGGCAAATCTCTAGGTGTTGAGATGATTAAAATGTCTCGAATGCCTGTAAGCATTAAGGTGGTTAAGGGATAATACACCATCGGCTTGTCAAAAATAGGTAGCAGTTGTTTTGAAATAGCGCTAGTAGCAGGGTAAAGCCGGCTGCCCGAGCCTCCTGCTAAAATGATACCTTTTCGTTTCATTGATTTATTCCTATGTTTTCATCATATTGCTTGGTAATCCATTCACGATAACTACCAGTTTTTACGTCGGATAACCAGCGCTGATTTTCGAGATACCAACTTATTGTTTTACGAATACCGGTATTAAAACTTTCTACCGGTCGCCAATCTAATTCTTGTTTTATTTTGCTAGCATCAATTGCATAGCGATGGTCATGTCCTGGGCGATCTTTTACAAATTGGATGAGTCGAGAGTAAGGCCCTCTGGGATCAGGGCGTAGCTCATCGAGGATTTGGCAAATTGTAGTGACAATCTGCAGATTCGTCTTTTCATTATCACCACCGATATTATAAGTGGAGCCCTCTTTTCCATGCGTCAATACTTCAACTACAGCACTGCAGTGATCTCCTGCATATAACCAATCTCGTATATTTTGCCCGTCACCATAAAGGGGTAAGGTTTTACCCGCTAGAGCATTATTAATGATGAGAGGAATCAATTTTTCTGGGAATTGAAAGGGACCATAATTATTAGAACAATGAGTGGTCAATACTGGCAAGCCATAAGTATGATGCCAAGCTCGTACCAGATGATCACCAGCAGCTTTACTCGCGGAATAAGGGCTATTAGGAGCATAGAGCGATTGTTCGGTAAAGGGGCTTGCTTTAGCGCTAAGTGAACCAAAAACTTCATCTGTAGAGATCTGTAAAAATCGAAATTTTCTTTTTTCTTCTGGTTTTAAGTTTTCCCAATACGCTCGACTTGCTTCGAGCAAACAGAAAGTGCCCTCTATGTTGGTTTTGATAAAATGCTCTGGATGATGAATGGACCGATCCACATGAGTTTCTGCGGCGAAATTAATAATAGCTCGTGGATTATATTGTTTAAGTAATGTTTCGATTAATGACTTATCTAAAATATTACCCTGGACAATGATATGACGTTTATCCTTTCTAATTGAGGCTAGATTTTGTGGATTGCCTGCATAAGTTAATAAATCCAAATTGATAATTGGTTCATTTTCTTTTTTCAACCAATCCAAAACAAAATTAGAGCCAATAAAGCCAAATCCCCCTGTCACTAAAATCATAATTTTTCCTTTCTCAATTGAGCATTAGGTGAAAGTTCAAACCAGGCCAATGAGAGGGATAATCCATTTATCTTAGGCTCAGTTACAGAATGAAACGTTATTTTGTTATGACCTGTAGATAAAACGTCAGCTGGAATTACTGCCGAAAATTTATTAAGCGATAACCATTGATAAGAAATTAAGTGATCATTTAAATAAATTTGGACGCTGTTTCTTACGGCCTCGCTAATAAAAAATCCAAATTGACCTTGTAAAGAATAGGTCGATTTGCGTGGTTGCAAATCAAATAATAAGGTGGCATTTTCTTGAGCTTTCCATGCTGAAGCGCGATATTTAAATTTATCTCGACTCCATAAAGCTTCAGACCAACCAGACCCACGAATAGGGATTTCCATTGACCACCAATTACCAAAAGACCAACTATATTTTTCCATATCTTGAGTCCAAAATTGCTTAAAGTAACTAGGCCATTTCTTTACAATTAATATTTCTTGATATCGCTTAGCTGGATTGCTAATTTTAGTTAAATTTGCCCTATAACCCTTTAATGAAGGATCTGAATCAATTGAGCCATCAGGTTTAATAAAAAGTACAACGGTTTCCTTTTTTAAGATCTCTTCGTCAGGCACCATAGAAAGCGAGGTATCGTTAGGAGAAGTAATCTTTGTTGGAGCACGAAATATCCATTTTTTTTCTTGTTCAATACAAGAACCATGCAGCATAAAAGCAAAACTAAAACTGTACCATTCCTTTCCCGGCATATAACAAACTTTTACGGCATTAATGGGTTTTTCGTAGAAATACGATAACGCTCCCTTTAGATTAGGTAACATCCAAGTAGAGGTTAATTGGTTACTACCATCTAATAGTAACAATGTTTTTTTATTTAATTGTCCATCAAAATTGGTAACGATATTTCTTAGGATGGTTCGTTGCCTTTCAGAAATTTGCTGGTAGTGGTGAAATTGAAAAAGTTGCATGCCTAAGCCAATGGTTACTAATAAGATCGCTACTATAGAAGCAAGCATTTTTTGCCACTTAGCCAGCAACATCAGTAGAGAAATCCAGAATAAAACAGCCCCAGCTGATGCAAATAAAAAAGTACGCTGGCTTATATTAGTATGAGCTGACGATATTAGATAAGGCGCATAACCAAGCAGCAATGCCAAAATACCGACTAGCGCAAGCCTAGTTGGAATACTAGATTGTTGAACGGGTGCTCTTCCCTCTTTGTTTCCAGACTTAACTAGATAATGGCACAGACTAAAAATTAGGCCTATTACTATCAACAGATAGACATAGCCCAAAAAATCGATCTCTTTGTATACCATTTGCACTGCATCTACCCATCCCCCCAAAAGACTACGCGTCATTCCAGGAGAAAATAATTTGAAGATATTAGCCTGTAAAATACCAAGTAAACTATAGTCGGCAAGAAGTGAATGCTGATAACTGTCAATCTTAGGTGCTGTAATTCCTACATAAATCAGATAAAGAGCAATACTTAGACCCCATAATGAGATGATATTTTTAGCTTTGTAACTTTGTTTTAAACTATTTTTCAATCCATCTTTGACATAAATCATAAAAAAAGGACATAAAACCAGGGCAATGCATGCCTCATACATTGCCAGTGAAACCCATAGCAAAATAGCCGAAAGTAGGGCTAAGGTGTAAGCTTTAATTGTTTTAGAGCTATAAAAAGCGCTGACAAATAGTGTAGAAGCAAAAAGTAAACAGGCAAGGGCCCAATTAATATGAAGTGCACGCATACTCAATTGCATAGTATCCGCTGGATAAACAATAATCAGCAAACCTGCGATGATGGCGAAACGCCAGGAATTAGTAGCTTGGCATACAAGGTTTGCAGTTGCTGCACCCTTTACCACTAAAGCGGCAATAAGGAGTATTTGCCAATAAAAAAAAGAATTCGGATCAAGAGAAAAAGCAATAGAGTGTGGGAGAACAGTGAATGGTCGTAAAGCTTGCAATGCGAATGGAGAATTTATACCCCCAAAGAAAATAGGCCCAGAATCACTGAATAATCCGAGTATACCCCACTCTTCTATTAATCCCGTTTGACTAAAACCGAAGGGTAACCAAATAGCAAAAACGAGTAAACAGATAGGGAGAAAAAATGACCACTTTAGTTTAGCAGTTATAAGGCTTGAGTTCGTAGCTAAAAGGTTCCTTTTTTCATAACACATTACCATTTTTCTCCTAATGATGTATTTAGAATATCGTATTAAATGATAATGTGACGGATTTTAATGTGGCAAGGTTCAAAACAATTGGGCCAATAAAACCACAACCACCGCTTAGCAAAATCATTTTTATCCCTTCCTCAATTGTCTACTAGGAGAAAGTTCAAACCCGAGTAATGAAAGCGAAAATTCGTTAATCTTAGGTTCGATTATGGAATGAAACATGATCCTGTTAACCCCTGAAGATAAAATATCTATAGGAATTTTTGCCGAAAATTTATCAAACGATAACCATTGATAAGGAATTAAGTGATTATTCAAATAAATTTGGATGCTGTTTCGTACGGCATCACTTGCAAAAAACCCAAATTGACCTTGTAAATCATAGGTGGATTTGCGCGGTAAGAGATCAAATAATAAAGTGGCATTTTCTTGAATTTTAAAGGATAAGCCATGGTATGAAAATTTCTGTTTGGTCCACGCAGCTTCAGTCCAGCCTGATCCACGAATAGGAATTTCCATTGACCACCAATTACCGAAAGACCATCGATATTTTTCCATATCTTGAGTCCAAAATTGCTTAAAGTAACTAGGCCATTTCTTTACAATTAATATTTCTTGATATCGCTTACCTTGATTGCTAGATTGTTTCAAATTTGCCCTATAATCCTTTAGTGAAGGATCTGGATCAATAGAGCCATCAGGTTTAATCATTAGTACAACGGCTTCTTTTTTTGAGATCTCTTCGTCAGGCACCCCAGCAATATCGCCCATTGCGGTCCTCTTTGATGGAGGCCTAAATATCCATTTCTGTTCTTGTTCAATACAAGTGCCCGGAGGAATAAAATCATTACGGTACCATTCTTTTCCAGGCATATAACAAACTTTTACGTTATGAATAGGTTTTGCGTAGAAATACGATAATGCTGCTGGTAGATCAGGTACCATCCAAGTAGATGTTAATTGGTTACTTCCGTCTAAGAGTATTAAAGTTTTTTTATTTAAATTTCCATCAAAATTGAAAACTATATTTCTTAGCACAGTTCGTTGCCTTTCAGAAATTAGCTGGTAATGGTGAAATTGAAAAAGTTGCGCACCCAACCCGATAGTCATTAAAAAGATCGCCAAAATTGTAGCGAGCTTTTCTCTCCACTTAGTCAATAACATTAATAGAGAAACCCAAAATAAAACAGCCCCAAATGATGCATATAAATAAGTACGCTGGCTCGTAATGATCAAGCCGTCCGATGCTAAATAAAGTATATAGCCAAGTATTGAGAATAATAAACCGACTAAAGCAAGACTAATTATTACCCTTAATTGTTGAACAGGTGCTGTCTTTTCCTTGTTCTTAGGGTTACATAAATAAGAAATCAGGGCAAAAACTAGGCTCATTACTACTAAAAGATAGAGATAACCCCAATAACCGATCTCCTTGTATACCATTTGCACTGCATCAACCCATCCGCCTAAAAGACTATGTTCCATACCCGGAGAAAATAAGTAGGGGTAAATATTATGTAAAAGACCACTAGGGGCACCTTTAATTAGATATAGATAGCTGTGCATCTTAGGTGCAGTAATTCCAATATAAATTAGATGAAGCACTACACAGAAGACCCAGAATGCAACGAGCCCTTTAGCTCTGTAGCTCAGTTTTAAAGTGGTTTGCAATCCTTCTTTGATATACAGGATACAAAAAGGAAGTGAAACCAGCATTAAACTTGGCTCATACATTGCTAGCGAAATCCATAGCAAAATAGCCGAACCTAGAGCTAAGGAATAGGCTCTCATTGATTTAGAGCTTCGTAAAGCAGTGATAAATAGAGTAGAGGCTAAAAGAAAACAAGCAAGGGCGAAACTAACCTGTAATGAACGCAGATTCAATTGCATCGTATCGGCTGGATAAACAATAAGCAATAATCCTGCAATGATTGCGAAACGCCAAGAATTAGTAGCTTGCCAAACAAGATTGGTGGTTGCCGCACTTTTAACAACTATCGCAGCGACAAGTAATAGATGCCAATAAAAAAAGGAATTAGGATCTAAAGAATAGGCGAGGGAGTGGGATAAAAAGAGTAAGGGACGTAAGGCAAGATGTGGACTTGGAGAACTTAAACCAGCAAAGAAAACAGGACCATAATTATCAAATACATTAATTATCCCCCACTCTTCAACTAATCCGGTTTGACTAAACCCGAAGGGAAACCAAATTGCAAAAACGAGTAAAAAAATAGGGAGGAAAAAAAACCATTTTAGCTTCTCCGTTTCACAGCTTGAGTTCATCGCAAAAAGCTCCTGTTTTTAAACAACATATACTTTACTCCGAACTCAATCTGCAAAAGAGATCATAATCACGTATATAATCATCGGTTTTGTAATAATCTGAGGCAAAAACTAAAAGCAGTGCATCCGAAGAGTAGTCGTATTGAGTTCCCCAAGTTAATGGTGGCAAATAAATACCCAAATTTGGTTTATCCAGAAAGATTTCTGTTCTTGTTTTCCCATCATCAACCACCACTGAACAACTTCCCTTAACGCAGATTAGAAATTGATGACAGAGATGATGAGCATGTTCGCCTCTTATTTTTCCTTCAGGTACATTGAATACAAGAAAATAACGTTTTGGCGAAAAAGGAATGTCTCTTAAAAACTCAGCGACTGATAGATCACCTCTAGGGTCTTGAATTAAATCCAAGGCATGTAACGTGACTTTTCCTACTCCTACCGGAATAGGTTCATTAATCTTTGCTTCTGGAGGGGAAAAGGGTTTAGCAACAAAATGACTAATTTTCGCAGCTGGACTTTTAATGACCGCATAAGGAGGCACAGAGCGCGTAACTACTGCACCAGCAGCAATCATTGCGCCAGTCCCGATTGTAATGCCGGGTAAAATCACGGCTCCAGCGCCAATTGAAGCTCCTTTTTCAATACGTGTTTTAAGAACTTGTTCAGGGTAGTTTTTAGAGCGAGGGAATTTATCATTGGTAAAGCTTACATTGGGTCCAATAAAGACATCATCCTCAATCCGCAGACCATCCCAAAGTTGGACACCTGATTTGATAGTCACTCGATCACCAATAATCACATCATTTTCTAGAAAACAATGAGCGCAAATATTGACTTCCTTACCAATCTTAGCATTAGGCAAAACCACTACAAATTGCCAAATTTTTGTATTTTCACCAATGGAACTTGATTGTACATCTGCTGTTTCATGAATATAAGGAAGCTGACTCAATTACTTTCTCCCATTTATTTTTATGCGTTAAAGCCACAATTGCCTGGGGACGATGTTTGCTATTTTCATAAGCTCGCCAAGAATAGGTTCCTATTAAACCAAGACCAAATAAATTTAATGAACCCAGTATCAAAACGATAAGCGTTGTCGTGGTGTAGCCAGGCACATCAATCTTTCCTAGCATTCGTGCTATCAGGATAATCATTGCAAAGATAATTGATAAAACAGAACCCAAAGCACCTACACGCGTAAGTAAACGAATGGGGTAGTCAGTAAAAGCAAAAATGCTATCCATCATGTAATCAATTTTTTTGCGTAGGGTCCATCCTGATTTCCCTTGCTGACGTTCTTGGCGTTCATAACTAACCAATTTTCGTCTAAATCCTAACCAGAAAATCAAAGCAATTAAGGAGGAACGAGATTCTTCTAGCTGCAAAAGATGATCACGGAATTGCCGATTACAACCAAAGATATCTACTCCTCCTGAAGGCATATCCTGTACTACAAGGCGTCGATATAATCCCCAAAAAATTTTTGATGCAAGGCGTGAAAACAAAGGGTCATTTCGCCCACTGCGAGTTCCAATAGCGACCTCACATTCGTTACAGGATAAGGCTTGAAAGAAAGCCAATACTAATTCAGAGGGTTCTTGTAAATCAGCGGCCATCACTCCAAAATAATCGCCTTTTGCGGCTTTTAAACCAGAGCGGATAGCAGCAAAGGATCCAAAATTACGTGAATGGGCTAAAAGTTGTGCTGAAAAATTTAAAGTATTTAAGGCTTCATGCAATAAGGCATAAGAGCGATCAGGGCTGCCATCAACGACAAAAACAGCCTCCATTTGACCGGCTAAAGCCTCATTCATCTCCGTTAAGGTCTGCAATAAATCGGGGATAAATACTTCATTTTTATAAACAGGAATAATGACTGAATAGATCATGGTTGCCAGCCATTAATTGCGCTAACTACTTGTTCCACATTTTCATCACTCATTTCAGGATAACAAGGTAGAGTAAGGATTTGCTGGCTTAATTCTTCTGTATTTTTTAAATGAACCTCGGCAAATTGTTTAGCAAAAAGGGGTTGACGATGATCAGGAATAGGATAATGTACTTCAGTAGCAATTTGTAAATGACTTAGATGTTCACGCAATTCATTGCGTTTTGCAGTGCGTATCACATAAAGATGCGCCACATAATCAGCAGCACTAATGGGCGGTCGTGCAATAGCGGCATGTTTGATTTGCACATGATAATAATTAGCAATTTCCCTTCTTCGCTCATTGCTTTCATCGAGATAAGGTAGGAGCTCCGCCAGAATTGCGGCTTGCATTTCATCAAGACGGCTATTACGAGCGCCTGCAAGTTCTACTTTATATTTTGCTGTCCAACCGTATTGCCTTAGCATGCATAATTGTTCAGCCAATTCGGAATTATTGGTGACTACAGCTCCGCCATCACCCAAGGCTCCAAGGTTTTTGGTTGGATAAAAACTAAAGCTGGCTGCATCACCAAATGAACCAACTTGTTTGTCATGAATTTTTGCTCCGTGGGCTTGAGCGCAGTCTTCTAACAAAGGCACCTCATTTTCCCGACAAAATCGACTAATCTCAGCGATTTCAGGGACCGCCTGGCCATAGAGATGAGTGACTACAACTGCCTTAACGCCGGCTTCAACGGCTCGCATTACCTCATTTAAAGTGACACAAGAACTATCTGGGTTTACATCCATGAAAAAAGGCAAGGCGCCAATGGCGGATAAAGAAGAACAAGTATACATACCTGCATTCGCTACTGTAGCGACTAAATCTTGCGCTTTTATTCTCATTGCTTTCAAAGCAAGTTCAATCGCATCAGTGCCATTGGCTACACCTACACAATGAGCCACACCGATGTAAGCAGAAAATAATTGCTCAAATCGTTTGCATTCAGGGCCAAGAATCCACCAACCACTTTCTATAACTCGCTGAGTTGCTGTTTGTATTAAATCCTGATAGCGCATCCTTCGGGCAGATAAGTCATTTATTTGCTGCATTAACTTCCTTAAAGATTGAGAGTTTTAATAATGATAAAACGCTATGCTTGGAGGTAATTTTGAAGCGCTCTATTTTTCTATAAAGTATAAAATTTGTCAATGTCATTACAGCTGAGCGAGTTGAATCAAATTAAATGTAACCGAAGGTCGCAAAAAAACTAATCGTTGACTCAAATTAAAGGTAACCGTGGAGGTTGCCAAAAATGATGAGTTTAGAGCAGAGAAAGGCGTATTTGGAAGAGA
>JACCWL010000237.1 GCA_013697645.1 Tatlockia sp. | reverse complement strand
GCCCTAAATCATGTCACGGTCATCGGCGTCCCCGCCTGTACCGTGGATAAATTTTAACACATAGAACAATGGCTAGGATCTCCTAAATATTTTTTGGATCATGGTCTAGACATTGGGGTCACTTCATACAGTATAGTGGAAGGAGGGTCTCTAAAGATTTTGGTTGCCCTTTTATGCAGACCCAAACCACTAATAAAAGATGGGTAACTATTCCTCCTTGTTCCGGTAAAGGATTTATTTTAAAGAAAGGCCAGTGGTTAATTGTTGAGGATAAATTAGGAGAGCAAGTAGCTGACTTATTCTGCTTTTCATTGTCCAACCAAAAGGAATTTTTATCCTCAGGCAAGAGTATCGATTATAACGGCAAACTGCGTTTTTCAACCAATAACATTCTTTATTCTAATGAAAGCAATCCTATGTTAAAAATTATTCATGACGAGGTGGGTCAACATGACTTTTTGTACTCACCCTGTTGTAAAAATCTTTTTCGCATTAGCTATAAAGATACCAACCCTCCTATGGGGTGTTATGAGCATTTAGCCTTAGCTTTACAAGAGTTTGGAATCGCTCAAGAAATAACTACAACCTTTAATATTTTTATGAATGTATCAATTAGTCCGAATACCGGTGAGTTAAAAGTGTTACCGCCCTTAAGCTCAAAGGGTGATAAAATAATTTTTCAAAGTCAAATGGATTTAATTGTAGGTCTAACGGCGTGTTCAGCGGCACAATCCAATAATTTTTCTTTTAAACCGATACGATTTAAAATTTTAAATTAGGAATCTAATGAAATTATTTGTAATTTACATTGGCGGCAGCCATATCAAATCTTTAATTGAACTTCATGATATACGCTTTGTTTTAGCTGATAAAATTGAAGACACCTACGATACTTTAAGAGAAAGTTGGTGGGGAATTAGCAAAAGTCTACATATAGATGCATGGGGTAATTTAGGTTATGCCGATGGATATAAGATAGAAATTTCAAAGAGAGATAAAAAGAAAAATATCAAAAAGTTATATTTCGTAAATTTAGGAGGGTATGACCCTAAGCAATTTACAGAGTTACATAAAAATATTTTTGTGGTGGCTTCGAGTGAAAGTGAGGCAAGACATAAAGCTATCCAACACATCAGGGAGTGGCAAGTCCCTCATCTTGATTTTTTATACCAAATAGATAATTTACTAAATATAAATTTATTAATTGAAGAAGAGGGCTACCATTTACATTTGATTGAACAAAGGGATCCCGAGCCGTTTAGTTTTATTTGCCAATATAATCCCATCGGTAAAAAGACTCTTGAAGAATAGAGCAATTGAAAACAGAATGGGTTGAAGCGAGACAGCCAGGAGAATCATCAATTGATTTTCATCTTGTCATAATCGATTATTTTTTAGCCTTTGGGGTAGCCTTTTGTCTAGTCTTTTTATCCTTCATGCTGGCTTTCAATAAGGAAACGAAATCCACCACTGAATCTTTGCCTTTGAGTATACTTTTTCCTGCTTTTTTAGTGGACTTCGTTTCTTTGGCAATTTGCTGATTGAGCCATTTTTGCATGGTTTCGCGATAAAGGTTTTCGTATTTCTCAGGTTTCCATTTGGTCGCCATGTCTTTAATGAGCGCTTCTGCCATCTTTAATTCCTTATCACCAATTTTATAGGCTTTAAGGTCCTCTTTGGGTACGTTAACTTCATCTTCACCTCTAATTTCATTGGCAAAATGGACTAAATATAGTAATAGGGCATGGTCGTGAGGAATAATTAAGCTTAATGATTCTCTTGTTCGAATCATGACCTTGGCTACGCCAACCTTATTTGTCTTTTTTAATGCTTCCCGAAGCAGCACATAGGCTTTTTTATTTTTACTCTCCGGTTGAAGGTAGTAAGGTTTTGAATAATATAAATTATCAATTTCGTCTATATCTACAAACTCTTCGATATCAACTGATTTAAAGAGCGAGGGAGTCGCTTTTTCAATGGCTTGTTCATCCACAATAATGTAGCTGTCTTTTTCGTATTCATAACCTTTAACGACCTGATCCCAGGGGACTTGCTTACCGGTTTCTTCACTAACTCGCTGATAGCGGACGCGGGATTTCGATTTTGAGTCTAATAAATGGAAACGCAGGTCATTTTTTTCCTCAACTGACACTAATGAGACAGGGATTGAGACCAACCCAAACGAAATTTCACCCTTCCAAATTGATTTAGCCATGTCATGTTCTCTCTTGAATTGAAATTTTAAATGACATCTAAGACGCTTTTGATGCGGTATCCCCAAACTCTTTAAATGACTGTAGTTTTAGTCTAGACCATATTTGAAAGCTGCTAATGCTTCTTTTTAATGGTTATTAACTTTTTAAAAAAATACCTAATGGCCATGATTGTTTTACATCTCATCTATAATTAAATGAAGAATATCAATATTTAATCTATTTATTGTGGTTCTAAAAGGATAGGACTATGGATAACTCGTTGCAACTTAAACACTTTTTTTTAAATTCGTATCACCCACAAAGTACCTTATATTCTTGTGGACCTGCTGTTATTAAAATGATTGCTGACTATTTTAGAAAAACTGAAAATATATTTGGACTTATTGATGATTCAGTTTTATCGGCAAATGATGAATTATTTCTTTCATCCCTATTTAAAACAAATGAGAAAGATGGGACCGATTTTGCAATGATGACCACTATGCTAAATAAAATGGGATGTTTAATAGATCATGGACAAATACAAATTATAGGTAAAAAGGGGATATCCTTACCTCAGCATTTTAATAAGCTACTTAAAGAAGGTATTCCTATAGTGGTCAATTATACCTACCACCTAAAGAAAAAAGACCCTCTTACTCAAAGTTGTGAGATTGGACATTTTGGAGTTATTTATGGAATCAATAATTTAGAAATTTTATTATATGATCCCGCAGAGCATTTTCAGTTAAACATTGTTAAAGAAAAAATGACTATAAAAGAATTTCTTAGGGACTGGAAAAGTGGTAATGGGGAAATCGGTATTTATTTAATTCTATACCCCAATGAATATACCTATGAAAGACTGAGTTATGATTCTTCATTATAAATAAAGACTAAAAAACAACTAAAGCCATTGAATCAATCTTATTGAGGTCATTCGCAATCCTTGAAGATAGCGGCAAAATTTGAAGACAATTATCTTGGCGGCCACTTCTATAGCGATAACTTAGTTAACATTTCACTTTCTAGTTTATCTGCCTTAACGGAGTTGAAAAATCTTAGATCTTGCAATTTTTTGTATTTTTCTTGAGCATTAAATAAACGACAAGCACTCTGTAAGCCAATCGTCGCATTTTCTATCTGTTTATCCTCTTTTAGTATTGAATGTTGTCCTGTTGGTAACCAGGAAAAGTCACTTTTTGATGTACAAGGGTCGATACCTAGTTCTTGATTTTCTACAGAAAACAACCCGTTTAAGCCATTATGACCAAAAGAATAAGGAGCAACCAACTCGTTAAATAGACTTTTAACTATGAGTCCTGAATCAAAAAGGCTGTTTTGAATATTAACTGGTCCAGTTGTGCATATAATGCTGAAATTAGTGAAGCCTTCTATAAATCTTTGGCGAATATGAGTAACGAGTTGCTCATCATTTAACTGAAGTAGCTTATTTATTAAATCAAGTTTAGTACCATTAGACTTAAGCCATTTAGAATGCATATTACACTTGTCAGCAATTATTTTTCCTATTTGCTCTGGATCATAGGGTAAGGGGTAATTACTCGCGAAATCTAATATTTTTATTAGTTTTAGATCCGCTAAAGTTTTTAGTTCCTGCAACTCATGTACTAATTTTAGGCGTCCTAAGGGAGCAATGACTGCTTCGTTAAGCCTTACTGCATCACAATAACTTTTGTTGCTAGCACAAATTTCTAACACTTCTTTTCGTGCGATTTGTATTGATTTTCCCTTACTAAATTGATGGAGCATTTTGGTTTCCCAATCTTCTTCATAAAGAAAAGAAAAATTCATTTCATTTAAGTTAGAGAAAAATTGTTCAAAATAAGACCTTCCTTCTGAGAAGGAAGAACAGGCACTTACAATATTGCGCTGGATTTTTTGGATCAGCGGTAAAGCAGCTTCCGAGTCGACCACGGCAATTACATTATTATTCAGCCGGATATAACCTTCATTAATATCGTAAGTTTCAGTTTCTTCGATATCTATAGGTAATAGTAAGGGTTTATCGACTTCTTTTGTATCAATGTGACTCGTATCGACAATCACATCTAAATCACTATAAGTGCCCAATTCGTACACCGGTTTTAACCAACTTAAAATGTCACGACCTGCCACAACCAGACCGCCTTGTCCTAGATTCTTCACCTCGTTGTCATAAACTGCAATTAAATTTTGTTCCTCTAGCGTTTTACACTGTGGAAAAATATCAACGCGAACGTCAAGCGGTATAAGCTCATTCTTCGCACAAAAATCAATAAGATCTGCAACAGACTCTAAGCTAAGCAATTGGCTATCATAAATTAAATAAATGTAACCATTCACCACGATCAGCCACTTTGTGGCCGACTGTGGTGATGCAGCCGCTCCAGTATTAGATTGTTATTACTTTTCAGTAAAAAATACAGCAGGCAATTTCCCATCAAACAAAGTTTTTA
>JACCWL010000203.1 GCA_013697645.1 Tatlockia sp. | reverse complement strand
TTACTCATAATCAATTTGTCTCCCATCGACAACTCCCTTTTGGTCTTCACAACTTAAAGAGTAGTCGTCTTCTTGGGGGACATTTTTATTTTGGGCTTAGGGGGACATTATCATTTTGGCGCGACAGGATATTTTTATAAGTTGTTAAGATTTGATATTTTCGCGCTAATTATAATTATTAATCACTTAAATTCTTTTTAATTCTGACTCACCCATCCAATAACAGAGTAATGTTGCAGCAGTTTCCATAATTTTTTTTTTGAGTCTTAAATAGTGTAATTTACTCAAAGTAAGACTCTAATTAACAAATCGGTTCTATAACCTTTTTCACAATATTGAGACTTATTACATCGTGATTGAAATTTGTGCCTGCGATTGAAGTTTTATTTGTTCCATATTTTGAATTTCACGTTCTCTTAAGGCAAGGCGGCGTATTTTGCCACTAATCGTCTCGTATTTGCTCCATTCTTCCACGCTAAGGCATTCAACTTGTCGGGGGTATTTATAAGGAGCGGTTTCTTGTTTTATATGCTCCTGAATATCTTTTATAAGTTCAGGGCTTTCCAAATAGCCTGGTTTTAATAAAATAAATCCTTTAATAGTTAAGGACTTAGAGCCAAGCTCTCTTGGGATCCCTACAATAGCAATTTTTGCGACAGCAGGATGAGACATCCCCGCTTTTTCGACTTCATCGGGACCAATCCTGTAGCCCCGGTCTTTTATTAAATCATCTTTGCGTCCTTGATAAGCAAAAAAACCATCAGTTCTATATTCTGCCCAATCACCCGTCAAATAATAACGCCCATCGGATGTAAAGGCATTTTTTGTTTTTTCTGGTGCATTTGCATAACCTTGCATTATTCCATTTCTTGTTCCTTTATCAATATCAACAGCTATCTGGCCAATATTGCCCGGAGGTAAACTCTGGTGATTTTCATCCAAAATAACAACTTTGTAAGGAGAAATTGGTTTTCCCATTGTTGCAGATACATGAGGTTGACTATCGACGCGTCCCATTAATAAAGGAGTTTCTGCTTGACCAAAACCAACCGCCACTTCAATGCCGCGTGATTCAAATCGTTGAATAACCGTTTCGTCTAAAGCCTCTCCAACCGTTACAATGCGTTTAAGACAAGGGAATGAGTAGTTATCAAAATTTTTTTCTGCAACAAGTAGTCTTAAAACAGTAGGAGCCGCACAAAAAATAGTCACTGGTTGTTCTTGTAAGAGTTTAAGCATTTGTTGTGGATTGAATTTTTTATTACTAGGGGTAATCAGTAATTTTGCCCCAGTAGCCCAGACAGAGGTAGTTATCCATAAAGTAAAACCCCATCCCGTGTCACTGGCATTATATACCAGATCGTTTGGTGTTGATTTTAACCATCGTTTTCCCGTTGGCCAATGAAAAAAAGGATAATCATGGTGATGGATAACTGCTTTAGGTTGTCCTGTGGTACCTGAAGTATAAAGGTATACACAGGGGTCATTAATCGTTGTGTTGATGACAGGTTTTTTAGGGATGTCTACTTTGTAACTAAAAATGTCAGTTAATGAATCCCATTGAACACTGTTAATTCCATAGGTGATCGTTGTTTTTAATGAGGGGCATAGATCGCGTATCGAGTTTATTTTTTCTTGTTGCTCAGGTGAGGTGATCATACCGTTTATTTTTAAATCATTTATGCGGTAAATGAGATCTTTGGCAGTCAATAATCTAGGACAGGGCACTACGGCTATTCCTTGACGCATTAACCCTGCCAAACTGTACCACCAAGACACATGTTGACCTAGCATCAGTGCAATAGTATCCCCTTTATTTACTTTTTTGTGTGTTAGAAAATTTGCAATTTGATGGCTACCTATGGCTAGCTCTTGATAACTAACATCACACTGTTCTCCGTTATCTTGATCAATACTTCGTAGCGCTAATTGATTTGGATTTTGTGCCCAATAATCGACCACCTGCGAAATAAAGTTGCAATTGACCAATGATTGATTGAGAAGACTCTCGTATAGTGAGCCAATATTAGGTTCTTGCTGCTGCATATCATTCGAAAAAGCTTTTTTTGGTGAATAAAGTGAAGTGGGTTTGATGCCTTTAAAAAGGGATAAACGGGAGCGGGTATACATGATTTAATCCTTATTAAATGAAGTCATTTTTTATTTCGATTCTGAAAATGATTTCTGGATTCCTGTTAAGAAATTAATTCTTGCTTTTAAAGCAATCTTTGCTACTTCTTCAATTGCATCCCGTTTATTGCTATCGTTTCCAATCATATTAGCAAGCATTTTAAGCGCTTTGGGGAAATGTTCATTGTCATCCAAATCAATATGTCGTTTAAAGTAATAGGTTAAGGTGTTCAATTGATGCTTGTCAGAATGCTCAAGTTTATTTTCTAATTGTTTCAATAAAGGTAAAAACATTGCACTTGTAACACCCTCACGCCCAAAAACAAAAGCCGAAGCTAATTCATGAACATCAAGTTTAAAGAAGCTGAATGTCGTCAAAATAAACTCTTTCGTTGAAAGTCTAATCGATATTAAGCTTAAGGCATCCTCAATAGTGTGTCCGGTTTTTAATAATTTAAGCATTTCATTGATAGAATCCGTGTTAGCACCAATTTCTTCCATGGCATTAATATAGATTTCATAGTGGCTTAAATAGGATTTTCCATCCTCTGCTAAATCACTTTCTTCCTCTGTTAAAATGGAATTAATCAAATTAGCGCTTAAAGCATCTTTGGGTGGGAACCAGGGGGAGGAAGTGGAGACCAGATTGCGATGCAATTCTTTCAATAAACACATAAAATCCCATACGGCAAAGACATGCTGCTCCATAAAGAGGCGTAAATTGTTTAGGGATGTGATGTGATTATAAACTTCATGATTAGCTACTTCTAAGGTTAAGGGTCGTAATTTTTTATTTAAGTGATTAATGTAATTTGTCATAAATTAATTCCGTTGTGTTCCTTTTAATATCAAAAACAAAAGCACTTTTTTATCGCATGTAAAATAAAATGCATACAATTATGTCAATAAATAAACGAAAATGGGTCGCAACTTCTATTATTCAGCCCATTACACTACAATGTTTAGTCATTAGTCAAAAATAGAGATTAATTTAGGAAATTTTTCGACAAATTCAAGAGGTTTTCAGGAGAACCTTATGAGGGATAATAAATGAATTTTTTTAAAGGGTTAGCTGCAGAGGAGCTGTTTGAACAGTTATCAGAGGATTTTTTTTGGACCGACGAAACCAATGTTATTTTAGGCTGTAACAAAAAATTAGTTGAATTGATGGGCTTTAAATCAAAATTAGAGATTATAGGTAAACCGATTTCTGATTTTCAAGATCCGAAAATTCGAAAACTTCTAGATAGTAATAAAAAAATAGTTCTTAAAAGTGGACAAGGAAAGGTTATCGGCTTTTTACATACGGCAAATACTGAAGTTGAAAAATCTACCCCGAATAGAGTCGATGAAGAAAATGATGAGTTTAAAAAGATAGATTATGTCACCAATATTTTTTTTAGAAATATTACTGAGTCATTGCCCCAATATGTTTTTTGGAAAGATGTTAATTCCGTTTACTTAGGTTGTAATAGTAATTACGCTCAACTGGTAGGGTTTGAGTCCCCAGAAGAGATTATCGGAAAAACAGATAATGATCTCCTCTGGCAACCTACAGGTGATACTGCTAGAACATTTCAACAGGGAGATAAAGAAGCACTTGCTGGTAAACCTATTGATAATCAGGAAGAAATATTAGCTTTACCGAATGGAAAGAAATTGGTTACCTTGGTAAGCAAACTTCCCATTATTCATAAAGGGAAAGCAATTGGTATGGTAGGTTATTTTTCAGACATCACTTCTTTAAAAGAGGCTCAAAATACAGCCGAGTTAGCTAACCAAGCAAAGGCGGAATTCATCGCCAATATGAGCCACGATATCCGCACACCTCTGACTGGTATCATTGGCATGACCCAAGAGATGTTTAATTTGGCTGATGACATTAGGACTATGCTAGAACAAAGGGCTCCTGAAAAAGCAGTCCCTCAAGATAAATATTTCACCTTATTAAAGCATCTAGTAGACATCGTACAAAAAGACAGCCAGCTTTTAATCGGTGCAACGGATGAATTATTAGAACTCTGTAATGAAATCTTAGACACCATGAGTTTGGAATCAGGCCATATTCTCGAAGAGCCAGAATCCTTTAATCTATATGACTTGATTATGCACAACATCAATCTTTTACAACCAGCAGCCTTCCATAAAAAAATAACCTTATCATCTGACATTGATAGGTCTATTCCTACCTATGTTAGCGGCTTACGTAATTACTTAGACCGTACCTTACTAAATCTCTTATCAAATGCGCTCAAATTCACTGAGAAAGGATTTGTTAAAATCAAGGTGCGATTTAGCGGTACTCATGATTTGACTTACCATCCAGGTGATTCATTAACCTTAGAAATTTCGGTAGAAGACTCAGGTATTGGCATACCAAAGGATAAATATGAAACCATTTTCGAGCATTTTTCCCGCCTTACGCCTTCTTACCAGGGGATGTATAAAGGAGCGGGCTTAGGCCTTTATACTGTGAAACGTTATATTAAGGCCATGAATGCAACCATTGAAGTAGACAGCGAAGTAGGTCAAGGAACTCGTTTTATCGTTACCCTCCCGCTTATCGTATCAGATCACTCCGACAGGGAAAAAGAGGCGCCTTATGTTCCCAAAACAGCTAAGATCCAGGACACTCAATTAACAAATACCTCGAAACCAGAAGAACATACAAAGGAAAATGTCTCGGCGGTGTTGATCGTAGAAGATAATCTGCTTGCTGCTAAAAGCTTGCAATCCTTATTAACCCGTTTAAATTGCGCCTCTGACCATGCTGTAAACGGGGAACAAGCGTTAATGATGGTCCAAACTCATGATTATGATTTAGTCTTAATGGATGTGGGCTTAGGCGACGGGATGGATGGGATTGAAACTACAAAACAAATCCGTCGATTGAACAAGCCCAAACTCTCACAACAGCCCATCATTGCAGTCACGGGACATGCGAACGATCCTGAAACGCGAGAAGAGGCATTGACGGCTGGCATGCAGGATGTTTGCCCAAAGCCCTTACAGCAATCGACCTTGGAAACTCTTTTAGCAGACTACATTTATAACAGAAGAAAAGAACAGGCATTGCCCCAGAAAGAAACCAAAGCCTGTGTATTAGAATGGCTAGAGCAAAAAGACAAATTTTCAACATCTTCGTCCGACACCTCATCTTTAAAGGGATTAAGTAAATACTTACCTGATACTGAAGAGCAATTATTTGAGCTAGAACAATTTTCTTTACTGGACGTACAAAAAGGGCTTGAAACTTTAGGGAATGAAGCAACCTTATCTGAAATCCTGCAAGGAATGATAACTATTATCCCTGAACAAAAAGCAGAAATTAGAGAAGCCCATGACGCAGGTGATTGGGGTGCGGTTGAACAATTGGCTCACAAGATTAAGGGTGGAGCTGAATACCCGGGTACTATTCGAATGAAATATGCCTGTCAGTACTTAGAGCGCTATCACAAAGCGGGCTACTCATTCTACTTGGAAAAGCTCTACCTACAATTGATGAGCGTTTTAGATGATACTCATCAGCGAATTGCCGAATGGCTTAAGAAAAAAAATTGATCAAGCCTGTTCAGTATTTCCCTGCAACCAACGTTGAACTACGGCCCGATGGACTCTGAGAGATCGTGTGGAACAAAATGGCTCCATCAGAACAAACTGACAGAGCTATTTAGCGTTTCGAAGATCTTACTTAGCAGCTGCGGCTTTCTTTTCTTTTTCTTTGGCAATCACAGCTTCTGCGACAGTGTTTGGGCAAGGAGCATAATGAGAGAATTCCATTGAGAATTGACCACGACCAGAGGTCAGGGTGCGCAAGGTGCTGATATAACCAAACATTTCTGAAAGAGGTACATCGGCTTTAATGCGTATGCCACCTGCATTTGGTTCTTGGCCAGAGATCATGCCGCGACGACGGTTTAAGTCACCAATAACATCACCCACTTTATCTTCTGTACTATAAACGTCAACCTTCATGATTGGTTCTAGCAATTGTGGACCTGCTTTTGGTATAGATTGACGAAAAGCACCCTTTGCTGCAATTTCAAATGCAATTGCCGAGGAGTCAACAGCATGGAAACCACCATCGGTGAGGTTAACTACAACATCCAATACAGGGAAACCTGCCAACGTTCCAGAGCCCATCATTGAGCGGAATCCTTTCTCAATTGCCGGGAAGAATTCTTTAGGAACGTTCCCACCCACAACGGAAGTGATAAAAGTAAATCCAGTGTTTGGCTCTCCCGGTGAAATGGTGTAGTCAATCTTACCGTATTGACCAGAACCACCTGATTGTTTCTTGTGGGTATAGCTGTCTTCAATCGATTTAGTGATGGTTTCTCGGTAAGCAACCTGGGGCTGACCTACTATTAATTCAACATCGTAAGTACGTTTCAGAATATCCACTTTAATATCAAGATGTAATTCACCCATACCACGAAGAATGGTTTCACCTGAATCGACATCAGTTTCAACCCTAAAGGTTGGATCTTCTGCGACCATTTTACCAATAGCAATAGACATTTTTTCGTTTGAACCTTTATCTTTTGGCGAAACAGCAATAGAGATGACTGGTTCAGGGAAAACCATCGCTTCAAGTGTACACTCGTGTTTCGGATCGCAAAGAGTGTGACCAGTTCGAACGTTTTTCATGCCTACGATAGCTATAATGTCGCCTGCTTCAGCACTGTGTAATTCATTACGTTCATCCGCCTGCATCTCAACCATACGGCCGACACGTTCGGTTTTACCAGTAAAGGAATTAAGGATGGTATCCCCTTTATTTAATTTTCCTGAATAAACACGTACGAACGTTAGCGCACCGAAACGGTCATCCATAATTTTAAATGCCAAGGCACGGAAAGGCTCATCAGCAGAAACAATAGCGAATTGGCCGTTTGGCGCACCTTCAGCATCAGTCAAAGGTTGTGGATTAACTTCGTGAGGAGCAGGCAAATAGTCAATCACTGCGTCCAATAAGAGTTGCATTCCCTTGTTTTTAAAGGCCGAACCGCAATACGTTGGGAAGAAGGCTAATTCAAGCGTACCTTTCCGGATACAGCGCTTGATTTCATCTATTGAAGGTTCCACTCCTTCTAAGTAACCCATCAGTAAGTCATCATCCATTTCAAGTGCCGTTTCAATGAGTTGACTGCGGTACTTTTCAACCTCATCAGCCATATTAGTTGGCATGTCGGTAATGGTGTAATTTTCTGGCTCGCCCGTTTCGTCCCAAATATAGGCTTTACGGGATAATAGATCGACAACACCAACGAAGCTATCTTCAACACCGATGGGCAAGGTCATAATTAATGGATGTGCACCCAACACTTTTTTCACTTGCTCAGTCACTTTCAAGAAGTCAGCGCCGATACGGTCAAGTTTATTTACGAAAATCAAACGAGATACTTTTGAATTGTTTGCATAACGCCAGTTGGTTTCTGACTGTGGCTCAACGCCGCCAGAACCACAGAATACACCGATGCCGCCATCGAGTACCTTCAAAGAACGATATACTTCTACTGTGAAATCAACGTGTCCGGGGGTATCAATTACGTTGAATCGAGTACCTTTCCAGAAACAACTGACCGCTGCGGACTGAATAGTAATACCGCGCTCCGCTTCCTGTTCCATAAAATCGGTTGTTGATTCACCTTCGTGAACCTCACCCATTTTATGAATTTTACCGGTGAGCTTAAGTATGCGTTCGGTAGTAGTGGTTTTACCGGCGTCTACGTGGGCGAAGATACCAATGTTTCTGTAAAGGTTTAAATCATTCATAGCAGTTATAGCATTCATAGCACTCTCATAAATTTTCAATGGATTAAAAAATAGTCAAGTATACAGCATTTTTCAGGATTTGCAGCAGATCGGTGTATCGAAATATGAAATGAGTGACAACTCTAATCAATTGGTTACATATTGATTTTTTTTGTCTAATCAGTGTAATACTAGACCAACAGTATGATATGGTGAAAAGTTATACCAATCTGATCATTCAAATACAGCCCATTTAAATGATATCATTTATTAATGAACTAAAAGGAGGTTTAAAATGACAAAGCGTATATTCATCGTTGGCCACATGGGTGCGGGCAAGTTTATATTTACCGAAGCCTTGGCTAAAAAATTAGGATGGCAAATCGTCGATGCGAATCCCAGTATTGAACGTTACATTGGCCGACAAACACGAGATATTCTAGGCGAACAAGGTGAAGCTTCGTTTAATCGCTGTCAAGCAGACATCATCTCTCATTCTATTGGAGAAGAAAATGTTATCGTTTTATTGGAAGAATGTATTGTGTCAAGCGAGCAATGTCGACAATTGTTATCCTCTGAATTCGTTGTTTACTTGAAAGTTTCTGTTGAAACTCAACTTGGTCGTATGAAAAATGGACGAGTTCCCTCGCTTCCGGTGAACGATATGAAGAATTTCTTAGAGAAACAACATCGCGAACGTGATGCTTTTTATGAAGAAGTCGCTACCTTGATTGTTGAATCTGTGGGTTATTCAGATCAAGTTTCTGAAATCGATAAATTTATTGAGGAAGATGTCAACCAGGTTATGAAGGCCCTTGGGAAGTAAGGATGATCAAAGCATTATTACGATCCTTCAACGCAGTTTAAGAATTTAAAAAAACCAGGGATCTGTGAGTTTATAGAGCAAGATAAGATTACATTTTTAATCTTTTTTCATATACTCACTTTTTTTCATAATTGGTAATGAGATAATTTTGATTGTAGCAATTGATTTAGGAACAACTAATAGTCTGATTGCTGTTTGGGATGGAGAAAAGCCACAAATTATCCCAAACCGCTTTGGCAAATTCATGACCCCTTCTGTCGTCAGTGCGGATGGCGATGTGATTTTAATTGGTGAGCCTGCCTTAAATCGTTTAACTACGCATCCTGAATTTTCTGTAGCCAATTTCAAACGTTATATGGGTACTGATAAACAAATTAGCTTGAACAACTTCACTTTTAGAACGGAAGAATTAAGCGCTCTGGTTTTAAGGCAACTTAAAGAAGATGCGGAAGATTTCCTCAAGGTGCCTATAACAGAAGCCATTATTTCGGTGCCAGCTTATTTTAGTGATGCCCAGCGTAAGGCCACAAAAATAGCAGGTGAATTAGCTGGTTTAACAGTAAAACGCCTCATTAATGAACCTACTGCAGCTGGAATTGCTTATGGCTTACAAAATCATTTTGATGATACAAATTATCTAATTTTTGACTTAGGGGGAGGAACATTCGATGTTACCCTTCTGAATATGTTTTCAGGAGTTATTGAAGTCAGATCAACACATGGTAACAATCTATTGGGTGGGCTTGATTTCACAGCTGTTCTGGAAAGAATGTTTATTGATGATTTGTTAAAAACCAGAAAAATTTCATTTGAAAACATTCCCGCCAAAATACGTCAAAAAATTCATGAACAGGCTGAATTGGCCAAACGTAGATTATCGACGGCTGCGAGCACAACTATGTCTCTGAGATGGGATGATGACCTGATAATTTTCCATTGCACAGAAAGTGCATTTGAAGAACAGGTAAGTTCCTTGATGAATTGTTTACGTGAACCTGTAAAAAAAGTAATAAATGACGGGAAACTACTACCCTCAGATATTGACCAGATTGTTTTGGTAGGTGGAGCCTCACGCATGAAACCTGTAAAAAAACTGGTTAGTAGAATGTTTGGCAAACTCCCCTTATGTCATATTGATTTGGATACTGTGGTGGTTCAGGGCGTTGCTGTGCAAGCGGGATTGACTAATAACCATCAGGCTCTAGAGGAAATAGTTGTGACTGATGTATGTCCATTTTCCCTAGGCATTGCCGTGCTAAATAACGAAACCGAGCATTTTGATCCTATTATTGAGCGAAATATGACTATCCCCATCAGTCGTAGTAAAAATTATTTCCCTAACAATCCAGATACAGCCCATGAGGTTGATATCAGAATTTATCAGGGTGAAAGTTTCTTTTTGGAAAAAAACATCTTTTTAGGTTCATTTACTCTGAATGTTGATAAGGCTTTAAAAAATAAAGAGCTTGAATTGCGTTTTACCTATGATGTTGATGGCTTGTTGGAAGTGGAAGCTCTAGTTCTGGAAAACAAAGAAAAACGATCATTAGTGATTGAGGGAAATCCAGGTGTCTTAAGTAAAAAAGAGATTGCTGAACGGCTGCTAAGCCTGCAGAAAATCAAAGTCCATCCTCGTGAACAACTTGAAAATCAACTGGTCATTACTCGTGCAGAAAAATTATTTGAGGAGCTGCAGGGTGAGGATAGAATGCTATTAAGCGCTATGATTAAAGAATTTATAACAGTACTAAATACCCAGGATCTTTTGCCAATTGCAAGATTACGAAAAGATTTGTCAAGAAAACTGAATGCAATAGAACAAGCGCAATTTACTTTTTAGAGAATAGACATGACCCCTTGGCAAATACTTGGAATAGAAGAAACTAACAATATAGCCGAAATAAAAAAAGCCTATGTAACAAAAATAAAACTCTATAAACCAGAAGTAGATCCAGAGGGTTTTAAGTTACTCAGAAATGCCTATGAGTTAGCCCTAAAATTTGCAAAAGGCGAGCAGATTTCTTTTGAAATAGATCCTGTTCAATTTCAAAAATCCTACTTGATAGAAGAACATTCTGGAGAATTCTTATCAGTAGAACCCGATGATTTTGTACTTGATTTACTACACCTTCTATCAACAGGACAGGAACAAGAAGCCCTTCGTTACTTTCAAGAAATGGTAGAAAATGGACAACTGGATAATCTTGCATTTTCTGAGCAATTTCAAGAATTAATAGTCCCGAGATTAATTGACAAAGAGGCACCAGAGTTTACTACCTACCTTTTCCATTTTTTTCAATGGCAAAATCATCCCGCAATCGATAAGGAATTATTATTCGGTATTGCCTTGAGAACCTTGATTAAGCAAACAGCCTATTATCGTTTTTTGCAGGCACTGAAAGCAAAAAGTTTGATAGCTACTAAAGCTCAAGCAGAAGAGCAAGGGATTGACTGGAATCAATGTCGCGCCATAAAAGCATTTTTAAATCCGAAAAAACAAGGCTCCCTGGCTTTACAAATGCTTTTCTCCCGAAAGAAACGAAAGGCTACGAACGCTTTACTAGATGAGCTGAATAATTACAGAAAAATCTATAGCAAATCCTATTTGGATGACAACCTACTGTCCTGGTGGACAAAATACGGGAGTACAAAACTGCATACCCTACGATTAAGTTTGGGCCTGCTGTTTATTATTGCCTATGTTATTAACATTGGTATAAAGCATAAGATTATTAATATTTCTGCAAACAATGTCACGGAACAAACTAGTCAGAATCAACTAAATACCAATGCACAATCTATGATTCCCTCAACAAACACTCATGTTTTAATCACCTTTTCCGATTATCAGGGTCAAAAACTAAGCGATTCAAACCAGTATATTCTTACCATCCCGCCCGTAAAAAATGGCATTAACACCGAGCTAAGCTGGAGTATTATGTTGTTTGATAAAAATTACAAACTATTGAAACTCATAAGCAGTACACAACCTGTAAATATCAATAAAGATGGATCTATCGATATCTATCTTCAGCCTGAAAAACCAAGTGACAAAGGGTTAAATTGGATGGCAACCTCGAAGGGAAATTTTATTGTAACCGGAAGTTTTTACTGGAAAAAAGAGGGAGAAATAATAAATTATTGGAGTGGATTGAAACTTGCAGCAATTGAACATCATTAAATTTAACCCCCCAATCAATTCACGTTTTGAGGAATTTTTGTTTTGCTGACTATTAGAAAAAAAGCAGTTTTTTTCGGGCTTCCATTTTTTATAATTAGTACAGGATTGCTGCTCTTGTATTCATTACTTCATTGGATTTTAATTATTAGAACTAATAATTTTATGATTAGTGAAGGGATACTGTATTTTTACCTGCCTTTCATCTTGGCTGGAATTGCGGTCATCATTTGGTTAAATCCAAAAATTAAATTAATTAAACGATTTAAAAATAACAGCCAAATATTGATAGTATTTGATCTAATAACTATTCTTACCATTGCTATACCCACTATATTTATGCAAAATTATTTAAGCTCAGTATTTGGAGCGCTTACTGTTTTGGAATATGTAGATCAAATCAGTACTTTTAAAAAAACCAAATATTATTCGATTAAAAACTACATTATTGATACAAAAAATCGAGGAGTTTATTTTGACCAAAGCGTTAGTGGAAGAGGCGCCAGAGATTTAACTTTTAAATTGTATGTAGCGATACCTATTATAAATAAGGCAGAAATACCTTCAAAAGAACCACTATGGTTAGGTTATTACTATTATAAATCGTTATCTAATAATTCCTCAGAACAACATAAAGAAATGGAGTTTAAAAAATTTATAAATAACAGTTTCAAGCGATTAAATTCTGAGGCGTTTTTGCCCTTTTTATATTTTGAGCGATGGGATCAATTTCCTCAGTTTAATCCCTTAATTGAGGCGGTAAAAAAGAGTTCTGGATACCGTATACAAAAACCTACAATATTAAAACCTAGCGTTGAACCCTTTGAAGAAAGAACGGGAAATACTTTGTACAACATGTTTACCTTGTTTCTAATCCTTGGTGGCTTTTGGTTTCTGATTGTTTTGAGATCTCAATTTGATGAAAATGAGCCGGAACAATTTTATTCAAATAAAAGAGAGATAAGATAAAGCGCATGTGCTAAATCCAGGAATACTAACTAAAAGTAAAAAATAATTGGAGTATTTATGAAGAATAATATATCAGAAAAAATTTTGAATTTTTTCCCGATCGTAATGGTTTTTTATGAAATTTCAAATTATCTTGCCAATGATGCATACCTTCCAGCAATGCCTGGAATTGCCAACCAATTACAAACAACAAATCATTTGGTTCAACTAACATTAACTGCATTTTTTCTGGGTAACGCAACCATGCAGTTAATTCTTGGACCTATTTCTGATAGGTATGGACGACGCATGTTACTTTTGAGTGGCGGGGTTGCTTTTATTATCACAACGTTAGTTTGCGCATTTAGCAATAATATTTATACATTAATTATTTTTCGGTTTTTTCAGGGATCTGCTGTTACCTCAATGATAGTTGCTGGTTATGCAACTATTCATGCAATGTATGATCAAGTTCGCGCAATTAAAACCTTAGCCTGGATGAATAGTATCACTGTTTTAGCTCCAGCTTTAGGACCTCTGTTTGGAGCTATAATTTTGCTAATTGGCGATTGGCGCTTGATTTTCATTATTTTAGCTATCTGGGCGACTCTAGGCTGGGTTGCTTTATTTAAATTGATGCCTGAGACTTGTGAAACCCAAATTCCTATAAATCCAAAAAAAATTGTTAAACAGTATTGGAATGTATTGTGCAATTGGCAGTTTATTAAACCAATTATAACCTTATCATTGTTATTCGCCGCAATGATTGCCTGGATTGCCGCTGGTCCTTTTTTGGTTATGGATTCTTTTCATTACTCAGCAATAGCTTTTGGTTTAATGCAAGGATTTGTTTTTGGATCATTTATTCTAGGAACACATTTTGTTGGCAAATTTATTGAAAAGGTCCCTATAGTAAAAATAACAAAAATTAGTATTTTTCTAGCTGTCATAGGTGGAGTATTGGGTTTTGTTTTGAGTTTAATAATTAAAGAGTATATATTTTTAGCAGTCCTTCCTATGATGATTTTTGCTTTTGGGTCAGGTATTGGCTTTCCTGTTTTTAATCGTTTAGCAATTGAAGGAAGTACGGAGTCAATGGGAATTAAGATGGCCTTGTTTGCATCTTTCATGGGTATTAGTGGGTTATTAGGGAGCGTGATAATTAGTTCACTATATACCGGCACAGTTTTCGGATTTTCATCGATTCTATTTGCGTTTTCTGCAGCTTTGCTACCCTTGTATTTTTGTATGGACTAATTAAAGAAAATATCAATGGGTAAGTGGGTTAAAATTAAATACCAAATGGTCCTTTTCGTCAGAATTCCGGCCGACCCTCTAACATTTTAATAAAATCGCCCTGCATTGGAATCTAAAATTTGTCATATCTTTAGCTTGTCTACCGCCTGCCAATCTAAAGAATTTCTTAGTGCGGTAAAAGCTCAATACCCTATTGCAAAGTCGTTAGTTATCAGAATTTTGAATGGATACCGCGAAGAAATCGCGGTAGGTAGATAAATAAAACTCTAAAGAATAAGTGGCGCGCTTTTTAAGAAGAGCGCTAACCTAATTGTTGGCTTTTTTAAATTTCACGGATTTCGCGAATTAGCACGTCTTCGACAGGAACATCTGAATGACCCATACGTTGCCCTGTTTTAACTTTTGCTATCGCATCAATAACGTCCATGCCTTCAACCACTTCGCCAAAAACACAGTAACCGTAGCCTTGGGGATTTTCACCACTGTAATTTAGGAAAGCATTATCAACCACATTAATAAAAAATTGAGCGGTTGCTGAGTGGGGATCTGAGGTTCGCGCCATAGCAATCGTGCCGCGCTTATTCGGTTTAGCACCTTTGGCTTCGTTTTTAACAGTTGACTCGGTAGTCTTCTGGGACATATCTGTATTCATTCCACCACCTTGAACCATAAAACCATCAATTACCCGGTGAAAAATGGTATCGTTGTAGAATCCGCTGCGGACATAGTTAAGGAAATTTTCTACCGTTTTTGGCGCATTTTCTTCATGCAGTTGCAATTGAATATCACCTTTTGTAGTACTAATTAAAACCATCAAGCTCTCCTGGTTATCGTTGATTAAAAGCTAAGATCTAAGAATAAAGTCGCGCATTTTAGCACAGAGATCATTCATTACATGGATATTATGAATGCTAGCCAAAGCGGTAAACAAATTGGCCTTTTGTTTAAATAAATGATGCAAAAATGAACGAGAATGGTGCAGACAAGTATAACAAGTGCAGCTCTCCATGATTGGCGAGTTGTCGTTAGCATAGCAAGCTTTTTTGATTTGAATGCGCTCATTTTCATGGTCACTCGCAAACCTTAACCACGCCCCTTCTTTAACCACTTCTCCGCAATATAAAGCGCCATGTCGGGCATTTCGCGTTGGCGCTACACAATCAAACATATCGATACCTTCAGCAACGACATCTAACAAATCCTGCGGCGACAGACCAACGCCCATAGCATAGCGTGGTTTAGTAACTGGTAAATACTGTCTGACCCAGCGAATAACTTCGACAGTAGTTGCCATGTCAAAACCAATAGTTTCCCCGCCAATTGCTATGCCGTCGGTATTCATTGCTGCGACAAAATCAGCACTTTCCTGCCGAAGATCTTTAAAAATACCTCCTTGTACAATCCCGAATAAAGCCTGAACCGCCCCATAACGTGAGGTGGGATGTTCTTGGTGATAAGCAATTGATTGTTGAAGCCAGCGGTGGGTGCGGGTCATAATTTGTTGAACTTCGTCTCGAGTACAATTATCAGGTGTGCATTGATCAAAGGCCATAATGATATCCGCACCGATGATTTTCTGCGTTTCAAGAGACATTTCAGGAGTCATATGAATGAGGCGCTCAGTTCCTGGTAATTTAAAATGTGCACCTTCTTCATCAATGGAACAGATTTCTTTATTCTTCGATAAAGAAAAAATCTGAAAACCGCCACTATCGGTTAACATAGGACCATTCCAACCCATAAAGGGATGCATTCCTTTAGCTTGCTCAATGACCTGCATTCCCGGAGCGCAAAGCATATGAAAGGTATTGCCACCTAAAATGATTTGACTTCCGGCAGCTAGTAATTCATCAGGGGTCATATTATTTACACCAGCTCGCGTACCTACAGGCATAAATACCGGCGTCATAAACTCCCCATGTGGCGTAGATACTCGCGTTACGCGCGCCTCAGTAAAAGGATGAGCTTTAATAAGTTCTGAGCTAAATTTGTTCATAATGAATTCTTAGACCAATTGCAAGGATATAAGGGGAGCTCTCTTAGCGATAACTAAGCTGCTGAGCTTGCTTGCGTAAAACCCAAAATATAGGAATGGCAGAAAGCAACATAATTAAAAAATAAAGTGCAACCCAAGCCGGCATAGATAAACCGAGCCATCGCCAGCTAACTTCACCACACTCTTTTGTTCCCCAAAAAAGTGCATGGAGTACATCCTGCAAAGGAAAATAGCGAATCAGCACCTCAAGTTCAGGCAAACAACTGGGTGATTGACCAGCGGGCAACGATTGCAACCAGAGTTGGCGACTTGCAAAATACAAGCCTCCAGCAGCAACAAGAAATTGTAAACCAGCTATAATTTTCCCCGCTTTAAGGCTTCTTATAGCAGTTCCGCTAAAGCAAATCCCAAATAAGAGCAGCACACAAAAACGCTGCATTAAACACAAGGGGCAAGGTTGCAGTCCTTTGACATATTGGAAATAGAAGGAAGCAGCGAGAACAATAAAACTAAAAAAAGTTAGCAAAAGTTGCCAGCGTTGATAAGCGATTTTAGTCATGGTTTCGGCAACATAAATTGAATAGCATTTTTAAGATCCTCATCAGTACAATTCATACAAGTGCCTTTCATTGGCATAGCTTTTAATCCCTTGTTTGCAATAATCACAAGCTCGTCTATTGTGCTTTTTGCTAAACGAGGCTTCCAATCTTCAGCGTTGCGGAATTTAGGCGCTCCAGCTATTCCCTCTTGATGACAGACAGAACAATATTGCTCAAAGGTAGCCTTCCCAGCTGTTTCCGGTAAAGTGCTGGTATTTTTAGTGGTTAATAGCTCTTGCTTGGTTAACCGAACCTGACCAATCGGTTTAATCCGCTTCTCTATATTTTGCCTATCCTGTGGCGAAAATGCCCAAATACTGAGAGATAAAATAAAGAATAAAATAAATAAAGCAAGACGCATAAACACCTCTGTAACCGGATGTGAAAATGATACCGACAAGCTGCTTGTATTTCCAGCTCTGCTTCATTTCTTAATTAAATCTATCTATTCTTATAGAAGACAAAAAAACGCAGACAGAGATGCTGAAAACAAACCTTGTAAAAAAACTTGGAATTCAATTTCCCCTTATACAAGCGCCAATGGCAGGTGGCGCTACAACGCCTGAGTTGGTAGCAGCGGTATCCAATTCTGGTGGCCTAGGTTCGCTAGGTGCTGCCTACATGCCAGCAGAGGCAATTCGAAAAGCGATTATTAAACTTCGCGAGCTGACTGAAAAGCCCTTTGCAGTTAATTTATTTATACCGAATGAGCACCACGCTTCTCTCGCCGAAATTAAAAGTTCATGTCATTTTATTGAGCAAGCATGCCGCGAATTAAAGATTCAAATTAAGCCCCCTACCCCGCCTTATGCACAATCTTTTGAAGAACAAATATCGGTACTCCTTGAGGAAAAGGTTCCTATTTTTAGTTTTATTTTTGGCATACCTGCTCAATCGCTGCTAGATAAATTTATTAGAAACAAAACCATTTTAATAGGAACCGCAACCAATGTTGCTGAGGCTCTAGAGCTGGAGCAGGCTGCAATTGACCTAATTGTTGCTCAAGGAAGCGAAGCAGGCGGGCATCGCGGAAGCTTTATAGGCAAAGCAGAAGACAGTTTAATCGGTTTAATTAGCCTATTACCTCAAGTGATTTCTCAGCTTAAAACACCGGTAATTGCTGCCGGAGGTATTATGAATGCCAAGGCAATTAAGGTCGCATTAGAACTTGGCGCCAGTGCTGTGCAGATGGGCACAGCCTTTTTGACCTGTAAAGAATCAGGGATTCATCCGCACTATAAAGAGGCGCTTTTAGCCACTACTGCGGATAACACCGCGCTGACCACCGCATTTTCTGGCAAGCTAGCGCGCGGAATAAAAAATAAATTTATAGAACGCCTAGCCGCGGCAGAAGAACATATACTTCCCTATCCTATTCAAAATGCCATGACTCGTTCACTACGAAACGAAGCTGCGAAGCAAAATTGCATCGATTTTATGTCTATGTGGGCTGGGCAATCGGCTTATTTATGCAAAGAAATGACCGCTGCAGAGTTAATGAGGGAGTTGATAGCTGGTTTGTCTTCAATTTAATTCTTGATCCGAATCAATCTCCGTCATCCCAAATGCAGGGATCATCTGCAATTAGCACTCTGCCTCGCAATCGAGATCCCTTACTGCGTTCGGGTTGACGGTTAGATGACATAGAGAACGGTAGCCTAGGTCAGCAGCAACTCTTCTGCATCCAATTCTTCCAAATGGTGATGGTAGGAAAGGATTTTGTCCTGCCGTAATCCAAAGAGTGCAGCTCCTTGAACATAGGAATAAAAATAGGTTTCATCGGAGACAAAACGGTGCGCCTTAACCAAGCACTTTGCCCAATCATTGTGTTCTGGCGCTTGGTTGTTGGCTTGCCAGATGCAAGGAATTTTTTCACCAATTGCAAGTTGATCTAACACATCGCCACTCGCGCCATTGTCCAAAGCAAAATCATAATACAAACTCAGATCTTCTTCGCTTCTGACAATAAGAAAACTAGGATTTGCATCATCATCAAGCAATAAAAAACTGCCTGAATTGTCAGCAAGATAATATTCAACAATGCCTTTGTCCTGACGAAGTTGATTAAAAAATTCAGAAAACTTTTTATCATGCAAACAGCTTGGCGAAGTGACTGACAACATCCGCACAACCATACCGGACATCAATTGAAAATATTGCTGCTGCAAATCATAAATCGATTTGGTAATTAATTCCGCAACATTGGGATCTGATTTTTGAATGTAACGATGAATCAAACCCTCATTAAAGGCTTCTATGGCAAGTTTTTCATCAGCTTGCCCAGTTAATAGAATTTTTCGTATATTTGTATTTTCAATACGGCGACAAAACTCCAAACCATCCATTCCTGGCATTGCATAATCCACTACAACCACTGAAATTTCCTCGAAACGACGTGGATTATAAATTTCAGCATGGATAGCGGTGAAATCGAGGTTAATGGTATGATTAGTAAGTGGACAATTTTTAGACTCAGTATACTCAGTCAAGCATCGTTGGCTTAACATATCTAATTCACAATGTTTTTTATAGATACAATCGAGCGCATCAAAAGGTGAGTCAAACACACGGTAAGCTAAACCCTCATCCAATTGCAGAACGAAGTTTAATAGGAAGTCACGACTATCATCAATAAACAGAGCAGTGCTCGGAAAATAGCAAGTTGGTATCGTAAAATGTTGCATAGCTCCTCCTGAGCAAGCGTTCCAGTGATTGCCAGAACTAAAAAAAAGAATAACTCGCTGTCGCCACTTAGAACAAATAAATTCTCAGACTGCTTGTAAAATAACACAATCAGGGTGTTTTTCCAAATAAAATCGCTAGTAGATACAATGTCAATTTTAATCAAATAGAAGGAAAAGAGAGCAAAAATTGCGTATAAATACCTTCCTTTGCTTCGCAGCGAATATCACCGCCAAAACGATTCATAACAAGCTTGCAAAACGACAAGCCAATACCTGTTCCCATAAATGTCGTTGTATAAAAATGGTTAAATACTCTTGAAAGCTGCTTAGGTGACATACCAATAGCCGTATCTTTAAAATAAAGCATATTGAATTTTTCGCTTTTTTCAGTCCAGATAGTTATCGTACCTTTCTGAGCTTGAGCAATAACGTACAATGCATTTTTTAAAAGATTAAATAGCACGTGCTGCATGAGCAGTTTTGAGCCAGTAAAATCAAAATCACCCTCCCAAGTCACTAACAAACGTTCTTCTTTTGATTTAAATGGGTATCTTGTCATTGCTGCTGCTAAACAATCGTCCATTGAACAGCGTTCCAAGACGCAAAATTGCAAGGAATTTTCACGCCCAGCCTTCACCAGTAACATATCGATTATCGTAGTTGCATAATCTATTTCACTTATTATCCTATCACTCACTTCTTCAAGTTGTTGGATTCGTGTTTCCCGTAAAGTACCCGTTAGTAAACCCTGTTCTTTAGCTAGATAGAAAGCCTGAAATAACTGGGGAGAATAGCGAGCCATCGCCTTTGCTCCACTTTTAATTCCTAGTAAAGGTGTTCGCAATTCATGAGCAATCATTCCTGCGGCAGCAGCCATACCTGCTAGGCGCTGTTGTTGATGCATTGCTGTTTTATAATTTACAGTCGATCCCACGATAATAACAAAGAGCATCACAATCATTATTTCCAGATGCTCGACCCCTAAGTAGAGCGTTGGGGAAAATAAATAATAACAAATTAAAGCAAGTCCCCATCCTAAAATTAATAAAATCGCCAATGAGAAAAAATCCACGAGTAGAACCAATAAAAATACAGAACTAAGCAGCGACATCGCAGAAATAACAGAGGCATTATTCATCAGAAATAAATAAGCAAAGAAAAATGAGAGTGTATATAAAATTGTAAAAAACCAATACCAAGGCAAATAAGGTTTGCTCGAAGCAGACCAGTAAGGCGCTAACATAAGGCCTAAACCGAGCAAGGAGCCAACTATGCGCAGACCGAAGGTCTCATAAGGCTGAGGTAACCACTCTGTCCAGATCAAATAGAGTAAAGGAAAACCTAAAAATACTATCGCTCCAACTGCTACCAACTGATGTGAAGCATTGGATAAACTGCGCTGCATCGAATGATCAAGATAATTTACTATTTTCTTAAAATTTTTCATGGCTTGAAAATCTACTCCCTGTCCCGCCTGAATTTAGTGTCTGAATTCCTTCTGCCTAAGCAAAAATTTATGCCCTAGCATATCAGATATATCGAGCTAGAGAACCTGGTATTTTAGTACAACTCTTGTATCATAGTCGCCTACCTGACTAACCTGAAATAGGCAATGACTACTCAGATTTTACGCATCGCCACTAGGAAAAGCCCGCTCGCTTTATGGCAAGCAAATTACGTCGGTGAAAAAATCAAGCAACATTGGCCCTCTGTCATCATTGAGCTTGTGCCCCTGTTAACTTCCGGTGATAAATTCTTAAAAGATAAATTATTAGCTATAGGAGGAAAGGGGCTTTTTGTTAAAGAACTTGAAGAGGCACTATTAGCAAATCAAGCCGACCTCGCGGTTCACTCGATGAAAGATGTTCCTGCTCTTTTTCCAGAGGGATTAATACTTGCTGCCATTTGCAAACGGCATAACCCTGGAGATGCGTTTATCGCCCACTCTTGCAAAAAATTGGATGAGTTACCAAGAGGGTCTATCATTGGAACCTCTAGTTTGCGCCGCCAATCGCAACTATTGGCTTTGCGCTCTGATCTGCAAATCAAATCCTTGCGTGGAAACATAAATACTCGTCTGGACAAGCTTAAGTCAGGTGAATACGATGCAATAATCTTAGCTGTTTCAGGGCTTGAACGAATGGGTTTTCAAGATGTTATTAGTGAAATTTTAAGCGAAAAAATCATGCTCCCAGCTTGTGGTCAGGGAGCTTTAGGAGTTGAATGCCGCTCTGATGATGCAGAAATTCAAAAAATCTTAGCCCCTTTGAATGATCCTTTATCAGCACTCTGTGTTCATACCGAGCGCCAAGTGAATGCCTTACTCGGTGGAAATTGCCATGTTCCTTTAGCCGTTTTTGCGACCATTGAAGCAAACAATCAGATGCTTTTGCGCGCTAAAGTATTAACTTCAGACGGTAAAAAAGTGATTGAAGATCAACAATATGGGCTTCTTTCTGAGGCAAAAAATTTAGCTGATGCCTGTGCAAATGCCTTGATAGCCAAGGGAGCAAGCAAGTTACTTGCTCTTAATAATGAATGATATCAAGGGATTACATGTTTTAAACACTCGCCCACTGGCTCAAGCGAAGGCGCTAAGCCAAGCTATTGAAGCTGCTGGCGGTGTATCACTTGAGTGCCCTGCTCTTGCAATTGAACCTAAAGAGAAGGGTTGGCTTGACGCTTTACCCAATTTGGATAGCGTTGCAACCGCAATTTTCATCAGTACAAATGCGGTGAATTTCTGCTTTCAAGCCTTAAAACAGGCGCAAAAAATTTGGCCTTCCACAATTCAGAACCTCGCAATTGGCGAGGCAACGGCAGACGCTTTGAAGAGCTTCGGAATCAAGACAGATTTGATTCCAGCAAAAGCCGACAGTGAAAATTTGTTAAAATTAAGGGTCTTGCAAGACGTTAATAAAAAAACTATTCTGCTCTTTAAAGGTGAAGAAGGGCGGCCTCTTATCGCAGAAACCCTTAATGCTCGCGGTGCAAATTTACAATGTTTTGAAGTGTATAGCCGTTTGTTACCACCCATTGAGCCGCAACGTCTCTATTCCCTGTGGCACAATGAGAGTGTGGATATTATACTATTTACTAGTCAGCAAGCGATGCGTAATCTTTTTATCCTGTTTGGTGAAGAAGCACATGATTGGCTATGCCGTACACCCTGCCTGGTTATCAGTGAGCGCCTGGCAAAAGAAGCGCTAATATTGGGAATACAGACAGTTATTGTAAGTCATCCTAAAGCAATATTAACAACGCTACATCAATTTAATCGAGGATTAATTCATGGCCAATAGTAATGAGACTGAGCCAAATTCAACAGTTGAAACTAGGGATGATATTCCTCAGCAAGCTAAAGTTTGTCTAAAAAATTCTTCGCCTAAGCCTTCTTTATTTTGTGCGCCGGGCTTTACTCTGACCCTTTCTGCAATCGCACTTTTATTGGCTTTGTATGGCCTTTATTCAAATCATCATTCCAAAGCCCAGCAAATAGAAACTTTAAATCAATCGATTAATAACATACAACAACAGCAAGAGGCTAATAGAGTAAAGGTTGATTCGCTAAAAGAAACAATCAACGATTCACAATTAAGTGTGCAAAATCAAATGCAAGTGCTAGATAAAAATTTGCAAACTGCAGCCCAGCAACGTCTTTATCAAAAAGAAGATTGGCTCTTATTAAAAGCACGCTATTTTTTGGAGCTAGCACAAATTAATGCGCATTGGAGCAAAGATAATCAAACAACGATTACTCTTTTACAACAAGCCGACGACTTATTAGCAAGTACTTCTGATCAACAACTTTTTGTAGTTAGACAGGCACTTGCTAAGGAAATTAGTCAATTGCAAGCTCTCCCCCAAGTCGATATTCCTGGACTTTTAAGCCAACTGGATGCAGCGCAAGGAGCACTTGCCAATCTTCCTTTCAAACAGGTTGTGACTGGCTCTACTAACAACGACACAGCAGATACGACAAAGTCCTGGCAGCAAAATCTAAAAAGCTCTCTGGGTAATCTTGAAAAATTAGTTATCATTCGTCATAACGATGAAGCGATTCAACCCTTGCTCTCGCCTTTCGTTCAAACACTAATACGCGATAGTATTCACCTCAATTTACAAGAGGCGCAATGGGCTGTTATGCAAAATAATTCGCAAGTTTACCAGCTAGCTTTAACTCGAGCTTTGAAAGAGCTGCAACGTATATTTGATGGAAAAGCTGTAGCGACTCAGGCTTTAATTAAACAATTACAAAACCTGCAACAAGTGAGTTTACAAACAGCAAGCGCTAAGCCAGAACAATCACTTAGCCTTCTCAATCAGTTGATTGAAAAGAAAAACTCCCAACCAGTTAATAATTCGGCTACTCCGAAAGGAGGAAAAGCACCGTGATGCGCTTAACGATAATTTTTCTGGTTTTGCTCCTCTCAGTTTTGCTTGGCATTCAATTAAGCCATGATCCCGGTTATCTACTCATTACTGTTAACCATTGGAGTATTGAGACTACTTTATGGTTCGCTTTAATTACTTTGATCCTTGGTTTTGTATTGCTACATGGCTTAGTCTTGCTAATTAGCAAAGTGCATAGAAGTCCTCGGACCTTACGACGCTGGCGAGCAAAACGACGCGCCTTGAAAGCACAAGCCAGAACCAGACAAGGGATAATTGAGTTTAGTGAAGGCTATTGGTCAGAGGCACAAAATCACTTAATTAAAGCCTTGCCAGACACAGACAGTCCCTTATTTAATTATCTGACAGCTGCTAGAGCTGCACAAGAAATGGGAAATAATCAACTCCGTGATGATTATCTTCGTGAAGCCCAACAAGCAATGCCCGAAGCTAAAATAGCTGTCGAACTAACCCAAGCCCAGTTGCAACTTGCCAACCATCAATGGGAACAAGCCTTAGCTACCTTGCAACATTTAAAGTATTTAGCACCGCGCCATCCCTATGTTTTAAAATTACTCATGCAGCTCTATATAGAAGTTAAAGATTGGCCGCAGTTAATTGCCCTACTTCCCGAATTAAAGAAAAATCGGGTTGTTTTAGGAAAAGATTTTGATCAATTACGGCAACAAACCTACCTCAACTATCTCTCTGATTTAGCAAAATATGGTCAGGCTAATGATCTGAAAAAATTGGTAAAACAATTACCCAAAAAATTAGCTCATAATCCTGAACTTATGGTTGTGTATGGTGAGTTCTTGCTTAGTCAAAAGGAGCATGAACTAGCTGAGAAAATTATATCTAACTGTTTAGGTAAACAATTTGATGAGAAATTGATAGGTTTATACGGACAAATTAAATCAAATGCTAAGCAATTAGCCTTTGCCGAAACTTTACTTAAAAAACAACCGCATTCCGCGGAACTCTATCTTTGTTTGGGACGTTTAAGTCTTAATAATCACTTATGGGGTAAGGCTAAAATTTACTTTGAACAAAGCTTGAGCCTGGCTGCAAACCCTGTTGCTTACGAAGAGTTAGGTAAATTACTTGAACGCCTTAGCGATCAAACCGGTGCTTGCATTGCCTATCGCGATGGGTTAACGCTTAAAAACCAGATGGATTAGCCAGGTCATTTTGAAAATATAAGGT
>JACCWL010000087.1 GCA_013697645.1 Tatlockia sp. | reverse complement strand
GTTTAATAGAAATTTAAACGCTCCCAATCGCCTTAGGATAGAGCCCCAAGTATCTGGGGTTTTTTTTTGATCTTTGAGAAAACTCATGAAATTCGTCGATGAAGCAATCATTAAAGTAGAAGCCGGTAATGGTGGGAATGGTTGCCTAAGTTTTAGGCGCGAGAAATTTATACCTTTCGGCGGCCCTGATGGTGGCGATGGTGGTGATGGCGGCAGCCTATTTCTCGAAGCTAACTCAGATTTAAATACCTTAGTCGATTTTCGTTATCAACGTCGCTTTAAGGCGGAAAATGGCCAACAAGGCATGGGTGGAAATTGCACGGGTAAAAAAGGGGAAGATTTAATTATCCAAGTGCCTGTAGGAACTATGGTCTACGATGTGGATTCTGGCGAATTGCTCGGTGATATTAAACATGCTGGAGAGCGTTTATTAATAGCACAAGGTGGCTGGCATGGTTTGGGAAATACTCGTTACAAAAGTTCTATTAATCGTGCACCACGACAAACCAGTCCTGGTTCAGAGGGAGAATCGAGGCATCTGCGACTTGAATTACGAGTACTAGCTGATGTGGGTCTGCTTGGTTTGCCTAATGCGGGTAAATCCACATTAATACGGGCTGTGTCTAGTGCAAAGCCTAAAGTAGCTGATTATCCCTTTACAACCTTGCATCCTGGCTTAGGCGTTGTTTCAGTTGCAGCGCATAAGAGCTTCGTCATGGCTGATATCCCAGGCTTAATTGAAGGAGCTGCTGAAGGTGCAGGGCTTGGCATTCGTTTTTTGAAGCATTTATCACGTACCTGCGTGCTTTTACATATTGTTGATGTAGCACCTCTTGATGATTCTAATCCTATTGATTCAGCCAAGGCTATTATCAATGAACTTGCGGCCTACGATCCGGAATTGCTCAACAAACCGCGCTGGCTGGTATTGAATAAAATGGACATTTTGCCAGACGACGAAGCACGTCAAAAAGCTCAACAAACAATTGTTGATGGTTTGCAGTGGCAAGGAAAAGTCTTCGCTATTTCTGCAATTAGCGGTGAGGGAACGAAGCAACTTTGTTACTCATTGATGCAATTGATTGATGAGATGAAAAATCCGGAAGCTTAGCCATTCGACAGCATAATAAATCACATGCGGGCTACGGTAGGGAATTTCATGCTTTTCATAAGCCTTTTTTTGGCTCAGATTTGTATTTTGATAGTCAATTCTTAATTGTGTTTTACCGTATTTCGCTTCACCACACCAAAACTCTCTAAGTCCTGTCAGATGAAAATGAAGCATAGCCTTGTCATCATGGTGAAATTTCAGCCAAGGATAACTGGCTGGATCTTGGATAAGGGTTTGTAATAGACCGCCTGTTACCTCATCAATAATTGCAATAGGAATTTGGGTTTGGAGGATAGTCTCATACAAACATTTCGACGCTTTCAGTTCTGTTGTGCCAATAATATGAGGAGCAACAAGGGGTTCAATTCGCTGTTTGACTTCATTCACCAAATTAAATTTACAGCTGACTTTGCATTCGACATAGGGTGTATCCAAGCGATAGCCAGTTTTGCAGTCAAGGTCTGCCAAAGCGCTATCAATCAAGTCGGCAATCTCAGATTCAGCAACACCGAATACCCGCCATTTTAAGAGTTGTTTATCGCTACGGAATCTTTGTTCCAACAGAGGCAAAACATAACTGTTGAACATCGGCAGGCATTCGCGAGGTGGGCCAGGCAGTAATACAAAAATTTTATTTTGCCAAAGGTAAAAGCACCCGAGAGCTGTACCATTTGGATTGGGAAGAAGAGTTGAGCCAGCAGGGAAAAGCGCTTGCTGTTTATTCCCTGGATTCAACTCATCAGGAGAAATATTTAAGCGGGTTTGGATATGTTCTAGGACGATTGGGAATTCGATGAGCTTAGTATTGAGAAAACGCCCTAAAGCAAAACGAGTACGATCATCAGACGTGGGTCCAAGACCGCCTGTAATTATGATTAGCTCATGATTAGCTGCAAGAAAATGAAGGCAATCGCTAATCTCGGTTTCTTTATCGCTGCAGACAAGCTGTAAGCCCAGTGAGAAACCTTCTGAACTTAGAATTTGTGCAAGATGGAAACTGTTGGTATTAAGAGTATCCCCATGAATTATTTCATCGCCAGTAGCAAGTATAGCAACAGACATTTTATTAGTTCGCCTTTTCAATTTCCAATGGGGTAAAACCTATAGAATTTACATGAGCTTGTCCAGGCAAAAATTCAATGCCCCACAAGGCGATGGTTGGTTTTTCATTAATAAGATAACGCCCATCAACAAGTGCTAAGGGTTTTCTTCTGGCTAAAATAAGATAGCCATCAGTAAACCAGTTAAAAATACGAAAATCGTTTAATTGACTCGGCGATTTTTTTACAAAGTCAGGTAATTCTGTTTGCAGAAACAGCGGATAAGTGCCTACTGGAGCTAGTTTGCTTTTACCGCTTAGAGGAGTATGAATATCTGTGATGTAAAGTTGTTGCTTGACTTGCATGGCCGTACGCCAATAAGTGGAACTTAATAAATAAGGAAAGCTGCGAAGCCTTGTGATTTGCAAATTTTGTTGCTTGCTATAGGCAAGGGAGGTAGAGATTGCCCTGCTATGTTGATAACCGTTAAATAATAGAAATAAACTCGCCACTAAAAGACCAATCCCTACACCGAGTCGATTATCATTCACGATGGTCCAGATAAGTCCAAGAATTAAGGGTAGGGTGAAGAAGGGATCAATGATTGCTATGAGATCCCAACTAATCCTAGCGTCAGAGAAGGGCCAGAGCAACATAGTGCCATAACTTGTACAAGCATCAAGTAATCCATGAGTTGCATAGCCAATGAAGGCTGCAAGGAAAGTGTAGTGCCAATTTTTGCGAAACCGTTTAAAAATCATAAGTATTAGGGCAACTAAGATAGCGCCTAGCGGTATGAAAGTTAAAGCATGAGTAAAATTACGATGATAAAGAAGCAGCAGCATTGGGTCTGATTTTGAACGAAGGAAAACATCTAAATCGGGTGACATCGCAGCAAGTGCACCGACCAGCCAGGCGTTGTGCTTGTCTCGCTTTAATAAAAGTAACTGGGCCGTTGCTGCGCCTAAAGCGCCGTGGGTAATTGGATCCATAATTTATACTCTATCAAAGCGTACTAGAAGTAGCCTAATTAGCGCATTGCGATAACCAAGCTACCCTTTGTCAAATTAACAAATAAAAGAAACTCAAGCACTGCGTTGGTAGAGAGCTTCAGTAAGAGCTAGCAAATTAGTAGCTTTTTCGCCTAAAGGGTGCAAGGTTTCTTTTGCGTCAATGAAATGCTGCTTAATTAATTGCAATAATTCATCTTGAGAATAAAGGCTAGCAAAGGTCATTTTTTGGTTGGCAAGATCAGAAGCCCTGCCTTTTCCGAGCAGGTCTTTATTCGCGTAGTGATCCAGGTAATCATCTTGCATTTGAAAAACCAAACCTAAGTGTTCTGCATATCTAGTTAAAGCTTCTGAGCTTAGAGCAGAGGGATTTGAGGCAGCAAGCACCATGTTCATGCAGGCGGAAATTAATTTTCCTGTTTTCAAAGTATGGATAGCGCGCAGCTGAGATTCATTAATAGAGGATTTTGATAATTCAGAAAGATCAAGGCTCTGCCCGCTAACCATTCCTGCTGTGCCGCTTGCTTTGACTAATTCACAAACCACCGTAATGATTTGTTCGGAATTTAAAATTGCAGGTAATTGAGTCAATAAAATTTCAATGGCTAAAATCTGCATGCCATCACCCGCTAAAATAGCAGTCGCCTCGTCAAAAGCCCTATGACAAGAAGGCTTACCACGCCGCAAATCGTCATTATCCATAGCAGGAAGATCATCATGAATTAAGGAATAGCAATGGGTTAATTCAATCGCTGCTGCAATGATATCGAGGCAGTCTGGATTAGTGCCTAAAATCTCACCGGATAAATAGACAAGAGTTGGACGGAATCGTTTTCCACCTGGAAAGAGGGAATAGAGAATCGCGTTTTTTATGCGTTCGGCTGGGATATTTGCTGCAGTGACTAAGCGATGAAGGGCTAGTTCATGTCGGCTTAAATAATTTGCTATTGTGGAACTAGTCATTGCTTTCTTCATCACTCGGAGCGTTGGAAGCGACAAGCTGGTCTATTTTTTTCTCAGCATGATTTAAAACTTCCTGACAACGGCGGGCTAAGGTTATTCCTTTTTCAAACTGTTTTAAGGAGTCCTCAAGCGACAATTCGCCTTTTTCCAATTGCATAACGATTTCCTCAAGTTCAGTCATTGATTTTTCAAAATGAATTGGTTTAGTCATCAGGGTTGTCCTAAGTTATAAGTTGCCAAAGTATACTGCCTAATCAAAATTGGGAATAGACCTAGCTTAAGTGAGGTTCGGCCCCTTTCCTCAACTAGGATATTTCAACCAAACTGGCATCACTTCATTTAAGTAAGTCATGAATTTCCATAACCCAACCTGTGATTCAAAATTACCATAGGGATCTGCTTTGAGTTGCGGATAGGCAATGCCTAAACCGAATAAGCCTGGGCCAATAATCCCAACATGAGGATTATAGTTTGTCTGTTCATAATCATCGATGACAATATTATTGCGTTTTTCAAAGCCAACTGCATAAATAACCTTGTCACACTCAGGTAGAAAGCGAGCAATATTGGGTCCGGTGATATTACAACGAATAAGATTGGCGGGTATTAGACCATCGATGTTTTCGCGCGCCCAATCAGCAGTTTGACCTTTAAGTCCGGTATTATCAAAAAGAATCCAATCACCCATTTCAATCGCATAACGGCAAGGTGAGCGATAAAAATTGATTGCTTTTTTTACCCCCAAATCGACTAGATAATGCAAAATAATAATCGCCGAATGCGAAGAACCAAAAACGGCATAGGTTTTATTTTTATCTATATAATTCGACAGGCGCACCTTATCGATAGCAATATCAAAGGGAATGGTATCGACTCCTGGATAATTTAAGTTAGCGGGCACAGCACCGACAGCGAGGATGATATTTTTGCTCTGATAGCTTTGTGAATCAGTTTCCAAAAACCAGCAACGTTTGCTTAAAGACAATTTATGCACGGTTGTTTTTTGGGGAATGACTTTTTCCATAAGCTGTTGCGAAACCCAAAGCAAGGGGTCGACTACCTCAGACAGGCAGCAGGTATCATCGGGGTTTAAATGATTTAACTTAAAATCAACCCGGGAGTTTTTATAAGAAAAAGAATCAACCGCGTTTAAAAAATCGAGAAAACGCTGCACCTTCGTGTTGCTGGAAACATTCCGCCACAACAGGCCAAGATCACCGATATTAAAATGGGGGTCTATCCACAGAATCTCAGACCCTGAGATCCCAAGGTCTAATAGTTTTCCCACCGCAGCAATCCCGGCAGGGCCCCCACCAACGACAGTCCATTGAAAAGTTTTTTTCATTTCACACCTCGCTTATTGCTGAAGCCCTACACAAAAATGGTAGTATCCCCTAGAATAAGAATTTCACTAAGAATTGATTAATAATCGGCAGTCTTTAGCTCCTTCTTCCTCTACTTGATTAATTTTATGTAATGAGAAAAAACCGGCTGATTTGATTAGTTTAACAAATCCTTTTTTATTTTTTTCGAAAATTCCCTCAGGACACAAGTTTAAGATTACTAAACAAATCATTTGAATAACATCTGCGTTAAGAAAATCAGAGTCTTTCATTCTCTTATAAAATTCAAAAGCAATTTTTATAATCGGAAAAGAGGCATTAATATTTGCCGAAACGGCATTAATTGAATTAAAGCGCTCTTGACCCTTCCTAGTAATAATCATACAACCCTGTTGAATTCCCTCTTCTTCCATTACCTGAGTAATAATAGTTAATAATCCCTCTTCTGGTGTGAAGACATTACCCTCAAGGCTTTCAAGAGAACGGTTTAGCTCAAAAAATTGATATAATTTCTTTTCCCAAAAAGAATCAAGATAGGAATTATAGTTGGAATTAACATGCAGATGCTTAATCCTTGTATTGCACAAAATGAAAGAATTAATATCAACTTGTTTTCTCAAAGGCCAAGTGATATAAAAAACGCTACTTTAGGGGGATAATTTTTATTTACGGTAGGCGAAATTGGTGGTCCACTTACCACACTATCGCCCTAATATAGTCGTAAAAACCACACATGCAGAAAAATATTTTCATATTTAATTTATTCGACCATTTACCACCCAAAGACAAGATAGTATAATCACTGACAAATTTTCCTGATTTTTGAATCTATGCTTAAAAACTTAAGCGACAATCTAAATACTCTAATGGCCAGAGCTAGAATTAATTCCAGCGAGCTGGCCAGATTGACTGGTCTGCCGGCGACCACAATAAAGCGTATTAGAAATAATGAGCAATCCAACCCTACGGTTTCTACCCTACTTCCAATCGCAGAATATTTCTCGATGACAATAAGTGAATTATTGGCGTGTGAAGGAGAATTTATTAGCAACATTAACCCGAAAGTTTATGGATTAAAATCAATTCCACTTTTATCCTGGCGAGAGTGTGTTCAATTTTCAGCCCTGGATTACATAAAAATAAATCAAAGAACACCAATAGAGAAAAATGTCAGTGACCGAAGCTTCTCACTTAGAGTTGAGGAAAGTGATTTAGCTTTTTTCCCTGAGAATGCTCTTATCCTTGTAGAGCCTGAAATGACTCCAGAATCAAGCGACTTTGTCATTGTTGCTAAAACTGAGCATGGTAGGGCTTGTATTAAAAAATACATTATTGAAGCTGACCAAATATATTTAAAATCACTAGTTAAAGGAATCGATATTGTACCTTTGACATCAGAATATAAGATTTTAGGTGTGATCGTTCAGTACAGGGTAGAACTAAAACAAGACAAAAAATGAAGGACCACCATGAAAGAATCACTCCCGTTATTTTATTTTAAACCAACAATTTGTTGGATTGATGATGACCAAATGTTTTTGGAAGCCGTTAAATTTAATTTCCGTGAAAAATATAATTGCCTTTCATTTAATGATCCTCGTGAAGCAGTTGAATTTCTTCAATCCTATGAATCACCTCTTTCGAATATATCTTTAAAAAAGGAATTTACTGAAAGCGATCTATATGGAGCCAATGATCATTACCCTGTTGACATTGATATCCCCAATATTAAAAGCATAATAAATAAGGCTGATAAATCCAGTGAAATTGCCGTCTTAATTACTGATTATTATATGCCGGAGCTTAATGGATTAGAAGTTTGTAAACAACTTGGCAGTAGCCCGATAAAGAAAATATTATTAACTGGCGAAGCTTCCCATGAAGAAGCGATTGAGGCATTCAATCAAGGATTAATTGATAAATTTGTGCAGAAGGATCTTGATGTATCGATCAAACTTGAGGATTACATTGAGGATTTAATAAATCAGTATTTTTACAATAAAACTTCAGATATTATTTCGCATATTGAGGCATCACGGCCTTCCTTGCTCACCGATAATACCTTTATAAATTTCTTCAATACATGGCGCAAAGAACATTCCATTGTAGAGTTTTGTTTAGTCAACAAACAGGGAAGCTTTCTCGTTATAGATAACCTAGGTAAAGCTGTTTACTTTGTTGCGCAGAGCATGTCAGATAAAAGTGAATTTTTACGGTTAAATGATGAGATCTTTGAAAACTATAACGAGTTATTTCATGAGGTGTCTGAAGGGAAAAAAATACCGTTTTTTGGTGTAGGAATAGAATCCTGGGATGTTGAGCCAGACAAATGGGTAGATCATTTTTACACATCTCAAGTAATTTCCGGGAGAGAGAACTATTATTGGGCCGTTGTAAATTGTAAATGACATTAACTACAAGTTAGTATTCTTAATGGTTCAAGAGGGCCTATGTATAATTTAGAAATCAGAGATGATCTAAGTCATAAGCTACCAGCGAAAATCTATTTATATGAGAATGATTTTTGTACTAAATTATTTACTCAGCTTAGTCTCCATAGCTATGCTGTAATTTCCAACCATGGTTTATCCACGCATTTATTGCGGAACTAAATTATTAAATACAGATATTAAGGTCGAATAAGTGCTTAGCAATGTAATTTTAACCAGTGCCTTTCAAATTATGGGAGACATTATTTGTGCTGCGTTATCACTCCGGTGTGTAATTTACAATAATCCAAAAAATAGGATTTTTTTTACTTTGAATGCCATCGCTTTCTTTAGTCTAGCTTTTGGTGATATTTATTATAACTACGTATATAGGATAAATAATTATGACATAAAAAGCAGCAATGGGATGATTGTCGTTCTACCAATATTAATTTTCCACTCCCTTCAAGCTGCCAATTGGTTCTTTCTTATTAAAAAACAAAGGATTAAATTTATATCATTATACAATTTGCCATATTTATTATTTGTTATCACTACTGTCTGTATTCTTTTATATTATTTTTTTACTGGCAATGGATTAACAGTAGGAACAACTTGGTACCAAAGTGCCAGCATTAGTCTCAATATGTTAAGCTGGGTTCTTGCTATTATTTGTCTTTCAAGATCAACTTCTCTATCTATTATATTATTAACATTGGGTTGTTTGATGCTCATTTCTACCGATTTAACGATTCGATGCTTATTTATGTTTCAGATGGATATCGTCTCTTCAGTAAGATGGGTGCATATTGTTTGGGTGTTAGGCGTATGGTCTATGTTATTTGGCCTGATTTATTGTCTTAAAAATAAACCTTTCGAGTTTTGCCATGACCGCTCTATTCAGGCCAGTTGTAGTACTTGGATGTCAACCACTTCACTCATTGCCTTTCTGATTGGATTTTTATTTCTCTCATTTCTTAAACTGCACAATGAGACTATTGATATGCATTTGCTGCTATGGAATTTACCCATTGTACTCATGTTTACGATGATTACCTCTGTTCTCTTAGGCAATTGGTTTTCAAGTTTTATCTTGCTTCCCATACGATATTTTATGGACAGAATTTCATCTACCAATACAAAAGAACGAGGAGAGAAAGCTATTTTTTTTTCTCGTGTTCACGAATTTGAAGTATTAAATAATTTTATTAATCACGCACTAGACGCTCTTCTTTTTCAACTTGAGCGTGAGACTAAACTAGCCGCTCAGGTTGCCCATGATATTCGCTCGCCTTTAATGGCTTTAGACATAGTAATAAAACGGATGCCTGAAGTTGAGGAGCCCAAGCGAATATTATTTAGAGGGGCATTAAATCATATGAAGAACATCGTAGATAATTTAGAAAAAAAATATATAGAAGGTAATCATTCTACTGAAAGGTGTGTTGCCCAAGTGGTTGCTATACTTGATTATGTGCTGTGGGAGCGACAGGAAGCATTCTCAGAAAAACCAATTAGACTTGTTAATGATTTTGAGCCCGGTTGCTACAATTTATTTGTTAGTGTTATTCCAACAGAGTTGAAACGAATAGTAACTAACATAATCAATAATGCCTATGAAGCTATCAATTTGCAAAATGGAGAAATTTCAATTTATGTTGGAGAAGAAAATGACAAGGTTCTAATTACCATCTCAGATAGCGGTGAAGGAATGCCGAAATCGATATTAAATTCAATATTTGATCAGGGATTCACAACCAAGCAACATGGCTCTGGATTGGGTTTATACCATGCTAAAAATTGGCTCACTAAATGGTCTGGTTCGATAGAATTACTACCAAACACACCCAATGGATGTAAGGTGCACATTAAGTTACCTTCACACAGACCTCCGCCGTGGTTTGTTGAAAACCTAGCTTTTAAAATAAATGACACTGTCATTTGTGTCGATGATAATGTATCTGTTTTTCACGCTTGGCAGGAGCAGTTTCAATTAATAGGTTTAGAGATAAATCTTCATTATTGCCATAATAAAGAAACATTGATTAGAGAAATAAAAAAACAAGGCAAACTTGGTTGTACCTATTTAATTGATTATGAATTCTCAGATGAAGCATATACTGGCATAGAATTAGCGAATATGGTGATTGTATTAAATAATCCAAACAATCGTATATTTTTAGTTACAAGTCACTCAAATGAACCCAAATTACAACGGTTTTGTGAATTCCATAAGATTGGTATTATCCCAAAATTCTTTGCATTTAAAATTCCATTAACAATTACTCATCATGAATCAATTCAAGGAGAAATCCATGTTTGTTAAAGATCGTAATTTAATGACTTTCCTTGCCATTACTTTATTTTATTTTTTTGAAGCAGCGCAGATGAGTTATTTTAATGTGATTGCTCCTGGTTTAAAGCTCCACGGGATCTCCTATGATCAAATCAGTGCCATATCTGCCGCATATTATTATGGTGACATGATAGGTTTATTGCCTGCAGGGTTTGCATTGGACCGATTTGAATTGCGGAAAGTTCTATTGTGGGCCATTTTAGGATCAATTGTTGGAGCATCTTTACTATTGGTCAGTGACGATTATTATGTACAGTGGGTTGCACGATTTATCTGTGGATTTTTCGGAGGTACATTTTCATTTATTGGAGGGATCCGTGTTTTAGCTGGATTATTTCAAAAACGTTTCACCTTCTTCATGGGGCTTTTTTTATCCGCCGGAATGTTTGGAGGCTTGATTTGTCAGTATCCCTTACTTATGGCCGTTAATCACTTTGGTATGCAAGGAGCTACATCGATTATGGTCATTTTTGGAACCGTAGTGATGTTCTGTAGTGTATTATTTTTATATCCAATCCCTATTGCTAAACCAGGTACGACTCTTAAAAAACCATGGCGGAAAACCTGGGTAACGATTCTTAAAAATTATCGAAATTGGGGTGATTGTTTGATGGTGGTTTTGCTTGATACGCCCGTCAGCATTATTGGCACTTTATGGGGTGTCGTGATTTTGATGAATGTATACCATTTTTCTGATATTACCAGTACCTTTATTGTCATGTCCTTGTTTTTGGGCTTAATGATTGGCCTACCATTATGGGGAATTATTGCAGATAAATATAATGAATCCGCATGGATAATCATTGTTGGGGCTGGCATGAGTGCTATTTTGTGCGCTTTCATGTTATGGACCCCGAAACCAGATCCCGTACTGATTGGTGGGTTATTTTTTGGCCTTGGGTTTTTTAGTAGTTGCCAAACACTAGGATTCACTTGGTTAACCAGAAATATGCAACCCGAAATAATTGGTCAGAATAGTGCTTTTAATTCAATGATTTTCATGGGGACTAATGGCGGATTTAAACAACTGGGAGGCTATCTGTTAGCCTCATTAACCGTAATTAAATTTGGCTCATCTGCAGCAAATTTATTAGGGTTAATCCTAATTTCCATGGCAATAACAGTAGTTTATGCTATTTTCCGCCATACCCTGTTCCCTTCAAACCAACCAGCGGCCATAGCCCACAGTTTCTCTTCAACCCAGCAATTAATAATATGATGCACTCAACCTCGATCGAATCTTTCAAGTGGAGTGTGAAAACCGTAATAGCTTAGCCCCCTAGCTTAAATCAAGCTTAGGGGATTCGACAAACTATAATTTGATAATTTTTTATAAAAGGACAAGAACAAGATGTTAACCTTAAAAAGCCGAGATTGGATGTGATACTCACTGGGAATAAAATTATAGTCACTATTCAAAAAATAAATCATCTACTGCAGCATAGAATTGCTGCAACTAAAATCTGTATTTATTGTGATCAACTATATAAGATACTAAAGACAATCAAATAGGTAATCTGGTATCAGGTCTTTTTCGACACAACTCACTAAACTTAATAATTAAACCACATTCAAAAATTTGGATGCCATTAAACTGGCTATAGCGGCAAATTAATCATTAGGTTTTTTGCCTCTAATAAAAGGAGATAATCATGAATAAGGGAAGTGCTTTGAAATTAATGAAGGAAAATAGTTAAAGAAGCATTATGCAGGCCAGCACCTATTGTAGATTTGAGGTGTGGAAGGACATTAGAGTTGTAATGAGAGGAATTACGAAATGATTATTAATAATGCGGGACCCACCTGCTTTTATCATCCAATAAAGGTTGTTTTTTTAGATGATAATCGAGCATTTTTAGATGTTTTAGATTTAGAGTTTAATACTGAGATAAATATGTTAACACTCACAAATCCTGATCTAACAATGCAGAAAATAAATTGTCAGAGTAACAATAATAGCCTACCTATTTTTAAATTAATGAATGATCTTGTTATTCAGCCTATCAAGCTGAGGCGGATCTTTAGGTTATAAAGTACTTATTCTCTTAGCATGGTATACATGAGCATTATGATCTGTAATGCCATTTTAACTAACCGTTACATAGGGAATGATTTTATTTTTGTTTTAGGTGGAACTTTTACGTCTCCATTACTTTTTATTTTGGATGATATTATCGCTGATATTTATGGATATAGAATCGCACAATTTTTAATAATAATGGGCTTTCTAGCTCAAACGTAGATTATCTTAAAAAAATTACTGGCATTGATGTTTACGATTTCCCGAAAAAATTTACCCCTTTTAAATATTCAAATGAGATGCCGGAGGATAAATGATTGAAAAAATAGTTTCAGGTGGCCAAACAGGTGTAGATCAAGCAGGACTTTTAATTGCTTCAGAAATGGGAATTGACATAGGTGGTTGGTGCCCCAAAGGGGGCTTAGATGAAAATAAAGATTGTATTTTAGATAAGTATTCTGTTTTAAGGGAAGCAATGACGACGAACCCTGATGAACGAACTAAAATAAATATTCGTGATTCTGATGGAACGCTCATTATTGTACCAACTTGGCCGCTCCCAGAAAAAATAAAAGATGGGACAAAACTAACTATTGAATATGCTCAAGAGCTTCATAAACCTTATCTAATAATTAGATTAGATAAAAAAGAAGATGCTGTTGATACATTAAGAGCATGGATTGATGAGCATAACATTTATGTATTAAATATTGGGGGGCCTCGAGAATCCAATAGCCTTGGAATCCATAAAGAGTCATGCGAGCTCTTGCGAGAACTGTTTGCTACATTGAAACCGGTATCACAATATATCTGAATAACACACAAAATTCCGAATTATATTGACGTAAAATACTAAAAATACACCTTATTTATAAGGAATTATTAGAGTTGGACACATCGAAATGTGGCCAACTGCTTCTCTTTTTTTTATAAATTCTTCGTGAGCGTCTAAATAAGTCCCTCTATACATGAATAGCATTGTTCGCCTATCTTTAGGCGATCGGGTTATTAGATGGGGTAAACTAGGAGTTTAACCATTTTCCTTAAGCCAACTCTCAATAGATTGTATGGTGTCCTCAAAAACAGTCATTAATTGAAGGTAGAGTTTTTCAAGCGAGGCCGAGTGTCCTGCTTTGCGGTAGCGCTCCAAGTACTGACAGGCAACTTTCATTCGAATAGTCCCAGCAGAATATTCAGCCCCACCCCGATAATCCGGCCTATAAGCTTACTGCACAATCTATGATGAGTAGTATTGAAGAGGCTTATTGTTTAGCCACAATGGATAAAGGGGTTCCTGTAGCGGTCTTAATCTGCAATCCATCCAATCCATTAGGTACTATCATTGATGAAGATGAGCTTAAAAAAATAGCAGACGTTTTGCGTCAATATCCTGAACTTCACATCATTTTTGATGAAGCCTATGCAGAAATGGCTTTTAAACCGATGCCTTCTTTTTTAAAGATAGCACCCGATTTAAAAAGCAGAACTATCATTCTTCGCTCAGCAACGAAGGCATTATCAGCGGCTGGGGAGCGTATGGCGATATTATTAGTTTTCGATAAAGGGATGATGAATGAATTTTTAAATAAAAATATCAATTCCTTCATCCACGCCCCTCGTTCAGCCCAAAAAGCTTATGCAGAAACAATGGAACAATTTTGATGTTATTGAACAAAAAAAATTAGCTGACTTTTATGAAAAAAAGGTGAGCTATGTCACTAAGCGATTGCATGCAATGGGTGCAAATATGCCCGATCCATTATACAAAATAGAAGCAACCTTTTATGTATTAGGTGATTTTAGCGATTTATTTGGTTTAAAGTTACCTGAAAAATCATATCGTGTTTTTGAAAAAACAGGTCTTGTTACTACTGATGAAGAATTGGCTTATTATTTATTGTTTACTGATGATTTAATGATAGCCCCTTTGTCCTATTTTGGTCTTTCAGAAAATAGCGGTTTTTTTCGGATAACCTGTAGCGCCAATGAAACGGAATTAGAAGAATTGATGGATAGGTTAGAGTATCGATTGATTTATGCAAGACAAATTAAAAAAACAGACTTAATAAAGAATATTAACAAAAATTTGCCAGATCTTAAGTCAGGTGATGCACAATTTTATAAAATTGTTACGGATAAAATATCATTATTTCTATCTAAGGAATTAGATTGTCTGACTTTAAAAAAACAAATTCATGCATTGGATAAAATTAAATTGCTTATTAGATTCCATTTGAAGGGAACAGTCAGCATTTAGCCAGCTAACAAGTTCCCTTTATTAGCCACTAAAATTTACACTATTTATGCTTTAGGGCCTTTTTGTTCCATCCCTGTCCAGTCACTGTAACCAACAGGTCCATCATTTATTAGATCTCGAGCTTTTGTCTCCACCTTATCCCAAAAAAATTGGTTAGGTTTTTGAGCTGGATCATAATCTGTATTGCCCTCTTTTTCCTGCGTTAGTTTCTTTTCCTTAGTAACAGTAGTTTCGTATTGTTTTGTTATGTTCCTATGCTTTTTTAGAACCTCATCTTGCAAAGCGCTTTTAATTTTGTCTTCTCTCTCTTCCCAATTAATCGGTTTCTCGTCTTTAGTTTGCGACATAAATTTCTCCTTTAATTAAATTTTTTGATTTAAATATATTCAGTTCGGTGCATTGTAACACAATCTGCTGGTGGCTGCAATCGGCGGGCTCGATAATGCTGAGTCGCGAACTAGGTACGGTTTAGAGAACCCTTCAGTTGACAAGGTTAAGGCTTCAACCTAAGCTCAATTTTTTTGTAAAGCTTAGGTCAAAGGGAACGATGAAAACAAAATTACGCTTTATCTGTAATCATTGTGCTGCTGTTTTTTCGCAGTGGGCAGGCCAGTGTACGCAATGCGGTGGATGGAATTCTATTAGCGAAGAAAATGTCATCTCGGGTGGACGTAGTGCACGAATGGGGCACTATGCTAACCAGCGTTCTACAGTGACTGCCCTAGCTGATGTTGTCATGGATAAAGAAATTCGTATGGACTGCGGTTTATCAGAGTTAAATCGAGTCTTAGGTGGGGGTTTAGTTGATGGTTCAGTGGTTTTGATTGGCGGCGATCCTGGCATAGGCAAATCGACCTTACTTTTACAAACCCTAGCTAATTTATCAGCCTCGCAAAAAGTACTCTATGTCACTGGCGAAGAATCCTTACAACAAGTTGCAATGCGCGCTAAACGCTTGCAATTACCCATCGAGAATTTACGTTTATTAGCTGAAACACAGGTTGAAGCAATTATTGACCAGGCACAAAAAGAAAAGCCGCGAGTTATAGTTATCGATTCAGTGCAAACTATTTTCACAGAAACGATAAGCTCAGCCCCCGGTGGAGTGTCGCAGGTGCGTGAATCAGCAGCGCAGTTAGTGCGCTTTGCCAAAATGTCGCAAACTGCCGTGTTTCTCGTTGGTCATGTGACCAAGGAAGGCGCTTTGGCAGGCCCGCGAGTTTTAGAGCACATGGTTGACTCTGTTTTATATTTTGAGGGGCAAAGTGATAATCGTTTTCGCGTGATTCGCGCGATTAAAAATCGTTTTGGGGCAGTAAATGAGCTTGGTGTCTTTGCTATGACTGATCGCGGTTTAAAAGAAGTGGCCAATCCCTCGGCAATTTTCCTCTCACGCCAACCTGAAGCAACTCCAGGCTCCGCTGTGATGGTGACCTGGGAAGGGTCACGACCGATGTTAGTTGAAGTACAAGCCTTAGTCGATGAAGCACATGGCCAACAAGCAAAGCGGGTCACCGCAGGTCTTGAACATAATCGTTTAGCTATTTTGCTGGCTGTTCTTCATCGGCATGGCGGTATAGCAACTTTTGATCAGGACGTTTTTATCAACGTCGTTGGCGGCGTAAAAGTGACTGAAACGGGATCTGATTTAGCCTTATTAGCGGCGGTTGTATCGAGCCTTCGCAATCGTGTTTTTGATAGGGAAACCATTATTTTTGGTGAGGTCGGTTTGGCAGGTGAAATAAGACCAGTGCAAAGCGGTCAAGAGCGTATTCGCGAAGCGGCGAAACACGGGTTTAAACGAGCGATTATTCCTTTTGCCAATGCGCCAAAACAAGCGCTTGATCTCGATATTGAGATTGAAGCGGTGAAGCATTTGCAGGAGGTTTTAGAGAAGGTTTAGTGAGCTTTCCCTTTTCCAAATTAGCACAATGCCACATTCATGGATGGATCCCGCCTACGCGGGGAAGACACACAAAAGGTGATGATACCTTAAGTCCTATAGCCTTAAAAAAACCTAGGCTACAATGATTAGATACAAGACCCTGAAGCTACTTTGCTTAGCTCTTGCATATCGTCCTCATTTGAAATTTCAGCCGGGGTTCCACCAAAGAGAGAGAAATAATTCCTGAATTTATTACGAGTCAGTGGTTCATCGGCAGTGAGGGCGTGAATACACTTTTTCTCTTGAGTTTGGTCTACTTCAGTCTCTTGAAAACGCCTAAGTGACTTGTCAAATTTACGATGGATGTCATTTGAGACACCTAATAATGCCTGCATTTTAATCAGCGAGAAATCATCGTCTTCCTGGTTTGCCAAAAGTGCCTCACCGATTGAAACTAAGTTTTTAATACCATCTCCTTTTTCGACTTTGGCTGAACCAAATAGAAGCCAAAGAAAACCCCGTATTAAAGGTTTCACAGTTAAGGCAAGAGGAGTTGTGCCGATTTCAATGAGTCCTCTTAAGATGTTAACAAACCCGTCACCAAAACGCGGAATATTGGCAGTAAAGAAACCAACAACCAGTTTAATCAATCCCATGCCCAAGTTGCCGAAACCCCTGAAAGGCTGTTTGGAATCTTCTTTGAACTGATAGAGTCCTTTATAGGGTTTAAAAAAATCAAGGAACAGTTTGGCGATTTTTTTCAGGGTATAGGTGATAGGGATATAAGCAAATTGTAATAATTTAATGTTCGGATCATAACTACGATGCGGGTAGGGATCAAAAACCACGCGCTCATTTTTACCGGCTTTAGCATGTAAGCGATAAAAAGCTTGCAGGACTGGTTTTTCATCACCTTGTATGTCAGCAATCGAAGATAATTTCATATCACGAGTAACTTTCACCAGTTTCATAGCGGGTCGAATTCTTGATGAACTGTAGCCTTTTACCTCTTCAACTTTCTTATCGGCATAAGGCGAAAACCAGGCCTGATAGGCACTAAGGAGTGAGGGTAGTTGCAGTGACTCAAAGAAGCCCATTTCAAAGGCAGGCTTTAGCTTGTTAAAAAACATGGCTAGAGATTCAATTCCAGCATTCAAACCTTTGAAATAAGATAGACCTAAAGCAGCATCCCCGTTTAGACAAACGCTAACTCCTTTATACTTAGTAAATACATTGGCTGCACGCGATGCTGGCAATTCATTCACCGAAATTAGTAGCGAGCCAAGGTCGATATCATCGCCAGATTTAATTTTTTCTTGGATATAACTGTTAATAAAATCTTCAAGATGGCGAGGTATTAGGTGGGCATTTTTAAGTTCGCTTAAAGGTTTGATAGGCTCTTTGGCATTAACGCCTGCCTTATGAAGAGGTAGAAAATCCTCTTTGGGAATAATTAACTGAACAGTCACTGGCGTGCGGCCTGTCTTCTCATCGGGGCGGCCGAATTGTTCCGTAGCAATTAAACCTTGGCGTGCTAAAGATTGGGTAAATTGAATCGATTTTTCCCAATTCCGTTCTGGATCGCCGTTAACTTCGTATCGTACCTGCATGGCAAAATCAACTTCATGCTTAATCTGGTTTCCTATTGGAAATAAAGTGTCGTTTATAACGCCATGTGTTCCATCTGCACCAATTATGAGTTGGGGATGGTACTGCAGTAATTGTTCTTCAATTGTCTCTGGCTTGACAGTCTCTATGAGAGTCACGACACCGGCATCCTCGGCCAGTTGTTTAAACGTTTCTTGTAATTGATTAGTACGAATATTGGGACTTTTCTTAATTTGTAGCAGTAATTTAATTAATTTTGGCTCTTCGGTGGTATTTGTAGCATGCATGTATTTTTCTAGCTGCGTGGCTTGCATAACTAAGGTATGTCTGCGCTTAAATTCGGGATATTTTTCTAGAACAACAACTTTCAATCCTAGTTTTGCAAAACCGAAGGCCTCGGCGTAACCAATTGGACCCCCACCGACAATCACGACGTCGGCTGATAAAAAAGAAGTACCAAAAGCCTTGTTTATTTCAAGTTCTATAGCTGATTTAAATTGCTTTAAAGCACCCCGATTATTTCTATCTAAACTCCTGAGAGCCGATTGATACAGTTCAAAAGCATTTGTTGATTTTTTTGCTGTATCTCGATATTTCTCAAAGTAGCTATTAAAAATAGCCTCATACTCCTGCAATATCAGCTCCGCATCTTCTGTGTCCCGGCATAAGTAGGCGTTTCGAGCTATAAGAGCTAAGTGTCTAAATTCTTCCCAATTCATTGTATGGCCTCATAAAAAATTTGATTTACAGATCAGGTTTTTCTCCTGCAAAGAGGCGAGAATAATATCACGAACTGTTATTGATGTTCAAAATTTACGCTTTTGTTTCAAATAAAAACCCTATTTTTGATCGAAATATTGCAAGGGAACACCATAGATAGAACAGGATAGCTCCTTATTGGACTTTTGCTCCCAATCGGGTTTACTAAGAACGACACAAGCATCGTGATAGCCTGTTTTGAGGCGATCGTTGAGGGATGAGCGTACAAAATTGTAATCTTTAAACGCATGTAAGAAGGGATTGCCGTTGAAAATAATATGCACGACACTAAATCGTTTCTCATGGCCTAATTGCAATAGTCGTTGAACTTCCGGATTCTTTTTCGCTTCTGGGGTTAAATGATGACTTAGAATATTAATGGCGACTTGTAAGTTTTGACGGCTGCTATAGACGTTGGTTAAACGGCGCGAATGGCTAGCAAAGCGAATATCTTTTTGCCGCTCTTCCACCTCATCCATTGTTTCAGGCATCTTTCCCTTTAAGCTAAAACAATCGACAACGAAGCAGAGTGTATCTTTTTCTGGTAAGGCGTCGAGAACGGTGACCAACGGCGTATTGGCATAAATGCCACCATCCCAATAATAATCTTCACCAATTTTGACGGCTGGTAAAGCGGGTGGTAATGCAGTACTGGCAAGAATATGATCAACCGTAATGACCTCAGTTTGGTTATTAAAAAATATCATCTCACCAGAGACCACATTCACAGCTCCCAGGCAGAGCGTAATTTTTTTGGAATTGATCCTATCAAAATCAATCAAGCGCTTAAGCGTGTCGCGAAGTTCAGAAGTGTCATAGTAACTAAGATTATCAGGCTTACCTTGAGTAAAGATTGTAGGTGGAATCAGACGTGGTTTAAAAAAACCCTTAAGACCAAAAATTAAAGATTGCATAGCGCCTACATGATTTTGAAAATGGCGCAGACTTTCAAATAAGGTGTAATCAATAGGTTCATCCCACAATTTAGAATTAGCCCATACATTGGGTGCTATGGTATCCCAAAACTCGGTTAATTTATCAAGCTGATCAGCAGGAGCATTCCCGGCAATTATTGCACCGTTGATGGCGCCAATAGAAACACCGGCAATGAAATCGGGTTGATAGCCATGTTCTTGAATTGCACGAAAAGCGCCTACCTGATAAGCCCCCAAAGCGCCGCCACCTTGGAAGACACAGGCTATGCGCTCATAGTGTTGCTTAGCTTTGGTGGTTTTTGCCGGTATATTTAGCTTGCCTAGTGGATTTTTTTGGTGTTTGGAGCTTTCAGTTTTAATTGGTTTCTTCGTAGCCATGATTCAACTTTCCCATTCCTTGTGTTTTACAAGTATATACTGAGCTGGGATTTTTGGGGGCCTATTACAATGAGAAGGGCGGGACGGTGGGCCGACGATGGAAGCAATGGTAAGAAATGTCAGGCCAGGGGCGCCGACCTTTTTTTAAAAAAAAATCTAGATAGCGGGTAGCCTGGTTAGCGCGATAGCGATAACCG
>JACCWL010000200.1 GCA_013697645.1 Tatlockia sp. | reverse complement strand
ACCTACATGTTTTGATCATCAAGGTCTGCCATTGGTGTCTTATCAATCTAAAGAAAGCTCTGCGCGATGGCAGAGCTTTAAAGTCGCTAACTGACGCTTTGCGATTAGAGATCTTCGGAATGTTGAGCAAGATACTGAGCAACTCCCTGAGGAGAAGGCTTCATACCCACCTTTCCTTTTGCCCAGCCAGCTGGACATACTTCACCCTGTTCTTCAAAAAACTGAACTGCGTCAATAATCCTTAATAATTCATCAATATTGCGGCCAATCGGTAAGTCATTAACAACCTGTGATCGCACCACGCGATTTTTATCAATGATAAAAGCACCACGCAAAGCAACACCAGCGACTGGGTGCTCAACTCCATAAGATTGACAAATTGTGTGGGTTATATCGGCTGCCAAAGTATATTTCACAGGTCCAATGCCGCCCTCTTTAACAGAAGTATTACGGTAGGCATTATGAGTAAATTGAGAGTCTATCGATACGCCAACTACTGCAACATTTCGAGTTTTAAATTCATGCATACGATGATCAAGAGCGATTAACTCTGATGGACAAACAAAGGTAAAATCCAAAGGATAGAAAAAAACCAGACCATATTTGCCTTCAAGTTCCGCGTGTAAATTAAATTTTTCAGTAATTTCACCATTACCCAGAACTGCAGGTACTGTAAAATCGGGAGCCTTACGGCCAACTAAAACGCTCATCTATTTTCTCCTTGATTATGCACCCTAGAGAATGCTAACTTTTCTCGCTAAAAACTTTGGTATTAACGCTTCTTAGTCGAGAATTAAAATTTTAGCATCTAGTTGTGTTTGAATTAAGATTCCACTGCTTCACGCAATAAGATCTCTAATTCGCCTTGTTGATAAAGCTCTGCAATAATATCTGAACCACCAATTAACTCACCTTTTACATATAATTGGGGGAAAGTAGGCCAATCGGCATATTGAGGTAAAGTCTGACGTATATCAGGGTTCGCTAAAATATCAATATAGGCAAAGTCCACGCCGCAAGCATCAATGCATTGCACTGCTCGGGCTGAAAAACCACATTGTGGCATTTTGGGATTGCCTTTCATATATAACAGTATTGCATTCTCAGCAATCTGCTGTTTGATTTTATCAATTGTTTCCACTGGAACACCTATTTCGAAATAAAAACCAGCTAATTATGGCGAAAATAAGACCACTAAGCAACCCAGGCTCTATTCTATTTTAATCTTATCCCCCTAGTACTTATGTTTAATCCTGCTAAACTTACCACTTCACCAAAAAAGAGGAGTTCTACTGTGGCATTTACTTTACCAGCTTTACCCTACGCAATGAATGCGCTGGCACCCCATATTTCAGAAGAAACTCTAGAATATCATTATGGAAAGCACCACAGCGCCTATGTAAATAACCTCAATAAACTCGTTGCTAATACAGAATATGAAAATTTAAATTTAGAAGAAGTGATCAAAAAATCGAAATCCGGTGGAATATTTAACAATGCCGCTCAGGTATGGAATCATACCTTTTACTGGAACTGTTTAAGTCCAAAAGGTGGACATGAGCCTACAGGAAAATTAGCTGATGCCATTGCTAAAGCCTTTGGTTCTTTTAATGCATTCCAAGAACAATTCACGCAAGCTGCAATAGGCACTTTTGGCTCAGGTTGGGCTTGGTTAATAACAGACAAGGATGGAGAGCTTAAAATTATCTCTACTTCTAATGCAGGAACGCCAATGACTGACGGTCAGCATGCAATGATGACTTGTGACGTTTGGGAGCATGCTTACTATATAGATTATCGTAACGCGCGCCCAGAATACCTCAAAGCGTTTTGGTCTTTAGTGAATTGGGATTTTGTCGCAGCTAATTTGCGCTAAAAGCTGGGCTAGTTTTGGATGTATAGTAATAAGGAGTATTCATGGCACTAATCACAAGCTATAACCCACTACCGATAACCTTTACTCATGGTGAAGGTGTATGGCTCTATGACGAGCAGGGCAAAGCTTATTTAGACGGCTTAAGTGGCATTGCAGTTTGTGGTTTGGGACATGCACATCCTGATGTGACCCGCACTATTCAACAACAGGCTGCAAAACTAATACATACTTCCAATGCTTATATAATCAAAGAGCAGGAGTTACTTGCTGAAAAATTAACAACGATTGCGAATATGGAGCAAGCTTTCTTTGCTAATTCTGGAGCAGAAGCTAACGAAGCAGCTATTAAGCTTACTCGCCTTTATGGTCACAAAAAAGGCATTGAAACACCTTCAATTATTGTAATGGAGAACGCATTCCACGGGCGTACGATGGCTACTCTAACAGCATCTGGAAGCCGAAAAGTCCAGGCAGGTTATGAACCCTTCGTCCCTGGTTTTATTCGCGCCCCTTTTAATGATATTGATGCCCTTCACACGATTGCGGCTAATCGCGACGATGTGGTTGCCGTTATGATTGAACCCATTCAAGGTGAAGGCGGAATCATCCCTGCAGACGATGCCTATTTGCGCGCCTTATCAAAGCTATGTCAGGAACATGACTGGCTGCTCATTCTTGATGAAATACAAACAGGTAACGCAAGAACTGGCAACTATTTTGCCGCGATGCATGCCAAGGTCCAGCCCGATATTATTACGACTGCTAAAGGCCTGGGAAACGGTCTACCAATCTCGGCCTGCTTGATGGGTAAAAAAGCCTCTGATCTGTTTAAACCCGGCAATCATGGCTCTACATTTGGCGGCAATCCACTCGCTTGTGCAACTGCCTTGACCGTTATTGAAGTGATTGAACGGGATAAAATTTGCGAACTAGTTAAAACTAATAGTTTGATTTTAAAAGAAAAATTAATCGATGAACTTGGTCAGCATCCTAAAGTGAAAGCTATCCGCGGAAGGGGTTATATGTTAGGCATTGAGCTTGATAGACCGGCCAATGATTCCCGCGCGATTGGGCTGTCTAACGGTGTCCTATTTAACGTTACTGCTGAATCAGTAATCCGTTTATTACCGCCTCTTATTATTAATGAAAGAGAGATCGATGAGTTGGTTAAAAGACTTTCTAAAACGATTAATCAATTCCTCGAAAAATAAGAAATTGCATTCTCTAAGTACGCAAAAAACTAGATGTTATTTTGATAAATTCAATTTAAGCCATTGACTTAATATTTGCTTAAGTTTAAATCAGTAGAATAGAATTTAATTCAACTGACCATTTTGAAATCATGCCCTCTACCGATCTATCATTACATAGTGTTGATATGCAGACTAAACTGCACGAGCTTTTTCACACTAAGCGCAGCAAAGATTTTGAAGAAGCACCTGAGCAAATTGCCTATCCTTTAAATGGTAATTGCTATCTCTATAAACCAAATGGATACGGATCCAATCCCAGAAAATATTGGGTAGAAGTGCTTGAGGATAAAGTGATCCTCGTAACTACGCCGATGGCTCATGGTGAGCTGGCGACTAATGGTACTTCATCTTATAGATCTGATTTTAAGGCTGAGGAAATTGCAGAAATTACTCAAAGCTTCCATCTACCTGTCCATGTAATCATACCGAGAATAGAAACGGGAATGCGGGAAAATCACATTGTCATAGAATACCAGAAACCTGGTGGCAGTCGTTTAGTCATTGACAGCAAACCAGCACCAAGCGGTCTCAATCATCAAGATATTGAAAACCGTATTAATACTGGTAGACAAGGTTTTTTTAATGCAGAAGATTGTGGTTATCATGTTATTCAAACTATTCCCATCTTAAGAAGCTTTATTAAAGAAAAAATCTTAATTAACCAAGAGAATATAGAGAATGCATTAACTGCAGCTGGAGATAGATCCCTTGCAAAAAACAAATTGAGTAAATTAGAGACTATCTACAGTGATCGGGTCTTTAAGGGAGATGAGAAATATCCACTTAACCGTCTTATAAGTTGCTTTAGTTTTTTTAGTTATTTTGGTTATCTGCCTTCGGTTAAACAAGCGGCAGTACATCAAATACTCATCAATATTTCTACAGGGAAAGACCTATTTTCTACTTTAACAGACGAACAAAAAGGAGCTGCGAAAGAAGGTGTGCTCGGCAAAACTGTTCAAGAATACTTGGATTCTACTGAGTCTGCTGAGCAGACCTTAAGTCTTGATATTATTTAAGGCTGCGCTGGCGTAGCGATTCATACAAGCAGACGCCAGCCGCCACTGAAACGTTCAAGCTTTCGACAGTCCCAAGCATTGGCAAGGCAAATAAACCATCACAGCGTTCACGCGTTAACCGGCGCATTCCTTCCCCTTCAGCACCCATCACCAAAGCAACAGAGGACTTCAAGTCAAGGGTATAGATAGTCTCACTTGCCTCACCGGCTGCGCCATAAATCCATACGCCTTCTTGTTTGAGAACTTCCATAGCACGGGCAAGATTGGTCACGCGAACCAGGGGTACGGACTCAGCCGCTCCACAGGCAACTTTGGAAACAACAGGCGTAACACTGGCATTTCTATCTTTAGGAATTAGTACGAAATCTACAGCAGAGGCATCGGCCGATCGAAGACAAGCCCCTAAATTATGTGGATCAGTTACCCCATCTAAAATAAGCAATAAACAAGGTTTTTTAGCTTGAGAAAGTAAGGATGACAAGTCACTTTCATTATAATCAGGCAAATTTCCAGCGCTTGCAACGATGCCTTGGTGATTGAATTCAGCAAAGAGCTGATTCATTTTCTGTGCGGATAAGCGTTCTAGGGGAATAGATTTAGCAAGAGCCAAATTCAAAATTTGCTCTAAACGCTTATCCAAACGCTCTTGATTTACATATAATTTTTTCGTAGGTCTATGGGGGTTTGCTAGTAAAGCGGCCACAGCATGCAAGCCATAAACATGGTGTTCAGTCATCTACAGAGCCACTCTCAGCTGGTTCAAAATCAATTTTGCGCTCATCTAAATCTACTCGCGCCACTAATACTGTCATCTTATCGCCCAAACGATAAACATGACCGCCGCGTTGGCCAACAAGGCGATGTTTTACTGCATCAAAGGCATAGTAATCATTTTTGAGTGAAGTTACATGCACTAAACCTTCCACATAAATATCATCTAATTCAACAAAAATACCAAACCCTGTAACTGCTGAAATCGTGCCCTGGAAGACTTGCCCCAGTTTATCCTGCATGTATTCACA
>JACCWL010000199.1 GCA_013697645.1 Tatlockia sp. | reverse complement strand
CACGACACCCCCCTATCTAAATTATTGATGAAATTTGTTAAATAACCTGGTTATCGCTAGCGCGCTAACCAGGCTACGGTGACTGAAAGTGGTTCAGTAGAAGTTTTTTTATCATGGGCCGTATATTTTTATGCTACTCTCCCTATGAATTTACAAGTTTCTCTTGTGCCCCTTTGCCCTCCCCTACTATCATGCTCAGGACCGCAGACGGTACGATAAGGAAGCACCCTCCAAGGTTCATTCAACTCAGGAACCATCCACTGTGCGGGGGGTAGAAAACTAATACGAACTGTATTTATAGGAGAGTTTTCTATTGTTTGGGTCTTATATCTACATACAACACGGCCATTAACAAGAGAAACATCAACCCAATTTATTACTAATTTTAATAAATCAGCGCGACCATCTAGTATTGACCATACCCCTGGAACTCCGGGAGTTATTAGACGTACTTGTCCAGGTAGATTGGATTAACTACTGGGATTCCTAACAACTTCGAAAGCTGGACAAGTTCCTTCAAACATAGCAAAGCTTGAAAATGATTGGGTGAATAATGCGAGGAGCATCGTTATTTTTAGTTCTAATCTCACAGCTCATCTCCTTAGGAATTGATCATTTAATCAATGGCATATTATCTTTTGCTAATCCAAAATGATATCAAAAAGATTTATATATACATCTTTTTCAGCCAGCCAAGGGTTGGACAAAGCTTTTTAGTAGTTCTTGGAAATATTCAGTGAAGGCTCTTGAAACCTCATTAGGATTCTCTATCCAAGGAAAATGGGCTGCATTTTTGATTGTTTTAATCAAAATATTGGGATTTTGAAACTCTTTTGATTCCATAAATAAACTGATCGGTGTGATAAAGTCTTCTTCACCAGCAAGAATTAGTGTAGGAATATTCTTCGGAATCCACTTCGCTTTGTAGGTCGTATCAAAATAACGCGCTGACCAATCACAGGTTCTGAAATTATAAGGTAAGGATTCAAGGAAGGAGATATCTTTACTCAGACCTTCTTTAGTAAAGAGATAAGGCGCAGAAAGGAGAGTCAGATTTTTCAGTATTTCATTATCAGGATTTTTTGTATAAATTTTATGTAAAATTTCTACTTCAGGGATAGGATGTCGTTTCACATGGCGCATGAAATGCTGTTGCCAAGAGGCATCGGGGGCTGAATCCATCAGCACCAAACCAGTTAAACTTTTTTCTAAATCTTCTGTTGCCAGGGCGTACATGCCACCTGTTGAATGCGCTACTAAAATGATATCATCCAGTGCGCTGACTACTTCTCTAAGTGCTTCTGACCATTTAGAAAAAAATTTACTATCATCTTCTGTTAAATTCGAACCATCACCGGGAAGATCGAGATGCCAGATTCTGCCTGGTAATTTTAATAATTGAGTAAGTGGAACTAAGGACTCAGAACCTAATCCGGGCCCCCCTGGAAGAAAAAGCCAATTAAATGCACCTGACGTGGTGGCTATTAATTGCAAACGAGCCTTTAATGAAGTCCATAAATAATTATTTTTCATTCATGCTCAGGGGAAACGACAAAGATTCCAGGCGCATTTCTAAGATACTCGTTATAATCCATGCCGTAGCCAAAGATATAATGATCATCGACCTGCAAACCTACAAAGTCAGCGTTTTTTAAGCCATTGGGTACGCGTTTATGATGTTTATCAACCAACACGGCACTATATACTTCGTCTGCACCCATCGATTTTACTTCTGCGATAATCGCCGCCAAAGTCACACCGCCATCCAAAATATCATCAACCACTAGGACTGTTCTGCCCACTAAATCATGGCTTGGTTTAACTTTCCAATGAATTTCTCCGCCTTTAATATCACCGCGATAACGAGTAGCGTGTACATAATCAACTTCCAATGGAAAGTCCAAACGTGGAAGCAAATTACCCATTGGAACTAATCCGCCAACCATTACGCATAGAATTACAGGGTTTTTATCATGGAGTTGGCTATGGATATTGATAGCCATTCTATCTAAGGCGGCCTCTACTTCTTTGGTTGTAAATAAACGGCTTGCTTTTTCATAGACTTCTTTAATTTTATTTGGAATAGACATCTGACTTCCCAAGAGTTGACATTAACAAATTTAAATCGTGGATTAGTGGCTAAAATGCCTAATCTCTACGCTTATCGGGTACCGGAAATATACTGACTTTAGATTCATTTTTTGCTTTATCCCGCACTTTTGCTAAACCATGTTTATTAACTTCGTCGATACGAAATACTGAATGCATGGGAATGAAAGTCCGTTTAACACTATTAAATTCCAGTTTAAGTCGCTCTTCAGAGGGATCTACAACTAGAGAACTGTTCTCACCAAAAACAAACTCCTCAACCTCGAGAAATCCAAAAATTTCACTCTCGCAGACTTTACGAGCATAAATTTCGTAAATGGATTCCTGATTAGCAAAGGTTATTCGGTATAATGATTCATTCGACATTCATAAAGCCTCAAAATAAAGCAAGCGCTATTATAACTGTACTTAGCTAAGCTATACAAACTCTTGAATAATAAATATTCGCTTTAAAACTCTTCTTTATTAAAACAGCTTGGCTGCAAGACCCTTCCTCTCTCCCAACTTTCTTCTGTATTTTGTAAAAGCAGATCGGGATGGGCGGTTTCTTGTTTTTGCATCACGAGACAGTAAAACCCAGCTGGGCAGGGAGAGACCATTTTACCTAGCACATTAAGAATTTCTAATTTTTCTACCCAGTTTGCAGTAAAAACGGGGGGAATATAATAAAAAGAGGATAAATAACTCTGAACATAACCCCGGTGAATCATTGCGCGCTGTATCGAAAAAACAGTCTTTGTTTTTTCTCCCAGACAGGAATGGCGTTTTAAACGAAGGTAAATACCCCATAGGCTGAAGGGATTAATACCAAAAAAAACGACATAACCCATGGGTTTTAAAATTCTATCAATCTCATCAATTGGGCTATTTGAAAATTTAAACGCTTCCATTATTAAGGGTGCAACAACGCAATCGACACTGTTCCTATCAAGAGGCAGCTGGTTGTATGAACTTATGAGGCTATTTGATGATTTCGAATAGAGGGTGGCTTGCCACTTATGACTATAATGCAATGCTTTAAGCCAGTCATTTTTTCCATAGCTTCCAAGTTGTAATAAGGTTTCTCCATGAAGAAAATCACCCAGCTGATTGAGTTCCGATGAAAAAAAACCAGCTATATTAATGCCCTGCGGACTATTAAACCAATCATCAAGATTACGAAATCTGGTTTTCTGAGCATCAAAAGACAAAGCACGCTCCTGGATGTTTGTAGCAAAATTAGATTTTTTTACCACATCTTGAGGGTATGCAGCAAGCTAACTAAGTTTTTAAGAAAATAAAAGCAGAAAGAATCTTTTTTTTGCCCTCTTTTAACTAATTTTGCGTGCAATAAAAACATTTTTTCTCTATAGTTAGCAACATTGAAAAAAAGCAAAATATGGATATGGCAACCAACCCAACCGAGCAATATTTGCATGGAATTGCGCAATTATTAACGCAAGAAAATCGACTTTCTAAGGATGAGGCTATTAATTATCAGCAACTTGCCTTGGATAATGAACAAAGTTTTTCCTGTTATTTAGTAAACCAGCAGATTATTGCCGCATCAACCCTTTCCTGCATTGTCTCTCAACACTTTGGCCTTCCTGTGGTCGATTTGGCTTCTATTAATTTAGATTCTATTCCGGTTGAGTTGGTTAGTGAAGAATTAATACACCGTCATAGAATTGTTCCTCTTTCTGTCCAGGATGGTTATTTATATTTAGCCACTGATGATCCTTCAAAGCACAATGCCTTCAAAGATATCCAATTCCATACAGGCCTTGCTCTAAAAATAAAAGTAGCAGAGGCTGATAAACTTAGTCTTTTCATTGCTAACTTATTAAATAAAAAAGACGCTTTTAAACTAAAAGCCAAGGATGACGATGCACCAATCATAGAATTAGTGAATCAAATAATTGAAGGTGCTATCAAAAAAAAGGTCTCAGACATTCATTTTGAGCCCTATGAAAATGAATACCGCATTCGCTACCGCCAAGATGGCCTGCTTTCTGAGATAGCAAAGCCGCCGCTTCATTTAGCCACTCGGATTTCTGCACGTCTAAAAATAATGGCAAACCTTGATATTGCAGAGCGACGCAAACCGCAAGATGGCCGCTTTCAATTGCGATTAATGCCTGATCATGCGGTGGATTTTCGTGTTAGCACCTGCCCTACCATTAATGGCGAAAAAATTGCTATCCGTATACTTGATACCAATTACACTCAATTGGACATCGATGTCCTAGGATTAAACGCTTCGCAAAAAATGATCTTTCTGCAAAGCTTAGCAAAACCTCAGGGCTTAATTTTAGTAACCGGTCCAACCGGCTCTGGCAAATCATTAACCCTCTATACGGCTATTAGTCGCCTAAATACCAATGATCGAAATATTTCAACAGCTGAAGATCCGGTTGAAATAAAAATCCCAGGCATCAATCAAGTCAATATCAATCCTAAAATTGGTATAAATTTTAGCAACATTCTGCGTGCATTTTTACGACAGGATCCAGATATTATTATGGTCGGTGAAATACGTGACAGGGAAACGGCTGAACTTGCAATCAAAGCAGCACAAACAGGACACTTGGTATTTTCAACTCTACATACAAACTCTGCAGCAGAAACTCTAACTAGGCTCAGTAATCTCGGTATAGAAGTCTTTAATATAGTGAATTCTTTAAGTTTAATAATTGCTCAACGCCTCGTTAGGAGACTTTGTGAGCTCTGTAAAGTAGTAAGGGATGATCTCTCTTTTGAAAATCTAATCCAACTTGGTTTTAATGAGAATGAAGCACAAGGCTTAGTAGTATACAAAGCTTCGGGTTGCCCACAATGTACTCATGGATATCGTGGACGCTTAGGCTTATTTGAATTAATGCCTATCACTAAAACGATGGGAATACTTATCCTTTCTGGTGCAAATTCCTATGATATTTTAAAGCTAGCTAAGGCTGAAGGACTGATCTCTATCTATCAATCTGGACTTGAAAAAATTAAACAAGGACTTACCACTTTTGAAGATCTAAATCGAGTGACAGTACAATAAAAATATGAAAACAAATACGCATTATTATTGCTGGCAGGGCATAAATCATCAGGGTATAAAATTAAAGGGCGTCATCGAAGCTACCTCAGTTGCTCTCGTAAAAAAAGAATTAGGAAACCGTGCAATTGTTGTTAAAAAAATCAGGCGAAAGCAGAATTCTTTGTTTCTTGTAAAAATAACAGCAGCAAATATCACTCTTTTTTTTCGCCAACTGGCAACAATGATTAAGGCGGGTATACCTTTAATTCAGTCCTTTGATTTTGTTGCCAACAGTCAAACCAATTTCTTATTGAAATACTTGATTGAAGAGATTAAAAGCGATGTCGAGCATGGCTTAAGTTTTTCTGAAGCCCTCGAAAAACGTCCTCAATTTTTCAATGGACTAGTTTGTAACTTAATTGCTGCAGGCGAAAAATCGGGTAAATTGGATCTGATGTTAACCAAGGTGTCCGACTACAAAGAGAATATCGAATACCTTAAAAGAAAATTGAAGAAAGCTCTGGCTTATCCGCTTCTTGTGTTAATCATTGCCTGCTTTGTTACTCTGGCGCTTTTGATCTTTGTTGTTCCGCAATTTGAGTTATTATTTAGAAGTTTTGATGCCGAGCTTCCAGCATTAACCAGAGTAATTATATACTTATCCACTTTATTTAAAACGTTCTGGCCAATCATTTTATTCGTCATTTTAGCATCGATTTTTGCATTTAAATTTGCCAGAAAACGTCTATCTTGGCTAAGTTATGCTAGTGATAAAATGATGTTAAAAATCCCAATCCTCGGTTCTCTCCTTTTAAAAGCAATAATTGCTCGATTTGCACGGACTTTGGCCCTTAGTTTTGCTGCTGGCCTTTCTTTGTCTGAAGCGTTAGGCGCTGTTGCCGGTGTAACAGGTAATCAGGTCTACGCAGAAGCCACGGAACAAATCAAATTAGCACTATTCACAGGCGAGCAAATCCATACAGCAATGAAAAATACCGAATTATTTCCAAATATGGTTATACAAATGGTTGCTATCGGTGAAGAATCGGGGACACTTGAGCTTATGCTTAACAAAATAGCAGAGTGCTATGAGGAAGAAGTTAAGACTAGCTTAGACCTTTCCATCAATTTGCTCGAGCCAATTATTATGTCACTATTGGGATTGATTATCGGAAGTTTGGTAATTGCGATGTATCTTCCCATTTTTAAACTTGGCTCGGTGGTATAATACTCCACGGGATTGTAGATACTGGTTTTTTAGCGATTCTATTGGGAGTTTTTTAAAAAGTGCCTGGGCAAAAAAAGCAACTGCATAAATCCAGTATCTTCAATTCCGTGGAGTATATATGATTGGTCCTATAAAAATCCTCAATCTACCTGCTGCTTATGGCTTGTTGGCAGTTTTTTCTTTAGTCATTGGCAGTCTTTTAAATGTCATTATTTATCGCTTACCTTTAATGATTGAGGCTGATTTACAAAGAGAATGTTCGCAATTTATAAAACATCCCGATCAAGCTCAAAATAGAGTTAATTTATTTTTCCCTCGTTCTTTTTGTCCTTCCTGCCAAACAATGATTCCAGCTGGATTTAATATTCCTCTAATAGGCTTTCTCTTACTTCGTGGCCGTTGTAGGCATTGTAGACAACCTATTTCATTACGCTATCCTCTGGTTGAACTACTAAGCTGTTTACTCGCATTATTTGCTGCCTGGCATTTTGGATTTACCCTGCAGTTAGTTTTTGCCGTGGTTTTTATCTGGCTATTGATTTGCCTATTTTTTATTGATCTAGAGCATCAACTACTGCCAGATAGCCTCACTTTAAGCCTGCTTTGGCTAGGCTTAATAGCGAATACGCAAAATCTATTCACCAGTCTTCCTGATGCGGTTCTAAGTGCTGCAGCGGCCTATCTTAGCTTATGGCTCTTTATTAAATTGTTTTATTTAATTAGATCAAAAATAGGCATGGGTAATGGTGATTTTAAACTGTTTGCAGCCTTCGGAGCTTGGCTTGGTGGTTTGCAATTGCCCCTTATTTTGCTGTTCGCCTCATTAACAGGTGCAATTACAGGACTTTTCTATCTCACCTTGCAGGGCAAAAGCAAGGATACCCCTATTCCCTTTGGACCTTTTCTTTGTTTTGCTGGTTTTATCGCATTTTTTTGGGGTAAATCGCTTATGAATTGGTATTTATCTTTTATTTTGTAAGTGCGAGGTTAACAAGACTAGTTCAGATTCTGTTTTGAAGTGAAACCTTCAGGACGCTGGCTGCAACACTTGATTCCATCAGTTGTGACACAGAAGCATTGTCCTTTTGGAATTCCTCCACAAGAAGCCTGGCAGCGGACTGATTGAATTTCTTCAGCAAAGCTAGATGAGCTAGCGATGAAAGAAAACATAGCTATAAATAGAGTAATCCGTGTTTTGTTCATGATGACTTCCTTGTTTTACAGGTCATTAAGAGTATGGAATATATTTTTAAATATGCAAATCGGGATATTGAAGGAGGCGGGGATCCATTTATAATGGTGGTTTGTGCTAAATTCGGGGATGAATCCCCGCCTTTGCGGGGACGACAATCCCTATATAAACTCAAAGCCCTTAGCTTCTATTTCTATGTTTCGTTAAAGCCGAAAAAAACTCTGGCTTATTGAGTCCGATTGAGGCAAAGATTTCAGGAACTTTATCCCAGCTATTTTCTTGCTCGATACTGTCAACGACGAGTTCAAATCCCTTTGACTTATCCGCTTGCACGCCCCAACCATTAATATAACAAAGTCCGTGTAATCGTTTTGCTTCAACGTGCTTAAGCCTTTCCGCATTTTGTAAATAAACGAGTGCTTCATCATAGAGTAGTTTCATCTGATGTTCATTCGCAGGACTTGAAAAGAGGTCTTCGCGTTGCAAATGGTCTCTTAATTTAGCTTCTTCTAGAAGCTCGCTACCTAGCAAATACTGCGCTTTTGAATCCTCTAAATCAGCAGCTGAACGCAAGCAGGCTCTAACCATTTCTGAGGCATAGGGATGATTTTTATGACCAATTAACGTTTTATAAATTCCCGCTAAATCATGGTATAAAGCGACTTCTTTAGCGAGAATTTCGTCACTAGGTTGATTATGAACACGATTTGACTTCATGGATAGCAATTTTTTAGTTAAACTTTTAATCTTTAGTCGCTTAAACATCGTAAAACTCCCCTAGATAGATGGAAGCGTAACCATCCATTCAACAAAGCTAACACCCAAGATAACTAGAATAATTAGCAAAAATATTTTCAGACCAAAACTGACTGTTTCTTGTATATCTTTATGAATTTCCATTTGATGTTCAGGTCTTTCTTCATCCAACCCATACATCTTTCTTTCTATATAATTCGATGACCATTGTGAAATAAGTCCACAAATTGTAGCTGGTATAATAAAGGTAAAGAAAACCAGCCAAGAAGCGATGGCATCGCTAAGATTATAGTTAGATTTAAACCACTCGTGAAGCTCGAGAACCATACCAGGCACACCGTAATGCAAGCCCCAAAGAAGATAAGGCACAATATAAAGACCAAGTGCTAGTAAACTTAAGCATAATAGTAAGGAAATTAACCCAAGCACAAAAAGTTTAGAGTTTTGTTGGAAACGATCTTGTTCCATGCTAATTCATCCTGAAATTTTAAATTATTATTAAATTTATCGTCGAAAATAATAAGACTCCATCAACATATCAGAAGCAATTTGTCTTGCCAAGTCAGTCCTTGAAAGCTATAAAGGTTAGATCAAATAATATTTACAAAAAGAGGCTACTCAATGAAACGATATATTTTCATGATTTCAGATGGTACCGGCATTACTGCTGAAAATTTAGGTAATAGCCTAATTACTCAGTTTGAAAATATTGAATTTGAAAAACGAACAATACCATATATTGATACGGTTGAGAAAGCTGAAGAAGCTCTACAGAAAATTAATAGTTGCTACGAAGAAACGGGCACAAAACCATTAATATTCATGACCTTAATTAATAAGGAAATTGCTGAAACCATTTGTAAGGCTAAAGCTCATATTTATGATCTCTTTAATACCTTTCTCGGGCCGCTTGAAAAAGAGCTACAAGTTAAATCATCTTATACTGTTGGGCGCACTCATGGTGTTGCCAATTTACAATCTTACTCTCATCGTATCGAAGCCGTCGATTATACTTTAGCTCATGATGATGGCGTTAATATTCGTGGTTATGCTAAGTCTGATATTATCTTAATTGGGGTTTCGCGTTGCGGCAAAACACCAAGCTGCCTCTATATGGCACTTCATTTTGGTGTACTTGCAGCAAATTATCCTTTTACAGATGATGACTTGTCAGGTATTTGCCTACCTGATCTATTAAAACCTTACAAATCTAAATTATTTGGCTTAACAATCGATCCAGAACGATTACAACACATTCGCACAGAAAGACGTCCAAATTCTAAATACGCCTCTGCTGAACAATGCCGTCTAGAGGTCTCTGAAGTTGAAGAAATGTACAAAACTGAAAACATTCCTTACCTCAACTCTACGCGCTTTTCTATCGAAGAAATTGCCACAAAAATTTTGTCGATTGCAGGCATTACAAGGAAAATTTAGGGACTTAAATGTGGAGGATGCACGGAGGGGTCTAAAGAGCTTCAAGATGCCATTTCTAATTTCAATCAATGGAACAAGAGCTTAACGAATGTATCCGGCATAAAAATTTCCGCTCTCTTAGCTTCTAAGCAAGCCTAAAGTCCTATGTTTATTTTGCTAATTATGATCCCGATTAATTCTTAGTGAATAAAATTATTTCACATGATAAACTCACCGTTTTGATTCTTAATCTTATTGGAGATTTTATATGAAGATAGGTCACATAGTACTAATGTCAGCGGTTTGTTCTACTGTTTATGCAGAAGAAGTAAAGATTGTCGGAACTATTCCTTTAAAACTTCATAATAGCGCTTCAGCAAATTCTATAAATTCCAGAGTAGATACTAGCGATACTATTCAATTGTTAAAAATTGAGCTTTCCCCCCATGCTAGAAAAAATCTTGCAGAAAGAGCGAAGACAGCGCTTTCTCACACCAAACAGTTTGCATCGAATTCATTAAATACAAAATACCCGTCTAAAGTTGCCTTGGGCATGAACGAAGTACCTGTATTAAATCAGGGCCAGCACGGAACCTGTGTAACCTTCGCTGTCACTGCCGCCTTAAATGCAATTTTGAATAAGGGAGATTATGTCAGTCAATTGTGTCAATTGCAGCTTGGTAATTATCTAACCAAAAACGCTTATACCCCAAGTGGTTGGAAAGGTTCTATTGGACGTACGGTTTTAAATCAAATTCAAATGTTTGGTATCGTTTCTAAAGCACAAGAACAAAGTCAAGGTTGTGGCGGCTTATATAGCTATCCGATTAAACCTGATGAGAAAACTGAAAATAGTTTGACTATCGAAGAATATCGTAAAATGAGTGAAAATCTTGATGAGCGTATTTCCTGGTCATCAATCTTAGACTACATTCAAGCCTTTTCTGATCGTGTAGATACCAATCAAACTTTAAACCAAATCAAAGCCTCCTTAAATGAGGGTGATAGAGTCACTTTCGGTGTTCTGTTTTCTTCTCTTGAGTTTGGGGTAGCCGGTGCGATTGGTAAACATCATGTTGAAAATGATACTTGGGTTTTAACCTCAGAAATTGCCAGAGATGTGTTCATTAGTCCAAAATTTGCTGGCCATGAAATGGTAATTACAGGATATGATGATGATGCAATTGCTCTTGATGATCATGGCAATGAACATCGTGGTTTGTTAATTCTACGTAATTCCTGGAGCGAAAAGGCTGGTGATCAAGGTGATTTTTATATGTCCTATGACTATTTCAAATTACTGGCCATAGAAGCAGCACGCATTCGTCCAGTGAGCGAAGACCAAGATAACAACGAGAAATAATTTTAAAAGGGGTCTTATCCTAGCCTGGTTAGCGCACAGCGATAACCAGGAATTCGAGTAAGCTGAAAGTTAGATAACCCGGTTATCGCTATCGCGCTAACCAGGCTACAAGACTGGCCTTACTCATAAGTATGCTCCATAGATACGTATGATTTTTTATTGCACCTTGGTACTAAGATCAAATAACGCGTAAGTCTGGCCCCTGGCCCGACCTTTCTAAACCGTTTCTCCCCATGTCGGGCCAGGGGAACACTAGTGTTGATAGACATACTTAATTAAGGTTTTCTTCGTTGCCAACCCCTACAACTATTATTGACAACAACCTTTAATGTGTTATAGTTTTGCACACTTTGATTGACTATTAATTAAATGAAAATTTTATTCTCTTTTGGCGGCTCTGATTCCGACGGCGAAAAAAGTTTGAGAACCTTCGAACCCCTTGGCTTTGATAATGATGTTGTACGGATTTATATCAAAGGATGCATGTATGAGAACGTAGGTAATGGGTTTTATTTCCCCGATCTTGAAATTATTTGCAGAAACATTCGTGAAGCATTTGATGAAAACAATTATTTTGATCTAGAAGCATTTAGAACAACGATGGGTAAGAGTATTTGCACCTTATCACATTTCAGGTTGAAGCCCTTTATTCCCACTGAAGTTGCCTTCGAAGGATTTAGTCGCGGAGGCATAACTGCCGCAGCCGTTGCCAGAAGACTTAATGTGTTAAATATTCCTCTGCGTGTGCTCGCAAATCAACCTGTCCCTGGGGAGGTTTATCCTTATACACCTATCGTG
>JACCWL010000080.1 GCA_013697645.1 Tatlockia sp. | reverse complement strand
CTCCCTTACTTGGCTTTACCAATATTGATGACATTGGTATTGAAGGTATTGAACTAGCTTACCAAGATTGGCTAATGGGTATTCAAGGTCGAAAACGAGTTTTAAAAGATCGAATGGGACAGATTATTGAAGAGCTTGATGTCTTACGAGAGCCGCGACCAGGGCATGACCTTGTTTTATCGATTGATAGACACATCCAATATCTCGCCTATCATGAATTGCAAAATACAATGGAGAAATTTGCTGCAAAATCTGGATCTGTGGTGGTCATTGAGGCAAAAACTGGAGAAATTCTGGCAGCAGCAAACGCGCCTTCGTTTAATCCCAATGCTCGCGGTCGGTATACACGAGATAGTTACCGAAATAGAGCATTGACCGACACTTTTGAACCAGGCTCTGTAATGAAGGCATTTACCATTGCTAGCGCTTTGAGTAGCGGTTTATTCACGCCTAATACAGTTATCGATACGCGACCAAGTCGCATGCTCGTTCATGGAAAAATTGTTCGCGACCTACACAATTACGGTGTTCTGAGTGTGACTGGGGTACTTCAACACTCGTCAAATGTAGGCGTGGCAAAGATGGTTTTAGCAAGTCCTCCGGAGCAATTAATTGGCTTATTACAGCGCTTTGGTTTTGGGCAACGCACTGAAAGTAATTATCCCGGTGAAAGTGAAGGCTCTATTGTGAATGTCAAAGATGCCAATCCATTCGTACTTAGCACTTTAAGTTTCGGTTATGGTATGTCAGTTACAGCTTTGCAATTGGCCAAGGGATACCTAGTTTTTGCAAATCAAGGTCGCTCAATTCCAGTCAGCTTACTCCATAATGAAACAAAGCCTATAGGTGAACAAGTCTTGGGTGCAAAAAATGCGAACCAAGTCCTAGCTATGCTTGAAGCCGTGCTAGGTAATGAAGGAACCGGTCGGTCTGCTCGAGTTCCTGGCTATCGTGTTGCCGGGAAAACGGGTACCTCACAAATAGCTGGAAAAAATGGCTATGAAAAAAATCGCCATATCGCTAGTTTCGTTGGTATTGCTCCGGTTTCTGACCCACGTTTGGTTATCGCTGTTGTGATTCATGAGCCAACTAAAAATGGCTATTATGCGGCCTCTGTTGCAGCACCACTTTTTTCACAGGTGATGTCAGGGGCATTACGCATCCTTGATATACCCCCTGATCAAGCAATTGGCTGAGGTTAAGATGAAATTAATTGAACTCATGAGTCCCTGGGTAAATGCTGACATGGCCGTTTGTGAAATCCTGGGCCTGCAAAATGATAGTCGACAGATTAAGCCTGGTTATTTATTTTTTGCTTATCCCGGTGTTGAAACCGATGGACGATTTTATATTCCTCAGGCCCTTAGTGCTGGAGCTAGTGCTTTAGTTTACGAGCCAGAAAATTGGCCATCTAACTGCCATTTACCGACTGAAATACCTTCGGTACCATTAACTGGACTTGCAAGTAAACTGGCGGCAATTGCCAGCCGGTTTTATGGTGAACCCACTAAAAAATTAGTAGTGACTGGAGTGACTGGAACAAATGGTAAAACAACAATTGCCTACCAATTGGCTCAGGCATATAGTTTATTGGGTGAGCGTGCTGCCTATATTGGTACGATAGGACAAGGCGAAGCGAGATCTTTGCAAGCTTTAGTCAACACAACACCGGATGCACTAAGTTTGCAAGAGTTGTTACATAGCTATGAGCAAGGAGCAATAAAACAGGTTTGCATGGAGGTTTCCTCCCATGCTTTATGCCAGCATCGAGTAGATTGTATCGATTTTCAACAGGCTATCTTTACCAATCTAAGCCATGAACATTTGGATTATCACCAAACGATGGAAGCCTACGCGGCTGCTAAAGCAAGTTTATTTGCAAAGCCAACACTCAAATGGGCCATTGTGAACCGGGATGATAGTTATAGCGAGCTGATTTGCAAGGCATCGAAGGCTGAACAAATTATCACCTATGGCAGCAAAGAGGGCGCTGATGTACAAGCTTTAAGCTGGGATGTCAGTTTGATGGGAACGCAGCTAGAGTTAACTTCGCCCTGGGGTCAACACCAACTGCTAATCCCTGCTTTGGGTTTTTTCAACATCTATAATAGCCTCGCTGTATTTTCTTCTTTATTAGCCTCAGGCTTACCGGTCGATAAAGTGGTTCCTCTAATGGCAGAATTACAAGCGGCCCCAGGTCGCATGGAAATTGTAACCAAAGAACCCTATGTAATAGTCGATTACGCCCACTCACCGGATGCCTTGGAAAATGTATTATCCACTCTACAAAAACTTAAAAAAGGCCGTATTTTAGTTGTTTTTGGTTGCGGTGGCGACAGAGATAAAAAGAAAAGACCGATGATGGGTAAAATCGCAAGTCAATATGCAGATGTTGCCATCATAACCAGTGACAATCCACGTACAGAAGACCCTCTTGCAATTATTGATGAGATTGAAAACGGGTTTAGAACAAAATCAAAGCTTTATAAAATAGTTGATCGTGAAGAAGCTATTGCTAAAGCATTAAGCCTTGCAGACAAGGATGATATTGTTTTAGTTGCAGGAAAAGGGCATGAAAATTATCAGCAAATTGGTAAAACCCGTCACGCTTTTTCAGATCAAGAGGTAATTCGTCATCTAAAAAATAAAAAAATTTAACTTGAGTTTAAAAAGTGGAAAGCTAGGGGTGTAGGTTTAAAACCATAATCACAAAAAAAAATAACTTGTAATAATATCCTATTTATTGATAAGTTGTTTAAACAATTTTTTAAGGAAATTTTTATTACAAGGAAAGTAATGAATAAAACACTATTGTCATATTTAATAACCGCCTTTTTTGCAACAAATTCTCTAGCTGGCACAATGGGGCCTGTTTTAGAACGCTCAGAAGACTCTTGGGTTGCGACGCTGAGTGGTGGTCCTTCCTGGGCCAGTGCTGGTGAAACTCAAACATTTTATCTTGCTCCTCAAATTATTAAAACCTATGTTGCTCAAAAATCTTCTCATGTTTTAGCTACAGGTGAGTTTTTCTTGGGAATACAAAAAAACCTATTCAATCAGTGGATTGCTCAGCTTGGGTTTGAAGGAGCGATTACCAATAGAACTACTTTACAAGGGATTATTTGGGATGATGCTGATCCTCTCTTTGACAATTATTCCTATCAATATAAAGTGCAACATGGCCGAGTAGCCGCGAAAGGCAAGCTTCTTCTCGATAAGGTTACTGGCTCACGCCCTGGGTAAGTGGCTCCGTAGGTATAGGCTTTAACCAGGCCTATGATTACGTAAATACCCCACTAATACCTGAGGCTATTCCAAATTCAAACTTTAAAGATCATAGCAAAACTTCATTCGCTTATACTCTTGGTGTAGGTATTCAAAAAGCCATTAATCAACATTTCCAAATCGGAGTTGGATATGAATTTGCTGATTGGGGTAAATCAAATCTTGGACTAGCTCTTGGCCAAAGTTTAAATACGGGACTCTATTTAAATCATTTGTATACGAATAGTGTTTTGATTTCTCTTAGTTTTACTGGTTAAGGAATCTCTATATGAAAAGGAAATGGGTTAGCAAAACTTTAATTATAGCTCTGGGGATTCTTTATATGGCCACTTCTTCTGCAAGAGAGCCCCTATTTAGCTTTTTTCCCTATACATCCACTACGGTTATTGCTTCTCAAAATTCGGTTAACACGGTCAGGTATTTGGTTACTAATGAGTCGAAAAAGTCATTTTTCACCCTTTTCATGACATCTTATGGTAATCCTGGCATTGTTCAAGACCTTTCACCAGGCAATTGCTCCAGTCCTTTTATTTTAGGGCCTCAGCAGTCTTGTTTCTTACAATTGTCCATCATTGGCTCTGCCCTAACAGGCAACGTAGAGGGTGGCCCAGAAGTATGTACACTTGGTCTTCCCCTTCAGTGCTATAGCTCTGTAACATATCCCTTACGTGTTATTAAAACACCCCAGGCTAATTCATTTACTGTAGGAGGCGTGGTCTCTGGTCTAGAAGGAACCTTGGTTTTAACTAATAACGGCACCAACCAGCTAATTAGAACAGCAGATGGTTCCTTTACTTTTTCAGAAGCATTGCCGTCCGGAAGTCCCTACGCAGTGACGGTGCTAAGCAAACCGTCTAATCAAAATTGCGTTGTAAATAATGGTATCGGGGTAATTCAAAATCAAGCAATTATTAATGTGGAAGTGGTTTGTACTCCAGCTGCGAATTTAACTAGTACTGTGATGGAAGCTCTTGTGGTTAACGGAATGACAAGGACTCTTTTAGTTGTAAATAACGGTTCTGCAACTGCAACTGGTTTAATGACCAATACCCCTGTATGGCCTGCCGGTACGTCAAGCAATTCAACTTGTAGCGGTGATTTAGCACCCGGTGATAGCTGTACTATTGCTGTCGATCCAGGGCCGAATCCGACCCTTGATGTGGATGGTAACCCTTGTAATCTCGGCACTGCACCCGTTCCAGGTTTATTGCAAGTCACATCGACTAATGCGAATACAATCACCTCAAATGTAGTAGTTCTTGACTTTGGTTGTATCTATAAAGGAGGGTTCGTATTTTCTGTTGATGATAGCACTCCTTCTACCACAAGCGTCGCAGGTAAAGTGGCCGCTCTTGCAGATGAAGTTTCTCAACTCATTTGGGATACAGTTGGTGGGAATACTTTGGCCCTAAGTCTTACGAATGGGTTAAGTAATACTGAAACTTTGTCTTTCCCCAATGGACAGTTCCCTGCAGCGCAGAGTTGTTACAATAAGGTAGATCAAGGTTTTTCGAATTGGTATTTACCCGCAGCCTGCCAAGTGGGGTCAAGTTCCAATGGGTTAATCTGTCCTGCGACTGCGAATTTATCTCAAAATCTTCAAGATAATGGGGTTGGTAATTTCATTAATCTCGGTTTGTACTGGAGCTCTACACAAAATCTAGGGGCTGCACCCGCTTTTCATGCGTGGAGGTTTAATATTACGGGTAACTCGGCAAATAGTGCCCCTACTGGCCTAGATTTCCTAGTTAGGTGCGTCAGGGACTTTGAATAAGCTCCCTTATTATTGCTAAGGCACTGTCTTGTAGAAATAGACGATATCGTCCTAGTCGCAGGGAAGGGACATGAAAATTATCAGCAAATTGGTAAAGCCCGGCACGCTTTTTCAGATCAACCGGTTATTCGTAATTTAAAAAAACGTTAACCGTTTAGAACCGCTTGTCTAATCTTAGTCCTGAATTTAAAACTTTAGATCAGGACATTGAATCATCTATTTACCAAAAATGTAACTAAACTATTTTAATGAGTGAGTGCGGAAACTATCTTGTCTCGACCCGATGATTTTGCTTTATAAAGCGCTATATCGGCTGCGGCTATTAACGATCTACCATCAGTACCGTTGTCTGGATAAACAGCAATCCCTGCAGAAATTGAAATAGCAGGTAATACTTTACCACGATATTTCAGTTTTAATTGCTTGATTTCAGTACGCAGTATTTCTGCTTTTTTTAGTGCGGCATCACCATTAGTATCAGGTAATAAAATTAAAAATTCCTCACCCCCATAACGATAAATATCGTCATAACCTCTAAAACAATTTTTCATAAATTTAGCAAACTCAGTCAATAGATAATCACCAGCTTGATGACCAAAATTATCATTAATCTTTTTAAATAAATCTAAGTCTACGAGGATAAATGTTAATTGTTGTGACTTACGTTTGGCGCGGTTCAATTCAACCTCTAATCGCTGATCTAAGTAAAGGCGATTTAATAAATCGGTTAAGGGATCATGCATCGCTTGTACTTTTAGCAATTCTTGCAACTGTTTATTAACCACGATTGATCTGATAAATTCAGCGGCTTTTACTTCATGAGAGGTCCAGGGTGCAGCTTGATCAGTAAAGGTTTGTATGAAACGCTCAAATGAATCGCGAGGTGAATATTTATTGCCATGACATTTTAATGATCCTGATGGGTTTCCAGCCCAATAAATGGAATTAATTAATTCTGGCCGATAAAATATCATGTAATGATTTTGCAAACTTGTGATGGGAATAACCAATAAGCCGCAGGCCTTATCTTTGTAATTCACACTAGGCTTATAGAGTGAAGGTAATGAATGGGTCGAAAAAGATGATTGAGTATGGTCTTTCAACCACTCTATTAAGGCCATCACCTCCTCTCGCGATGGTGTTTCTCCATAGCTTAATAAAGTACGTTGATAATAAATAGACATGCCCGTTGTGCCAACGAGTTCCATTATATTTTTATGATAGCAATTTAAAGCACTAAGAAGAGATTCTTTCTTTGAGATATTTTTTGTTAATGAGCTGAGTAATTCTGCTGTTCTCTGTTCAATTAGATATTCTTTTGAACAATCTAGTGAAGTAACCTGAATACCAAGCGTTTTGCCAATTAGCATCAGGATAAGTCTTAAATAAACGGATAAATATTTGGGTTTTTTATGATGACAAGCGATTAATCCCCACAATTTATTATTATGAATAATTGCGATAGATACTGCAGACATTACACCCATATTTTCTAAATATTGTAAGTGGATAGGGGCTACCATTCTAAGGGCCGTGTTGCTTAAATCTAAATAGGTTTTAGTTAACGGATTTTTTTCAGGGAGAATTTTTTCAAGTTTATAGTTAATGGAAGGGATGTATCGTATAGGCATATTAAGATACATAGCGCGAACATTCTGCGGGATATCAGTTGCTGGAAAATGTAGACCAAGATAAGACTCCATTTTATTGGTGATTACTTCCGCGATAACAACACCCGAGTCATCAAGTTTATCAAATTGATAGGCCATAACTCGATCAAAGCCGGTAATTTGGTGAATTTCATTACAAGTATTCTGTAAGAGCTGTTGCATGCTTTGACTAGATGTTGTTATTTTCATTCCATCTATAACATATTGCATTAACTCTAATAATGAGTTGTCGATGTCATTTTCGATTAGTGGCTCTATTTCAAGAATGACACCTTCAGGCGCTTGATGTGCGTAAACCCAAATTTTGATTGTCTTTCGCGGTGATTTCCAATTAATTCGTTTATAGGTATTGTTTTTTTGGATTAGCCAGTTTGCAATATTTTCATTTTTATTTTCAGCGTCTAAGAAAGCAGTAACAGGTGAATTTAGCAATTCTTCAAGGGTAATATCCAGTAAGTTCATTACATTTTCGCTGTACTGGATAACTTCTAAGTTTTTATTAAGAACAAGAAGGCCGCCATGAGATTGGATTTGATTGAACTCACTTAATTTTATATTGTCACAGAAATTTTTAGACTCAGGGGGCATTATGGCTGTAACCTTCATTCAACTAACCTCCTTTGACAATGTCCTATTATCCATCCATTCATGCAGTCTTTTAAAGGTATCACTGGCAGAATAAATGATCTTATTTTTCTGTTCAGCCTGGGTAATGCTGCACAAATTCATGCAGAATTTAGACCACATTATCTTTGTTTTATCGCCATAACCATGAAAGAATCGTCCACCTTGATCCGCTGTAATTTCTAATTGAGATTTTATCATTTTAGTAATTAGCTGACCGCCAAGTGTGGCCCCTTCGATGACATAAAGATAACCCAGTACTTGTTCATATTCAGACAAGACTGGCAAATCAATACATACTGAGGGGTAAAGATTAGTGTTGTTTGATATTTTTAGGGCGTGCAAATCTTGTTCCAGCCAAGGTTTCTTTTTTCTATTTTTAATAACTGATTTGCAGCTAAGTGAATCTATCAAAGCTTCGCATGGCGTAATGAAGCCATAAAATTGTTGTATTAATAATTGGTAGTCACTCAGAGTTATTTCTTTTAGCAGAATTTTTTTAAGCAAGAAAGTTTGCTCAATTTGGTCATGTAGACACTTTGTTTCTTCCTGAAGTCGTTTCCTTAAATCCATTTTTTCTCATTCCTTTATAGAGCTTAAAAGAGCACAGGCTTAGTTCATTATCGCCTAGGTTAATTGGATCACAAAGTCTTTATTTGAGAAACTATTAAAATAGCTAAACTAGAGATCTTGAACCCTTGAAATTTATAAATGGAACCTTCGTTGATACTACTTTCAATTACCTCAAAATCTGCATAACCACTCATCATTAAACGGATTATTTCTGGATAAAATTCTTTAATTTTTTTAAACAGTTCTGCGCCAGTTATTTTAGGCATTCGGTAATCCGATATAATCACTTGTACCGATGTGTTTGTTAATATTTGTTTTGCCAAAGAGCATGTGATTTAAACATTTTAAATCAAAGAGTTATATCTAATTTGCGGGGTTAATGCCAAGGAGCTGTTGTATTTCCTGAGAGGCAGATTCTATTAAATAGCTACAAAAATCATGACGGTTTTGATGTGATTTACGTAAATTATTAAAGCTTAGCTCAAGGTTGCTAGCGGATTTGAGAGCAGTTGTTTCATTTAAAGGATTGTATAAAGATAAAATTAAATCCTGCCAGTTTGGTATCGGGGGCTGAATTGGCTTTGAAATGACAGGAAACTTCCGTGCTGGTGGCTTAAGGTTAAAATATTGGTGTAATTTTTCGCTAACCATCGCAACAGCTCTAAATTTTGCTTCAATGCTATGTCCTGCAATATGAGGTGTACAGAGCGTTGCATGATCAATAATCTTTTTGTAAATATGTGGTTCATTATTGTAAACATCTGTACAATAGATAAGCTTATTTTGATTAACTATGGCCTCTTCATCAACGATACCCCCACGGGCAGCATTAATAATAACCATACTCGGTTTTAGCTGTTTTAGCAGCCTTGCATCGATAAGATTCCTACTAGGAAAAGGAGATGCATCATGCAAATTCGCGTGCAGAGAAATTAAATCGCAGTCGGTTAATTCTTCAAGTGAAGAATTGATAAAATTTAAATCTAATTCTGCTTTAGGTGGATCGTTGCAAAGCACCGTCATACCCGCAGCCCTTAAGCGTTGAGCCACACGAGAACCCACTTCACCAAGACCAATCACGCCTGCTTTAGAACCCGAAAACCCTTTATATTTTTGTAAAAAAACAAGAGTAGCAATAACATAATCAGCAACCGCTATGGCATTTGAACCCTTCGCATCAATTAGTTTGATTGCCCTACGTTCTAAATAAGACTCGTCGATATGATCAGAGCCAGAGCTTGCTGTAGCCACAAAGCGCAGAGAATGAGTTTGTGCTAATAACTCTTGGGTAACTTTAAGCGATGCTCGGCAAAGCAAAATGTCCTGTCCTGATAGTAGAGAGGGCAGCTCTTGAGGATGATGATACAAGCTCAGTTCGAAGGGTTTAGGAAAGAAATGATGAAGCCCAGGCAGGCTTGCATCGGCAAGGATTTTCATAAATTAAAAAGCCAATACAATCCAGCAATAGATGAGCTCATTAAAGGACGTATTAGCCAACCCAAAACGCCAGTAAGAAGCAGGAGTATTAGAATAAAAAAGCCATAAGGTTCAATTTTCTGATATTGCATAGCTTGTCGGATAGGTAAAATACTTGCCAGAATGCGACTGCCATCAAGAGGCGGGATAGGAAGTGGATTTAGATAGGCTAGTAATAGATTGATGATAACGCCTGCTTGTCCTGATAACACCATGAATAAAGCCAAAAAGGAAGCATTGGGATTATTCATTGAGCCTAACTTAAGGCAAATAGCCCACAATAAAGCCATTAATAAATTTGAAATAGGACCTGCGGCTGTAGCAAGAGCTAAGTCTCGCCGAGGCTTGGAAAAATTTGCGCTATTTATCGGCACGGGTTTTGCCCAACCAAAGACAAAACTAAATTTGCTTAAAATAAGGACCATGATGGGGACAAGGATTGTCCCCATCAGATCAATGTGTTTTATAGGATTGAAACTTAAACGTCCAAGCATTTTGGCAGTAGTGTCACCCAAACGAGATGCCATCCAGGCGTGTGCTGCTTCATGGATTGTAATTGCAAAAAGGACTGGCAGTATCCAGACAGCAATTTTTTGGACTGTAGATAATTCAATCATGGGAAAAATTAGTGGAGAAAAGAGCGGTCATTCTAGCGGATAGAAGTGTCTTTGCTCAAGTATGAAAGAGGGAGATTGCTAGAAATTACTAGTTTAGTCTTATATACTTGCAGCGCTTTTTACAGGTAGGTTAAGCAAATCTGTTCAGAGAGAAATGTCGGGCCAGGGGCGGTGTCATCATTTTTGTGTATCGTCCCCGCTTTTGTGTGGATTCACATCTTAAGTGTGCCTCCACATCTTAGATGTGAATCCACACTTTATGTGTGTCGTCTCCGCGTAGGCGGAGATCCATCCCGGAAATCGCACAATGCCACACATAAGCGGCGATGACACACATAAGCGTGATGATCCACAAAAGCGGTGATGATCCACAAAAGGTGATGATCCACAAAAGGTGATTATCAAACCCTGGCCCTACATTTTTCTAAACATAGCTATTCTCTCTAACGAGATGAGCACTTAATTTTAACGAAGTATTCTATTTCAGGCGATTACATTGCAGAAACTAAATATCTACCTATTGTTAGGACTTTTTTCCTTATTAGTATTCATACCCGGCATTGCCAAAATGTCGGTGATTGATAGAGATGAAGCACATTTTGCCCAAGCTAGCCGCCAAATGTTACAGACAGGAAATTATTTTCAGATTCGCTTTCAGGATATTACTCGTTTTCAAAAACCGCCGGGGATTAATTGGCTACAAGCAGGTTCAGTCAAATTATTTAGCAATGCTGAGGCGAATACCATCTGGCCGTATCGGATACCTTCTCTCTTGGGCGCGTTATTGACAGTCTGGTTAACCTATTTTTTATCACGGCAACTTGTTAGCGAAAGAGCTGCCAGACTTGCAGCAGTCTTGCTTGCCTCAACTTTATTGTTGGTTGTTGAAGCGCATATGGCGGTTATTGATACCTCCTTGCTCTCTTCTGTTTTGCTAATGCAATGTGCTTTATGGATGATTTATCGCGATGGTACAGAAAATATAAAAACAAAATTAGGCTGGGCTCTGTGCTTTTGGTTAGCAATGGCCTATGGCTTAGTACTAAAAGGCGTTACTCCTTTAGTGGGTATTCTATCCATCCTGACTCTTTGTATTATTGATAGACGCGTTAAATGGTTACGTAATTTGCATATTTTCAGTGGATTAACTCTATTTATTGGACTCAGCCTTATCTGGGTGCTAATGGTTAGTGATGCCGAGAATTCGAATTATCTAATTCAAATGATTCACAAAGACTTATTGCCCAAACTACAAGGAGGGCATGAATCACATGGCAAACCACCTTTATTCCATCTGTTGATTTTACCACTGACGTTCTGGCCTGCGTCCATTTTTCTATGGCAAGGTGGGCGTTATGCATTCCTTAATCGGCATAAAAAAGCAATTAAATTTTTATTAGCATGGATTCTCCCCACTTGGCTCTTTTTTGAAATAATGCCAACTAAATTACCGCAATATGTACTGCCGACTTTTCCAGCTATTGCTCTATTTTGTGCGTTGGCGATTACTGAATCGAGCAAAGATCAAATATCAGGTAGGTGGTTTCGTTTGTTACTAATTTTGTGGGGAATCTTATCGATTGGCTTGGCTATAGGCTTGGCAAGTTTGCCTTATCTGCTCATGCAAGAATGGACTGCAACAGCGATCATTCTATTTGTGATGATAACTTCATGCACAATTGCTGCTGTCTATTTTGCTTGGCATGGTGAATTCCAACGTACTAGTCTTGCTGTCCTATTGATGGCTCTAATTAGCTATCCTCTTGTTTTTGGAAGTCTCTTGCCGCAATTAAAACCCCTATGGTTAACAAATCACATTGCCCAACTTGTTGATAAAAATAAGATTTCCAATGAAAAACCTTTGCTCGTTGTAGATTTCCAAGAACCAAGTCTTGTGTTTAATTTAAACACACATACCGTGCAATTTACTGACTCTAAAACCGCAGAGTCGCTAATGCGAGACGATCCCTCACGGTTAGCTCTAGTCGATGAGAGCGCTTTAAATAGTATGTTAAGTGACCAAAGGGATTTACCCGTTTTAGCACGGTTAGAGGGATTTAATTACAGCAAAGGTCGTTGGTTAACGCTTTTTTTAGTAGGACAAAATGCTTCTGGAGCAAATTAATATGTCACCTTTTGAACGCTTATTTAAAACCATGACAAATCCCATTGTTGTGGTACTTTATTTTGGATTAATCATAGCCTTGATTTTGAAATATGATCAGCCTATATCCACCTATTTGTTTCATCTTGATTTGCGAACCAATTTTTCAAGCTTGAATTATCTTACCAAAATAGGTTTAGGTGGCCTGTATTATCCCAGTTTTTTAGGACTAGCTCTTTTTTTCCGTTATATTCGTAAAAACCCTATTTGGGAAGCTCGCTTTTGGTTTTTATTATTGTGCCTAATTATTCCAGCAATTCTTACTCTAGTTCTTAAAATAAGTTTTGGGCGCGCACGCCCTGATTTATTTTTACAAAGTAGTGAGCATTTGTATGGTTTTTTTGGTTTTAAATGGAAGGCCATATTTTGGTCGTTTCCTTCCGGCCATACTACGACAATAATGTCAGTAGTTTTGGGCTTGGGTATTGTGTTTCCCCGTTATTTCTTGGCCTTTATGCTTCTTGGTTTATCCGTCGCTTTGTCAAGAATTTTGCTTACTCATCATTACTTAAGTGATGTGCTTTTTGCAATTTATTTAACGGTGATTGCAATCGGTTGCCTACTATATCTTTTAAAGTCTAAATCTTGGCTAACACCTGCCTGGAAACATACTATATAATGGCAAGTTTGAGTCTAAGGTACTAATGATGCACTCTAACCATCCGATTGATTTGTCTATCGTTATCCCTGTGTACAATGAAGTGGATAATATTGAAGACCTGTATCTAGAAATCGTAAAGTGCCTACCTGCGGATCGCTTTCTCTATGAAGTAATTTTTGTGGATGATGGATCTACGGATGGCACAAGCCTGCGCTTAAAAGGTCTTGTGGACAGTCACCCCAATCTCAGATCGGTCTATCATCAACAAAACTATGGTCAAAGTGCTGCGCTGTTAAGCGGGGCAAGGGCTGCTCGTTATTCTATGCTAGTGACTTTGGATGGCGATGGCCAAAATGATCCGGCAGATATCCCGCGTTTATTTGAACATTTGCAAGATTCGCGCACAGTTGTTTTAGGCAACCGAAAAAAAAGAGATGATAATGCTTTGCGTAAACTTTCATCACGCATAGGCAATACAATTCGTCGCGGTTTACTAAAGGATGAATGTCCTGATACAGGTTGCAGTTTAAAGTTGTTTCCGCGAGATGCGTTTTTAGCGCTTCCTCATTTCAATCATTTACACCGTTTTTTACCTGCATTATTCAAGCGGGCAGGTTTTAAATTAGTAAATTTACCCGTGAATCACCGTCCTCGTTGGCATGGAGCATCGAAGTATGGTGTGATGAATCGATTGTTTGTCGGCATCCATGATTTAATCGGCGTTCGTTGGCTCTTAAAACGCCCTTGTGCACCGGAGATTTCCACCAATGAAAAATGAATATCTTTGGCTTGCGATAGGCCTTGTGGGACAGGGCATTTTTTCTGCACGATTTATCATACAGTGGCTAGTAAGTGAGCGGGAAAAAAGGTCTATTATACCTGTTGCTTTTTGGTATCTAAGTTTATTAGGCGGTATTACCTTGCTGTTCTACTCCATCTATAAGCGGGATCCGGTTTTTATTTTAGGCCAATCAACAGGTGTTTTTATTTATAGTCGCAATTTATTTCTGATTCATCGTGAAAGGGCATCTCGTTTAGGAAAATTAAATGGCCTAAGCTAAGGGCTCAAAGGTAGTATTAAAGAGTATGATCTAGGTGGGATTTATTTAAGGGACTAAATTGAATACAACTACTTCAAGATGGGAAATCAAGACTCTAGTAATTATTGCTATTATCACCGCAATCAAATTTACTCAGCCGCTTTTATTCCCGCTTTTGTTTTCTTTTTTTCTGTATTTGTTATTTAACCCGATAGTGGAATTGTTGGAAAGAATTAAGTTACCTAAAGCGCTATCCGCTGCTCTCATTGTAATTTTGCTTTTAGGACTAATTAGTTCAGGAATAACCTTTCTTGTTAAACCCGCATCTAACTGGATTGAAAAGGCACCAGAACAATTTCATATTATTGAACAAAAATTTGGATTTCTTAAAGAGTCCATAGGTCAAATCAATAAAGCAGCGGAAACTGCACAATCCATCACCGAAACACATAAGAAAAATGAAGTAAGCATAGCCACTCCAGGGCTTGATATAGGCTCATCCTTATTCGATTTAACTACAAATATACTTATCTCAATCTCTACCCTAGTGATCTTGTTATTTTTTTTATTAATATATTTCAAGTCGTTTATACAAAATGTGGAAAAAATGCTATTTAACAAAAGGAAGTCGGGAAAAGAAAATATTTTTCTCCTTCGACTTAAAAATGAAGTATCGCGCTATATGCTTATTTTTTCTACTATTTGCGCTGGTCTAGGAGTTACAGTTGCCTTTACATTTTGGCTTTTAGACTTCCCCAATCCCTTGCTCTGGGGAGCTATGGCAATGTTTTTAACCTACATACCCTACGTAGGCCATTTAATAGGTATTATAATAATTACATTTATTTCATTAATAACTTATAACACTTATTTGTATATAGTAACTCCACCTCTATTCTACTTTTTACTGAGTGTTTTAGAAGGCCATGTTATAACCCCGATTTTTTTAGGTAATCGATTGAATTTAAACCCCCTAATTATTCTTCTAAATATTTTCTTTTGGAGTTGGTTATGGGGGATTAGTGGCATTGTCATTGCTGTTCCACTGCTGGTAATGCTTAAAATTACGCTTGAACGCCTCCCCAACTTATCAAGATATGGATTACTTTTAGAAAATTAAGCGTTCGATATCGGCTTTATTACCCAATCGAAGAAAGTTATTTGTACTTTTTAGTGGTTTTGTCGATAATGCATTCATTTGTTTTTTTGGACAATTATGAATATTGCTGTTTATGGGGCGGGTTATGTAGGTTTGGTATCTGCAGCTTGCTTAGCTAAACTAGGTCATTTTGTTATTTGTGCTGATATCAACGAGCAACGCATTGCATTACTTTTATCCGGTGTCTGTCCAATTTATGAAAATGAACTGCCAGAATTACTGCAAGAGCAACTTGCTAGTGGCAGACTTTGTTTTACTACTGATTTAGTCTCAGCAACAAAAGAAACAAATATTCATATTATTGCGACAGGAACGCCTAGCCTTGCTGATGGAAGTGCTGACTTATCCCAGGTATTTGCTGTGGCAACCTTAGTAGGTAGTGAAGCAGAACGAGAAGGAATTTTAGTTACCAAATCAACAGTTCCAGTCGGCACAGGCGATGAGATTCAGAGGCATATCAATAAAGAACTTGCGCGTTGCGGTAAGAACTTTCAGATTAATGTAGCTTCTAATCCGGAGTTTTTAAGAGAGGGAACGGCTGTCTCTGATTTTTTAAATGCTGATCGAGTAATCATTGGTGGAGAAGAAAAAGCACTAAGAGTTCTGGAATCAATCTATCAGCCTTGTAGGGAACGAAATATACCTGTTTTGAAAATGAGTCGCCGTTCCGCTGAATTAACCAAATACACAGCAAATGCAATGCTGGCTTGTAAAATCAGCTTTATGAACCAGATTAGCCGACTTGCCGATGAGCTAGGTGCAAACATTGATGAAGTTCGTGAAGGAATTGCTCTTGATCACCGGATTGGTCCTCACTTTTTGCAGGCAGGGATTGGTTATGGCGGATCTTGTTTTCCTAAAGACGTTCGTGCTTTAGTACAAATTGCTAAATCGGTAGATGTCGATACTAACTTATTAGACGCGATTGAAAAGATAAATCGTTTGCAAAAAAACTGGGTAGTTGAGCAATTGAATAAACATTTTGCTTATAAATTAACTGGCTTAACAATAGGGATCTGGGGTTTATCATTTAAGCCGGGTACGGATGATATGCGAGAAGCTTCAAGTCTTGTAGCTATTGAAGATTTGTTGCAATCTGGTGTAAAACTCCGTGTTTTTGATCCCGTGGCGATGCCAGTAGCTCGCCAATTAGTTAGCCATCCCGCGATTAGTTGGTGTGAGTCTTCTACAGAAGTGCTTAAATCAAAAATTGATGCATTAGTCATCGCAACTGAATGGCCGCAATTTAAAAATTATAAACTTGAGCTTTTAAAAAACCAATTAAACGGTGCACCCCTTGTTGATGGTCGTAATTGTTTTGAATTAGCTGCCGTAGTGGCAGCCCAGTTACCTTATTATTATTCGGTGGGGCGTCCTACACTCTTTTCTGAGCATTCCAAGGCAGGACAAGAGGTAATTTAAGAATCAAAAGTCTAGGAGTGAAATTGACGATACAAGTGAAGAAAGCAGTGTTTCCCGTAGCTGGTTTAGGTTCCCGTTTTTTACCCGCAACAAAGGCTAATCCTAAGGAAATGCTGCCGATTGTCGATAAGCCATTGATTCAATATGCCGTAGAAGAAGCGGTGCGGGCAGGTATTAGTCATATGATCTTTATCACTAGCTCAAGCAAGCGGGCAATAGAAGATCATTTCGATAAACACTTTGAATTAGAGAGTCGTTTACAAGAACAGGGTAAAGAATATTTGCTGGAAGTGGTCAAAAGCGTATCGCCTCCAGGTATTCAATTTACTTATGTGAGGCAACATCAACCCCTCGGCTTAGGGCATGCCGTGCTTTGCGCGGAGCATGTAATAGGAGAGGAGCCCTTTGCTGTTTTATTGGCAGATGATTTAATTGATGATTCCAAAGAACCTTGCTTATCGGCAATGACTGAGCATTTCAAAAGAGATGGCCATTCACTAATCGCTGTGCAGCCTGTTCCTTGGCATGATGTTAATCAATATGGTGTGGTGCGAGTGGCTGATGCGTCTGAAAATTGCTCGGCAATTCTTGATATAATTGAAAAACCACAAAGAGAGATGGCACCATCAAATCTTGCTGCTGTTGGCCGTTATATTTTTACTCCGACAATTTTTAATTGCCTTAAGCAAACGGTTCCTGATCACCGCGGAGAAATTCAACTTACGGACGGCATCCATCGTTTGTTAAATGAACAAAATGTACAAGCCTATCAGTTTCATGGCAAACGTTATGATTGTGGTTCGAAGCTAGGTTATCTACAGGCAACAGTCGAATTGGGTATGCAACATCTTGAAATTGGAGAGGCATTTAGTCAATATTTACAAACATTAAAGTAACAAGGAACTTCTGCTATCGGAGCGGAGGGGCTACTCTTTCACCAAGAACACTCAAATCTAAGAAAACAAATAAGTATTAGTAGGTTACTTGAATTGATACTACTATATCTGGCAATATGCACGGTTATTGAAATTCCAGTGAGGAACTATGAAAATTCTAGTTGCAGTGAAGCGAGTTATAGACCCTTATGTTAAAATTCGCGTGAAAGCAGATGGTACAGGAGTTGAAAAGCAAAACATTAAAATGTCCATGAATCCCTTTGATGAGATTGCAATGGAACAAGCTATCCGTTTACTGGAACAAAAAGTTGCGACTGAAGTTATAGCGGTAACTATTGGTAGTGAAGCCTGCCAGGAAACCTTGCGAAATGCGCTTGCACTTGGCGCTACTCGTGCGATCTTAGTTAACACAGCCAAGGAATTTTGCAGTCTTAATATTGCAAAAATTCTCCAAAAAATCGCGGTTGATGAACAAGCTGATTTAGTATTGCTGGGAAAACAAGCCATTGATGGCGACAATAACCAAACCCCACAAATGCTCGCTGCCCTGTTGGATTGGCCGCAAGCAACTTTTGTATCACAGCTCGCTGTGAATGAGCAAACACTTGAGGTTGTGCGTGAAGTTGATGGCGGACTTGAAACCTTGAACGTGAACTTGCCTGCTGTAGTTTCTGTTGACCTGCGCTTAAATGAACCTCGCTATGCAAGCTTACCAAATATTATGAAAGCTAAAGCGAAGCCCCTTAAAATTATTGGTTTGGAAACCTTAGATTTAAATCTTAAAGATCACACCGAGTTACTTAAAGTGAGCGCTCCGGCAACCCGCAGTGGTGGGGTTAAGGTGAGTTCTGTTGAGGAATTGATTAGCAAATTAAAAAATGAAGCCAAAGTGCTTTAAGGGAGGAATGATGAGCACTTTAGTAATTGTTGAGCATGATAATCAAATAATGAATCCCGCCACTCGCAATGTGGTAGCTGCCGCCTTGCAATTGGACAAATCCCCCGTTTTATTGGTTGCAGGATATGAATGCCAGCAAGTCGCAGAACTTGCTGCAGCCATTGCTGGTGTTGGTGCAGTCTGGTTAGTGGATAACGCCTGCTATAGACATCATTTGGCTGAGAATTTAAGTGATTTAGTCCTGTCGATGGCCTCATCCTTTTCGGCGATTTTAGCGCCTGCTTCTACTTTCGGTAAAAATGTATTACCACGAATTGCAGCACTTTTAGACGTCGCCCAGGTTTCAGATGTTAGTCACATTATTGATGAAAATACCTTTGAACATCCCATTTATGCTGGTAATGCGATTGAGACTTTACGTGTATTAGATAAGATTAAAGTATTAACTATTCGTCCCACAGCTTTCGAAGCCATTCAAGCCCAACAGAATCCTTGTTCGATTGAGCGAATAGACAAAGTAATTGAAACAAAAAATACCCGCTTCACCAAACAAGAACTGAGCCGTTCAGAGCGTCCAGAACTTGGCAGCGCGAAGATTGTTGTATCAGGCGGCCGTGGCTTACAAAATGCGGAAAAATTTAAATTAATCGAGGAACTTGCCGATGCGCTTGGTGCTGCTGTTGGTGCATCAAGAGCTGCTGTGGATGCGGGTTTTGTGCCTAATGATTATCAAGTTGGTCAAACAGGAAAAATTGTAGCTCCTGCTTTATATATCGCAATTGGAATTTCAGGTGCGATACAGCATTTAGCCGGTATGAAAGATTCAAAAGTAATTGTAGCCATCAATAAAGATGAAGAGGCCCCAATTTTTCAACTTGCTGATTATGGTTTAGTAGGTGATTTGTTTGAAATAGTTCCTCAACTGATTGAGCAACTAAAGGATAAGGGTCCCTAGTTTGCGTTTATTGACATTTAGCTAGCTTGAGCTGAAAATCTACGCGCTTTAGCCAAGATAGAAAACCTGTCCAACTAGAGTCAATTTATTATATGAAAATCTTGTCATAAGGAAAAAGCTATGTTTGTTGGTGTCCCAAAAGAGATTAAGCCCCAAGAAAATCGTGTTGGTCTTGTCCCTGCATCCGTCAGGGAGATTGTACGAGCAGGAAGCTCTGTCTTAGTTGAAAAGGGCGCAGGTATAGGAATTGGAATAAGCGATGAACATTACCTTGCTGCAGGCGCAGAAATTATTAGCTCAGCAGATGAAATCTATGAGCGTTCAGAGTTAATCGTTAAGGTAAAGGAGCCGCAGCCTATTGAATGTCGTCGTTTGCGTGAAGGACAAACGTTGTTCACCTATTTGCATTTAGCCCCTGATCCCCAGCAAACACGCTTACTAAAAGAATCAGGTGTTACTGCGATTTCTTACGAGACTGTAACTCAAAATGATGGTGGATTGCCCTTACTAACGCCAATGTCCCAAGTTGCTGGACGCATGTCTATCCAAGCTGGTGCGCATTGCCTCGAAATGGCGCAAGGCGGTAGCGGAGTTTTACTAGGCGGCGTCCCTGGTGTAGCCCCTGCAAATGTGGTGGTGATAGGCGGGGGAGTGGTTGGTACTAACGCTGCACGTATGGCAATGGGAATGGAAGCACGAGTTTCTGTTCTTGATAAATCCTTGCCACGCCTACGTGAACTTGATTTTCAGTTTGGTTCAAAATTAAACACGATCTTTTCAACCGTTGAAGCCTTAGAACATTATATTTCTGAAGCAGATCTTGTAATTGGGGCTGTACTCGTACCTGGTGCTGCTGCTCCTAAATTACTAACACGAGAGATGTTAAAATCAATGCGTCCAGGTTCAGTAGTCGTTGACGTGGCAATTGATCAAGGCGGTTGCTTTGAGACTAGTAAACCAACCACTCATCAAGAGCCAACCTATGTTGTAGATAATGTCGTGCATTACTGTGTTGCCAACATGCCAGGTGCTGTACCAAGAACTTCAACCTTTGCTTTAAATAATGCAACGTTGCCCTTTGTAATGAGCTTAGTGACCAAAGGCGTTAAATTAGCTCTATTAAGTGATGGACATTTACTTAACGGACTTAATGTCCATAAAGGCATGATTACCTATGAAGCAGTGGCCCTTGATTTAGGTTATGAGTACGTTGCTGCAACCGATGCATTAGCAAATTAATCTATCTACAAGAAATGGCTCATAGCTTCCATAATGTAGCCTGGTTAGCGCGATAGCGATAACCGGGTAACCAGCCCCACAGTTTATTGCAAGGTGTTTGCTAAATTAGAGTGGTTTTTTTGAGGGTTGATTGATAACCCGGTTATCGCTGCGCGCTAACCAGGCTGCCATGTGAGTTGTCAAGTTTAAAGACAAAGATCTCCGATGTTTTTTTTCTGTTAAAAAACATTAATACTTTATCAATGTACTGTTTTACTAAAAAGGTTTAACAAGTTTA